>NZ_JBEOYO010000013.1:0-218704 GCF_040297125.1 Streptomyces sp. NPDC001868 | reverse complement strand
TTCTCGCGCAGTTCCCCGCGCCCCTAAGGATTCAGGCCCCTGCGGGCCTGAAAGGCACGGGGCGCAGCCCCTGCCTTTCAGGGGCGCGGGGAACTGCGCGACCAGCCCCCACCGAACCCGCGCTGGGGTCGAAGGGGCACCGCCCCTTGAGGATGGGACGGGTAGGGGCGGCGGGGGCGAAGGAAAGGCGCCAAGGCACCGCGGGGCCACCCCACGAACCCCTTGGTGAAGCCCCTGCTCCCCATTTGCAGTCGGCCGAATCGCGCTCCGATCACCCCTCGGTAAGCTGACGGCATGACAGGACAAGTGCGTACCGTCGACGGCCGCGTGGCCGGCCGACGAGGGCAGGCGACCCGGCAGAAGCTGCTCGACTGCCTCAGCGAGATGCTCAGCTCGTCGCCCTACCGGGACGTCAAAGTCATTGATGTCGCCCGGAAGGCGGGCACTTCACCCGCGACCTTCTACCAGTACTTCCCGGACGTCGAGGGCGCCGTCCTGGAGATCGCCGAGCAAATGGCCGCCGAGGGCGCCACGTTGACCAGCCTCCTCGAAGGCCGCTCCTGGGTCGGCAAGGCCGGCTGGCAGACCGCCCAGGAACTCGTCGACGGTTTCCTGGAGTTCTGGCGCAGGAACGACGCCATCCTCCGCGTCGTCGACCTGGGCGCGGCCGAGGGCGACAAACGCTTCTACAAGATCCGGATGAAGATCCTGAACTCGGTCACCAACTCCCTCTCGGAGACGGTCGCCGACCTCCAGTCCAAGGGCCGCGTCGACAAGGACGTGAACCCGGCGGCCCTCGCCGGCTCCCTCGTCGCCATGCTCGCCTCGGTCTCCGGACACCAGAAGGGTTTCCAGACCTGGGGCGTCAAGCAGGCCGAACTGAAGCCCAACCTGGCCCTGTTGGTGCACCTGGGCATCACCGGCAAGAAACCCACGAAGTAACGCAGGAGCCCCCGGGCACGCCCCCGGACGCGATTCCTGTCACGCAGACGGCACCCTCACCCGAGGAGTGCCGCCTGCCGCGTTCCGGAGGACACAGACGCCACAGGGGACTCGGGGGCTCCAGCGGGGCTCGGAGGCTTCAGCGGGGCTCGGACGCGCCCTCACCGCCGTACGATCCGAAACACCCGTATCTCCCGGTCCACCCGGGCCTGATACGTCGAGTACGGCGGCCAGAACCTCAGCAACTCCTCCCACGCCGCCACCCGTTCCTCACCGGCCAGCAGATGCGCGGTGACGGGGATGTCCCGCCCCTTCCAGTTGATCTCGGCGTCGGGGTGGGCCAGCAGATTGGCGCTCCAGGCGGGGTGCCCGGGGCGGCCGAAGTTCGACCCGACGAGCACCCAGCTTCCCCGCCCCTCCTCGGGCATACAGGCCAGCGGCGTACGCCGGGGCACCCCGCTCCGCGCCCCGGTCGCGGTCAGGACGACGCCGGGCAGCAGCTGCGCGCTGAGCAGCACCCGGCCCCGGGTGACCCGGTGGACGGCCCGGTCCAGCGCGGGTATGACATGCGGCGCGACCCGGGCGAACGCCGGAGCCGACGACACCTTCTGCACCAGCCGTACGCCCACGCTCTTCACCCCGTCCACCATCCCCACCACGCCCCTCCTCCCACTCCCGCCCCTGCTTCCACTCCCGCTCCCGCCCCCGCTCCCGCCATCAGTCCGACTTCCGCTCCTCGAAGCCATCAGCTCCGCACCTCCCTCTGTCCCCTCTGTTCCCTCGGTTCCCTCTGTTCCTTCTGCTCCCGCCGCGCGCCCGACGCGTCGGCCGTGAACACCCCGGCCACGTCCGCCGCCCGCCCCCGCAGCCGATGCACCGGCCCGAAGAGCGCCTCGTCCCCCGCCGCCCTCTTGAAGTACAGCTGCGCCTCGTGCTCCCAGGTGAACCCGATCCCCCCGTGCAACTGGATCCCCTCCCCAGCGGCGACCCGCAACGCCTCCAGCGCCTGCGCGAGCGCCAGCCCCCCGACCCGCTCATCGCCCCGACCGCCCGCACCACCTACTCCATCGTCGGCACGCCCTCCACCGTCGCCGCCGGGCCTCGCGGCAGCCGCCCAGGCCGCGTAGTACGCCGCCGACCGGGCCGCCCGCACCCCCACATACACATCCGCGAGCCGGTGCTTCACCGCCTGGAACGACCCGATCGGCCGCCCGAACTGCTCCCGCTGCCGCACATACGCGACCGTCCGCTCCAACGCCCGGTCGGCGGCGCCCACGGCCTCCGCCGCGAGCACGGCGGCGGCAGCGTCCCCGACCCCGGACAGGGCCGGCAGCACATCCGAGTCGGTACCGTCCCCCAGCAACTCCCCCTCCACATCCCGGAGTTCGAGTCGAGCGATCGGCCGCGTCTCGTCGAGGGAGGTCTGCCGCACCCGTACCAGGCCCCCACCTCCACCCGTACCCTCCCGCACGAGGAACAACAGCGTCCGCGAGCGGGCGTACCCCCCGGCGTGCGCGGCCACCAGCAGCAGCCCCGCGCTGTGTCCGTCGAGAACCTGCCCGGCCTCCCCGTAGAGCCGCCACCCGTCCCCGACGCGTCGCGCCTGGACACCCCCGGCCCGGCCGCCACCGGCCCAGCCGCCCGCGTTGTCCCCGGTCAGCGCCAGCGCGGTGCCGAGGGCGGCGCCCGGTACGGCGAGGGCCGCGGTGAGGCGTCCCGAGGCGAGGCGGGGCAGCAGTGCGGCGCGCTGCCGCTCGGTGCCGAGGGCCAGGATCAAGGGGGCGACGAGCACGGAGGTGGACAGCAGCGGCGAGGGTGCGAGCGTGCGCCCCAACTCCTCCCCCGCCAGGGCAAGTTCGGTCACCGAGCAGCCGACACCGCCGTATGCCTCGGGGAGGGCGAGCCCCGGCAGCCCGAGCTGTTCGGAGAGGGCGGTCCACAGTCCGCCGTCGTACCCCTCCCCGGCCCGTACGGCGGACCGGACCTCCTCCGGGCCGCAGCGCTTGATCAGCAACTCCCGTACCGTGCGCCGGATTTCCTCCTGCTCGGTGGTGAAGCGGGCATCCATGGGCGGTCCCCCTTCTGCTCCCCCAGTTGCGTCCATCTCGACATCTGACGGTCCGTCATATTAGGCCGGAAGAAACCCGAAGCACAGGGTTACCGGCCCCCGGAACTGATGTACCGTCAGATTCATGACCGCTGCGCCCGCCATGCCCGCCGCACCCGGACCCCGTGGCCGTCATGACGACGTGGCGCACCGCTCAGGCGGCCGAAAGGTCGCGATCGTCGGGGCGGCGCTCTCGGACTGCGGCCGGGTGGACGACGCGACCCCGTACGCGCTCCACGCGCAGGCCGCGCGCCGGGCCCTGGCCGACGCGGGGCTGGAACGCACCGCCATCGACGGCCTGGCCTCGGCCGGCCTGGGCACCCTGGCGCCGGTGGAGGTGGCCGAGTATCTGGGCCTGCGGCCCACCTGGGTGGACTCCACCTCGGTCGGGGGCTCGACCTGGGAGGTCATGGCGGCGCACGCGGCGGACGCGATCGCCGCCGGGCACGCGAACGTCGTCCTCCTCGTCTACGGCTCCACGGCCCGCGCGGACATCAAGGCGGGCCGCCGCACCGGCAACCTCTCCTTCGGGGCGCGCGGCCCCCTCCAGTTCGAGGTCCCCTACGGGCACACCCTGATCGCCAAGTACGCCATGGCCGCGCGCCGCCATATGCACGAGTACGGCACGACCCTGGAGCAGCTGGCCTCCGTCGCCGTACAGGCCCGTGCCAACGCGGCGGCGAACCCGGAGGCGATGTTCCGCACCCCGATCACCGTCGACGACGTGCTCTCCTCCCCGCCGATCGCCGACCCGTTCACCAAGCTCCACTGCTGCATACGCTCCGACGGCGGCGCGGCGGTCCTGCTGGCGGCCGAGGAGTACGTACGGGACTGCCGGCCGGCGACGCCCGTCTGGATCCTCGGCACCGGCGAGTACACCTCCCACACGACCATGTCCGAGTGGCCCGACTTCACGGTCTCCCCGGCGGCGGTCAGCGGGCGCCTGGCCTTCGAACGCGCCGGCGTGCGCCCCTCCGAGATCGACTTCGCGGAGATCTACGACGCCTTCACCTACATGACCCTCGTGACCCTGGAGGACCTCGGCTTCTGCGCGAAGGGCGAGGGCGGCGCGTTCGTCGAGAAGAACCGCCTCACCCTCACCGGCGACCTCCCCGTCAACACCGACGGCGGCGGCCTCTCCGCCCAGCACCCGGGCATGCGCGGCCTCTTCCTCCTCGTCGAGGCCGTACGCCAACTACGCGGCGAGGCGGGCGCCCACCAGATCCACACCCCCACCGGCCACCTGCCCCGCCTGGCGGTCGCCTCGGGCACGGGCGGCTGGTTCTGCTCCTCGGGAACGGTGGTGCTGGGCCGGGGGTGACCTTCCCCGACTACCCGTTCGGGTGAATCGGGCCTGATCAGATCCCCTGGATTAACGCTTGCATTAATTTCCTGCGCATGGCTCAATGGGAAGTGATTCTCGTCGCGGAAGTGGCGACATGGTTCGGTGATCTGATCGAAGCCGACGTTGGCAGCGCAGATCAGGTGGAGGACGCCATCGATGCTCTGGCGCTGCTCGGCCCCACACTCGGCCGCCCGCTCGTCGACCGGATCAAAGGTGCGGAACAGCATCACCTGAAGGAGCTGAGGCCCGGTTCATCCGGCAAGAGCGAGATCCGGATCCTGTTCGCCTTCGACCCGGCACGTCGGGCCGTCCTGTTGGTCGCAGGTGACAAGACCGGTAACTGGCGCGGCTGGTACGACACCAACATCCCGATCGCCGAGAAGCGGTACCAGGATCACATCGCCGAACTGGATACGAGGGAGTACGAATGAGCACCGTCCGCTGGGAGGAAGTCAAGCGCCGAGCCGACGAACGGCGGCGGGCTGCCGGGCTCCCGATGCGATCGGACGAGCAGAAGCGGGCCGACATGGACCAGCTCCTCGCCGAAGTCCGCGCCTACCGGCTCGCCGAAGTCCGACGCGAGCAGGACCTCACGCAGCGCGACATCGCCGATTCCATGGGGGTCTCGACTCCTCGGATCTCCGCGATCGAGAACGGCGAGATCGACCGTACCGAGGTGGCGACCCTGCGGGCCTACGTCCGCGCGCTGGGCGGGGAGCTGCGGGTGGTCGCGGACTTCGGGGACGCCGCGTACACCGTCGGCTGACCCGTGCCCGGTCGGCGTCGGGTTCCGGGTAGGGGCGAGACGGCCGGAATACGAGGCGGGGCGGGAGCGCTGAACCGGGTCGGCAGACGAAGGCGTCCCCGAAGCAGTTCGGAGGAATGGCATGGCACTGTCCCGCAAGGAGCGCGAGGAGTTTCTGGCCGAGGCCCATGTGGCCGCGCTGGCGGTGGACGCCGGCGAGGGGAGGGCGCCGCTGACGGTGCCGATCTGGTACCAGTACGCACCCGGGGGCGACCTCTGGATCATGACCGGATCGGACACCCGCAAGAACCGGCTGATCCAGGCCGCCGGACGTTTCTCCCTGATGATCGACCGGCTCGAACCCACCATCCGCTACGTCTCCGTCGAGGGCCCCGTCACCGACACCTCCCCCGCGACCCTCGACGACCTCCGCGAGATCTCCGCCCGCTACCTCCCGGCCGAAAAGGTCGACGGCTACGTCGACTTCGCCTCCAAGAACCACGGCGAGCAGGTCATCATCCGTATGCGCCCGGAGCGGTGGGTCTCGTCCGATCTGGGCACGGTATGAGACCGTCCCACCCATGCCCATGCCCATGATCGATCCCTCTTCCCGGCCGCAGTCACCCTCCCCTTCCCCCTCCTCCCCTTCGCCGGCGCCCGCCGAGCCGTCCGGGTTCGTGCGGGCCCTGCGCGGGCTGCGGGTCTGGGATCCGCAGGTCAGCGCCCTGCCGCTGTTCGACCCGGCCACGGCTCCCGACGAGCCGGTGTCGCTCTTCGCCGCCTGGTTCGGGGAGGTCGTGGCGGCCGGGGAGGTGGAGCCGCACACGATGTCGCTGGCCACGGCGGACGCGGAGGGCCGGCCGGACGTCCGTACGGTGATGCTGCACGACGTGGACGCGCGGGGCTGGCACTTCGCCTCCCACGCCGGCAGCCGCAAGGGCCGGCAGCTCGCGGCCCGCCCCTACGCCTCCCTCGGCTTCTACTGGCCCCTCCTCGGCCGCCAGGTCCGGGTGCGGGGCCGGGTCACGGTCGAGCCCGCCGAGGTCGCCCACGCCGATCTGCACGCCCGCTCGACGGGTGCGCTGGCCGCGGCCCTCGTGGGCCACCAGAGCGAAGTCCTCTCCTCCTACGAGGAGTTGGAGCGCGCGTCGGAGGCCGCCTGGGAGCGGGCCGAGCGCGAGCCGGACGTGGCTGTGCCGTCGTGGACGGCGTACGTCGTGGAGCCGGAGGAAGTGGAGTTCTTCCAGGGGGACGCGCGACGGCGGCATGTGCGGCTCGACTACCGGCGGGAAGGGGATGGGGAGGGGGAGCGTTGGGTCAGGGAGTTGCTGTGGCCCTGATGGACGTTCGGGAGATCTGAGCGGGTGGTTCGTCAGGCCCGCGGTGGCCCGGTCGCGGGGATCCGGCTGCGGGCTGCGGAGCTACCGCGCGGACGGACATGACGGTGAGTCCGACACGGCACGCGTCGGCTCCGCATCCCAACGCCGTCCCACGGCTTCCCTGTTTCCGCAGGTCGACAGGGGTGGGATGTCCCGCTGTCCCAGGTATGGCGGCAGCTGTTGTCGTCGGGGCCCGAGCGCCCTGGAATCTGTGGACGTCGCGACGTCATCAGGTGAAACGGACGGCGACGCACCTCATTCGACGCACCTCATTCAGCGGGTCTCGGCCTGTCCGGCACAGCGCTGCCCCACCCGCACATGTCACCCGAAACGGCACTCGCAAAGGAACCCATGTGAAGAAGCCCCGTACGGGCCGCGTGATCGCGGCCTCGGCCGTGATGGTCAGCACCGGCGCCCTGCTCCTCGTCCCCGCGTCCGCGGCCTCGGCCACCGAGGACGACTGCGACGGCATCGCCGTCGTCGGTGTCTTCCGAGCTGTCGAGTCCGGAGCCTCGTTCACCTTCAGGGACCGCCGCGTCGAGCTGCAGAACGAGTCGGCGCTCGACCGCTACAGCCGCGCGGAGATCAAGTCCGGGCGCAGGGCCGGCGACCGGCTGTGGGTCGACCGCAGCTTCCGCTCGTTCCCCGACTTCAAGGGCGTCGTCACCGACCAGCAGGCGAAGCGGGACGGCTGGAAGATGTGCGGCCCCTACACCGGCAGCCGCACGCAGTCCGTCTTCAACGCCAACTACGCCGCGCGTGCCTGCGGGGAGTTCGACGGCATCACCAAGTGCGGCAAGTGGTGGGTGGACTGACCTGACCCGGCGTCGGGGCACCGCTGCGGTGCCCCGCCGTGTGACCAGGTCACGCGAGGCCGCCACCCCGTCCCACGTGGACCGGGCGGCGGCCTCGCGGGTCGTGCCGGCACGTTCGTGACGGCCGGTCCCCCGCCCTGGCCGACGGCCGGTCCTCCGCCGTGGCCGACGGCCGGACACCCGGCCCAGACCTCACGCCTTCTCCCACACGGACACATGCTTGGTGCTGTCGTTCGTGAACGGCTCCCCGTTCCACCCCGCCCACCGGTCCCGCAGCCGCATCCCGGCCAGCCGGGCCATCAGATCCAGCTCGGCCGGCCAGACGTACCGGAACGGGATCGACCGGTACACCGGCCGCCCCTCGACGACCGTCAGATGGTGCGACCGCATCCCCTGCGTCGCCACCTCGTACGTGTCGAACCCCAGCCGCGTGGGCCCGACATGGAACGGCACCGCGTTCTGCCCCGGCGGCAGCCTCCGCAGGTCCGGCACCCCGACCTCGATGACGAAACAGCCGCCGGGCACGAGGTGCGCGGCGGCGTTGCGGAAGCAGTCGACCTGGGCGTCCTGCGTGGTCAGGTTGTTGATCGTGTTGAAGACGAGGTAGGCGACGGTGAAGCCGGGTCCGTCCACCCGGGCCGTGGCGAAGTCCCCGATGGTGACCCCGATGTCCGTGCCGCCCGGCTTGGCCCGCATCCGTTCCACCATGGCCCGCGACAGATCGATGCCGTGCACCGGCACACCCCGCCGGGCGAGCGGCAGCGCGATCCGCCCCGTACCGACCCCGAACTCCAGCGCCCGCGCGTCCCCTTCGGCTCCGGGCCCGCCCGCGAGACCGGCGATGAGATCGACAACGGGCTCCACGGCCGCCGGGCCGAACACCTCGTCGGAGGGATCACCGGAGGGGTCGTCGTAGTGCGCGGCGACGGCTTCCCCGAAGTACCCATCCGGATCGTCGACGACCTCGTACCCGTTTCCGTCATCCGTGCCGTTCATCAGATCCCTTCCGGTGCGGGGTCGTCGGCCAGCCGCGCGTGCAAGTGGGCGTCCCTGAAGGCGTCATGGCGCCCCTCGTCGAAGGCCGCCCCGCGCATGATTCCCTCGGCCGGGAACCCGCACAGCTCGGCGATACGGCAGGACGCCGCGTGCCCCACGACATGGTCGAGTTCGAGCCGGTGGATGCCGAGTTCGGTGAAGGTCCAGCGGGCGGCGAGGTCGAGGGCGCGGGTGGCGACCCGGCGGCCACGGGCCTCGGGCAGCACCCAGTAGCCGACGACCGCCCTGCGCATATACGCGTCGATGCCGCTCAGCCCGACCTGCCCGAGGGTCAGCCCGCTCTCCGCGTCCGTGATCCGGAAGGCCACGGTCTTCCCCTCCGCGTCGGACTCGGCCCGCCGCCGCAGCGACTCCCGGGCGCCCTCGAAGCTCTCGTCCCACGGCATGGGCGTGTTCCACCGCCGGAACTCCGGGTCGCCGCGCCCCCGCAACCACGCCTCGACATCCGCGCCGGAGTCGGCGTCCCAGGTACACAGCCGCAGGCCGTGACCGTGCGGCTCGGCGGCGGGTCGCTCATCAGTACGGCTCACGCCCCCATTGAAACGCGCACCCCCTCACGAGCGCGCGCGAAATACGGGCACCACGAAGCCCCCGCTCTCCCGGAACACGACCTCAAGCCCCATCCCCGCCCACAACTCCCCGTCCCCGTCCCCGTCCCCGTCTCCCTCCTCCCACTCCACGACCTCGGTCATCATCCGCGGCCCCTCGACGAGATCGACGACGGCGGCGACGTACGGTGTCCGCTCCCCGAAGGGCGGCAGGTCGTTGCGGTGGACGACGGACCAGGTGTAGAGCGTGGCGTGCCCGGAGGCCTCCTCCCAGCGCACGTCCTCGCTCCAGCAGTACGGGCAGAACTCCCGCGGATAGTGATGCGCGCGCCCGCACCCCGCGGCCCCGCAGCGCCGCAGCAGCAGCCGCCCGTCGGCGGCGGCCTCCCAGTACGTACGGGTGAACCCGTCGGCCTCCGGCAGATCGAACCGCGCGGCACCACCACCGACACCGCTCATGGGAACAGCCCCAGCGCGCTGTCGAGGGACCACGTCTGCCAGGACATCCCGAACAACGCCACCACCGAGATCAGCGCCATCATCGAGTTCTGCCCCTGCTCGGCCCAGTCGTGGATCATCAGCACGAGGTAGAGGAGGTTGAGCAGCAGCCCGCCCACGAGTGCGACCGGGGTGAGAAAGCCGAGGATCAGCCCGAGTCCGAGGGCGAGTTCGGCGTAGACGACGACATGGGCCATCGCCTTGGGCCGGGGCCTGACGACCACGTCGAACCCACTGCGCACCGCCGCCCACCGGTGCTTCTCCGCCACCCCCGCCGCCCACGCGATCCCGGAACCCTCCCGGAACCAGGCCTTCTTGTCCTTGTGCCGCCAACTCTCCAGCCACCACAGCCCGAGCCCGATACGGAGGACGGCCAGCCATTCGGCACCATCGAGCCAGATCGTGTCCATGGACATCGCCCTTCCGCGTCCGCGCGGGTTTCTGACGGTACGTCAGTTCAGCGGATGGGGAGTGCGTACGCAAGGGGGCGGAGCAGCCGACAGGGCCTACGGCACAAACCCGGTCGGCACGGCCCGCCCGTAGAGCTCGTCCAGTCCGACCAGCAGAACCCCGCCCCGCTCCGCCGCGGTGCGCAGCGAGTCGCTGAAGCCCGCGGCGCTGAAGAACGCCGGCCCGCAGTGTTCGGTGTCGAACCCCCGCGCGGTGAGCAACTCACGGGCCCGCCCGAGTCGCTCCAGATGACCGGCTCCCATCACAGTGCCCCACTTCGCTTCTCCCAGGAGGGCGACGGAGGGCCGGCGCCCGCCGGAGCCCGGCTCGACCACGGCCACGTCGACCTGGATCTGCCTTCGGGCGGCCGAGTCGGTCACGATCCCACTGCCGACCTCGCCCCGGGACGCGCTGAGCGACGACCGCCCCGGCCCGATCACGTACTCCCGGCACACAGCCTCGAAATGCGGGCCGGCCACCTGCGCCGCGAACCGCTCGGCCGACTGTCCCCACACCTCCGTGGCCTGACCGCTCTCCAGCCGGGCCCAGGCGGGCCGCATGACGGCCTCATAGAAGTTGATCAGCGGTTCGGTGATGCGGTACTGCGACTTGCCCGTCCGGAAGACGTCGGACTCCCGCGCCAGGAGGTGGCTGTCCTCCAGGACGTTCAGCGGGTGCGAGATGTCCACGGACTTGCGACCGATGTATCCGGCGATGCCACCACGCGTCGAATTGCCCTGCGCCACAGCGGCCAGGACCGAGTGGTACAGGGCGGTGTCCCGGATGTCGGCCTCCTCGGCGAGCAGGTAGCGCGCCTCACGGAAGAGCGGGCTGAACGGCGAGAGGACCGTACGGCAGATCCAGTCGTCGAACGCGCGCAGGCTTTCGGGCACGTCGTCCGCCAGGAACTGTCGGCGGTACGCGGGGGTACCGCCGACGACGGCGTGCAGTCGGGCCGCGAGGGCGGGGTCCTCGGCCACGCCCCAGAACTCCGCGGCGGCTCGGTACCCGAAAGGTCTTACGACAAGTTCGAGCTGAGCCCGGCCTCGGAGGGGGGCCGTGTTCGCCAGCAGTCCGCCCATGACCGACATCGCGGAACCGCAGAGGAGCAGCCGCATACCGCTCGGCCGCGTCTGATGACGATCGATCTCGCGCTGGATGAGGGAGGGGAGCTCGGGGGCGACCTTCACCAGGTAGGGGAACTCGTCGATGACGACGAGACTGAGGGCGCCTCACCCCCTTCTTCTTCGTTCGGGGATGCGAGGCTGAAGAGATAGGAGATGGCGTCGTCCCAGGTCGCGAAGGAGAAGGACGCCGGGGAACCCACGTGCTCGGCCAGGGCGGCGCTGAACTGGCGAAGCGACTCCGTGGCGGTTCCCGCCGTGGCCCCGAAGTAGAAGCCCCCGTGCTCTTCGACAAGGGCCCGCAGCAGATACGTCTTCCCCATCCGGCGCCGACCGCTGACCACCCCGAGCATGGCCTGCGGCAGGGGCCGGTCCACGAAGGCGGCGAGCGCCGCCCACTCGGGCCCACGATCGAACACGTGGGGAGGCTTGACCGACCCGGCTTGACCCTTCACGCCCAGTCCTTAGGAACACACTCCTAAGGACTGCACTCCTTACTGGCCGGGCCATGAGGAGTCCTCTGACCGCGAGTCGCCGACCACCGGACCCTCGCGCGACGCCGAGTGGCTGCCACCCCACACCACACCCCTCCTCCACGTTCCAAGAGACCTACGCCACACACCCCACCCACACCTCCTACAGCCGTGATCAATCCGCAACCAATTCCGGGCTTGACCGAGACCCATCAAGTGAGCGCGCGCATACGCTCAGGCACATGGCCGACTCCAGAGCATCCGAAGGACCCGCGGAATCCGCGGGGTCCGCGGGGTCCCCGGGACCCACGCCCCCCGCCGCCGACCGCCCCGTCTACGTGATCGGCGGCGGCCCCGGTGGACTGGCCGTCGCGTACGCGCTGCGGGCCCAGGGGGTACGGGCCGTGGTGCTGGAGAAGGCGGACGGGGTCGGGGCGTCCTGGCGGCGGCACTACGACCGGCTGCGCCTGCACACGACCCGGCGGCTGTCGGGCCTGCCCGGACTGCCCATGCCACGCCGCTTCGGCCGGTGGGTGTCACGGGACAACGTGGTGCGCTACCTGGAGAAGTACGCCGAGGTGCACCAGCTGGAGATCGTGACCGGCGTCGAGGTGTCCCGTGTCGAGCGGAGCGCCGACGGCACCGGCTGGCTGCTGCGCGCCACCGGCGGCCGTGAGCTGACCGGCGGCGCGGTCGTCGTCGCCACCGGCTACAACCACACGCCCCACATCCCCGACTGGCCCGGCCGGGACTCCTACACCGGGAACCTCACCCACGCCTCGCAGTACCGCAACCCCGAGCCCCACGCCGGCCGTGACGTCCTCGTCGTCGGCATCGGCAACACCGGCGCCGAGATCGCCGTCGACCTCGTCGAGGGCGGGGCCCGGCGCGTACGGCTCGCGGTGCGGACGGCCCCGCACATCGTGCGCCGGTCGACCGCCGGGTGGGCGGCCCAGTACACGGCCGTCCTCGTACGGCGGCTGCCGGTCGCCCTCGTGGACCGGCTCGCCAAGCCGGTGGCGAAGCTCAGCGTGCCGGACCTGTCGGCACACGGCCTGGCCCGGCCCGACACCGGCCTCTACTCCCGGGTGAACGAGGGCTCCATCCCCGTGCAGGACGTCGGGCTCATCGACGCCGTACGCAAGGGGAAGGTCGAGATCGTCGGCCCGGTCGAGGGGTTCGAGGACGGCAAGGTCGTCCTCGGCGACGGCAGCCGGATCGAGGCGGACGCCGTGATCGCCGCCACCGGCTACCGGCGCGCCCTCGAAGGGCTCGTCGGACACCTCGACGTACTCGACGAGCGGGGCAAGCCGGTCGTCCACGGGCCCCGCTCCCCCAAGAACGCCCCCGGTCTGTACTTCACCGGCTTCACCAACCCCATCAGCGGCATGTTCCGCGAACTCGCCCTCGACGCCGAGAAGATCGCCAAGGCGGTCGCCAAGGCGGGCGGGGTCGCCACCCGCGACGCGGTCACGGTACGCATCCGCACGACGCGCTGACCGTACACATCCGTACGGCGCACGCACGCCTGGGCCCGCGGTCGGGCCCAGGCACCACTGTGGGCCGACACCGCAGACCGGCACGGCAGACCGACACCGCCGTACACGTCTGACCGCTCCCCCGCGCGGGTACAACCTCCTTACCGCCGCGTAACTTTGCTCGCACACCCATTCCTGACACAGCGTCAGTTCAGTAGTCTGAAATCTGACGTGTCGTCAGAAACGTGAATGTGTCATCGCACCTGCCATCGCGCCACCGCGTCACGTCACTGAATTGGCTGTCACACAGGAGCGGGCGGACCGATGCTTGGATCAACCCACGGCACCCTCACCACCGACTCCCGCCGGGCCCGGGCCATCGCGTGCGGCGAGCACCCCGCGCAGGTCGTGCACGGCAGGCCCGCCGAGGCCGGCGACCTGGACGTCAGCGGGCGCCCGCTGTATGCCGACGTCCCCGATCTGGACCGGTTCTTCCGCCCGGAGTCCGTGGCGGTCGTCGGCGCCTCGGACGCGGAGGGCCGGCCCAACACCGGGATCACCCGGCAACTGCTCGCCTGGTCGGAACGGGTCGGCGCCCGGCTGCACCCCGTGCACCCCACGCGTGAGTCGGTCTTCGGCCTCCCCTGCGCCCCTTCCGTCGCCGATCTGCCCGAACAGGTCGATCTCGCCGTCCTGCTCGTCTCCGATCCCCTCCCCCTGATCGACGAACTGGCCGAGGCCAAGGTGAAGTTCGCCGTCGCCTTCGCCTCCGGGTTCGCCGAGACCGGTGCGGAGGGCGCCGCCGCGCAGGAGCGGCTGGCCGCCGCCGTGGCCCGCTCCGACGGGCTGCGGCTGCTCGGCCCCAACACCAACCTCAACGCCTTCGAGCGGTTCAGGGAGGACCTCGACGGGCCGGCCATCGCGCTCATCACCCAGTCCGGCCACCAGGGCCGCCCGGTCTTCGCCCTCCAGGAACTCGGCATCCGCCTCTCCCACTGGGCCCCCACCGGCAACGAGGCCGATCTGGAGACCGCCGACTTCATCTCCTACTTCGCCGAACGCCCCGAGGTGGGCGCCATCGCCGCCTATGTCGAGGGCCTCAAGGACGGCCGCGCCTTCCTCCTGGCCGCCGACCGGGCCGCCCGGCGCGGGGTCCCCGTCGTCGCCGTCAAGGTCGGCCGCACCGAGACCGGGGCCCGCACCGCCGCCTCCCACACCGGCAAGCTGACCGGCGCGGACGCGGTCGTCGACGCGGCGATGCGGCAGTTCGGCGTGATCCGCGTCGACGGGCTCGACGAACTCCAGGACACGGCCACCCTGCTGGCCCGCTCCCGCCGCCCCCGCACCACCCCGGGGGCGGGTGAGCCGAGGCCCGAGGGAGTGGTCGTCTATTCGATCTCGGGCGGCACGGGCGCGCACTTCGCCGACCTCGCCACCGAGGCCGGACTGCCCCTGCCCACGCTCTCCGAGGCCAAGCAGACCGAGCTGCACCAGTGGATCCCCGACTACCTGAACGTGGCCAACCCAGTCGACAACGGCGGCCACCCCGTGGGCGACTGGCGCGGCCCCCGCATCCTCGACGCGATCCTCGACGACCCGGCGGTGGGGGTGCTGATCTGTCCCATCACCGGCCCCTTCCCACCCATGAGCGACAAGCTCGCCCAGGACCTGGTGGCCGCGGCGGAGCGGACGGACAAGCTGGTGTGCGTGGTGTGGGGGTCGCCGGTGGGCACCGAGGCCGCCTACCGCGAGACCCTCCTCGGATCGTCCAGGGTGGCGACCTTCCGCACCTTCGCCAACTGCATCACGGCCGTCCGCGCCCACCTCGACCACACCCGCTTCACCAGCGCCTACCGCTCCCCCTTCGACGAGGCACCGCGCTCCCCCTCGCCCTCCTTCCGCAAGGCGAAGGCACTGATGCGGCCGGGGCAACAGCTGAGCGAGCACGCGGCCAAGCAACTGCTGCGCGCGTACGGGATACGCGTGCCGCGCGAGCAGTTGGTGACCAGCGCGGCGGCGGCCGTACGCGCGGCGAGCCTCGTCGGCTACCCGGTCGTCATGAAGGCGTCCGGCGCCCGCATCGCCCACAAGACGGAACTGGGCCTGGTGAAGGTCGGCCTGACCTCCGCGAGCCAGATCCGCGACGCCTATCGCGAGCTGACCGACATCGCCCGCTACGAGGATGTCTCCCTCGACGGGGTGCTGGTGTGCCAGATGGTCGAGCGGGGCGTGGAGATGGTCGTGGGCGTCACGCACGACGACCTCTTCGGGCCCACGGTCACGGTCGGCCTCGGCGGTGTCCTCGTGGAGGTCCTCCGCGACTCCGCCGTACGCGTGCCCCCCTTCGCCGAGGACCAGGCCCACGCCATGCTCGCCGAACTGCGCGGGCGGGCCCTGCTGGACGGCGTGCGCGGGGCTCCCCCGGCCGACGTGGACGCCCTCGTGGAGGTCGTGCTC
The DNA here is from genome assembly GCF_040297125.1 of Streptomyces sp. NPDC001868. NCBI lineage: Bacteria > Bacillati > Actinomycetota > Actinomycetes > Kitasatosporales > Streptomycetaceae > Streptomyces > Streptomyces sp. NPDC001868. The sequence goes on along the minus strand of NZ_JBEOYO010000013.1, from coordinate 203,287 downwards.
CGGGTGCAGCGCATGGCGCTCGAACTCGGGGACGAGATCGCGGAGCTGGACATCAATCCGCTGATGGTGCTGCCGAGGGGACAGGGGGCGGTGGCCCTGGACGCGCTGGCGGTGTGCCGCTGAGCGCCACCAAGCCCCCAGCACCGCCTTCACTCCGCGTAAGAAAAGGAGCACCCACATGTCCGCTTCCCCCCTCGAACATCCCGAACATCCAGAAAAATCCCGTAACTCATTGATACTGCACGCCACTGACAACGCCGTCTCGTGGATCACCCTCAACCGCCCCGAGGCGATGAACGCCATCACCCCCGACCAGCGCGAACACCTCATCCAACTCCTCTCCGACGCCTCCGCAGACCCGGCCGTGCGCGCCGTCGTCCTCACCGCGACGGGCCGAGGCTTCTGCGCGGGGGCGGACTTACGGGGCGCGGCGGGTGGTGGCGCATCGGCGAGCGACGGCGGATCGGCGGGCGCCAGTACGGCCGGCGGAGGCAGTTCGACCGGCGCAGGCAGTTCGACCGGCGACGGCGATGGTGGTGGCGGCGATGGTGGTGGTGGGGCGCGGGTGGCCGGTGACGTGGCGCGTCTGATCCGTCTCGGCGCCCAGCGACTCATCGCCGCCGTGCTCGACTGCGAGAAACCGGTGATCGCGGCGGTGAACGGCACGGCGGCCGGTCTCGGCGCGCATCTCGCCCTCGCCTGCGATCTCGTCCTGGCGGCCGAAGAGGCGCGTTTCATCGAGGTGTTCGTGCGGCGCGGCCTCGTCCCCGACGGCGGCGGCGCGTATCTGCTCCCCCGTCTCGTCGGCCCCCACCGGGCGAAGGAGCTGATGTTCTTCGGCGACGCCCTGTCCGCCGCCGACGCGGAGCGCCTCGGCCTCGTCAACCGTGTCGTGCCGGCCCAGGACCTGGAGAAGACGGCCCGCGAGTGGGCCGAACGTCTCGCCGCCGGGCCGACCCGGGCCCTGGCGTTGACCAAACACCTGGTCAACACCTCCCTCGACACCGACCGCGCCACCGCCTTCGCCGCCGAGGCCGCCGCCCAGGAGATCAACATGACGACGGCGGACGCCCAGGAGGGCGTGGCGAGCTTCGTGGAACGACGCGCACCGCGCTACGAGGGCCGCTGACGGCCTCCGGAGAAGCGATGCACGAGGGCCTCTGACGGCCACCACGGGGGAACCGTTACGGGACCGGGCTTCACTTCTGACGGTCCGTCAGTTCCAATGGTGAGGTGATGGGACACGCTGGAATGGCAGCCGCCGCCGTCCGCTATCTGAGGGCGGACCCGGCGGACAGAAGCCGTAGGACGACGCACCCGGAACCGGTCGTCGAAGCGCTGCCGCGCCCCGAGCTGCGCTGCGTCGGCGAGGACGAGCGCGCGCCGGTGGAGCAGGCCGAATTCCGGCGCGTACTGGGCAACTTCGCGACAGGGATCACGGTGATCACCGCACCGCCGTCACCCTCACCGACCGACGGCCCCGACGGCCCCGCCGGCTTCGCCTGCCAGTCGTTCTCGTCCCTCTCGCTCGATCCGCCGCTGGTCGCGTTCATGGTCGGCCGTACGTCGACGACCTGGCCCCGGATCGCCCGCGCGGGCGTGTTCTGCGTGAACGTACTCGGCGCGGACCAGGGCGAGTTGTGCCGGCGCTTCGCGGTGAGCGGCGCGGACAAGTTCGCCGGTGTCGCCCACACCCCGTCCCCCGCCACGGGCTCCCCTCGCCTCACCGGCGCCGCCGCCTGGATCGACTGCGCGATCCACGCCGTACACACCGGCGGCGACCACCTCATCGTGGTGGGCCGGGTGAAGGCACTGGGCACGGACGACGAGGCGACAGGACCGCTGCTGTTCCACAGGGGGCGGTTCGGCGGCTTCACGACCGACTGACCAGGCCGGCATCGACGCGGAGACGCCGCATCGACGCGGAGACGCCGCACCCACGGCTACCCCAGCACCACCCCACCCACGACCACCACGCACAGCACGGCCAGCGCGCCCCACGTCAGGATGGCCGCGCAGGGCTGTACGGGGCGGCCGGCGTCGGCGCGTACCAGGGTGTGGTGGGCCGCCAGGGCCGGGGGCAAGGCCGCCGCGTAGAGCGCGAGGCCGGTGAGGTGCCAGGACGGAACGGCCAGGGCGGGGAGCACCCACAGGGTGCAGGCGGGCGGGATCCACCACCAGGCGGTGCGGCCGGTCAGCTGCCGTGCGGTCCAGTGGGCGAGGTGGAGGGCCGGGAGGACGTACGCCACGGTCAGCACGGTGGCGGCGAACAGGAGGAGCAGGAGCAGCAGCGGGGCGACGGCGAACGCCGTGAAAGCCGCTCCGCCCCCGGGTCCCGCTGCCGTACCCAGGCCCACCAGGAACAGCACGGGCGCACAGCAGCGCGCCCTCCACACCGAGCACCGCCATGGACACCGCCGACGGCGCGGCCCCTTTCCGGACCGCGCCCTCCCCCGTCACCCCGGCCGTTGCCATGTACATCACCAGCACCCCTCCCGCCTACAGGGAGTGTGCCCGGGCCGAAACGGTTGCTCCGCACGGGGTCCCCGCCGCCGAAGCCGCAGGGCGGGGTGAGGTGGGACGGTACGTGGCGGGCCGGGGCGGAGCGGGGTGGGGCGGATCAGGCCACCGCCACCCCCGCCTTCCCCGTCGTCCCCGCCCGTCCCACCGGCCGCCTCCGTATCACCAGAGCCATCAGGGCCGCCGCCGCGCACAGCGCGCCCGAGGCGTACCAGACGACGTCGTACGAGCCGAAGGTGTCGCGGGCGAGGCCGCCGAGGAAGGCGACGAGGGCGGCGCCGACCTGGTGGGAGGCGAGGACCCAGCCGAAGACGATGGCGCTGTCCTCGCCGTAGTGCTCACGGCACAGGGCCATGGTGGGCGGGACGGTGGCGACCCAGTCGAGGCCGTAGAAGACGATGAAGAAGATCATCGGGAGATGGACGGCGGGGGCCAGCAGCATCGGCAGGAAGAGGAGCGAGATGCCCCGGAACGCGTAGTACACCGCCAGTAGCCGTCGCGAGTCGTAGCGGTCCGTGAACCAGCCCGAGGCGATCGTGCCGAGGACGTCGAAGATCCCGATGACCGCCAGCAGCGAGGCCGCCGCCGTGATGGGCATGTGCGCGTCGTGGGCGGCGGGGATGAAGTGGGTCTGGATGAGGCCGTTGGTGGAGGCGCCGCAGATCGCGAACGTGCCGGCGAGCAGCCAGAACGGCCCGGTCCGCATCGCCGAGAACAGCACCCGCACCGCCCGCCGCGCGGCCCCCGGCACCGGCCCCGGCTTCGGCACGAACTCCTTCGCCCCGTACGGCTTCAGCCCCACGTCCGCCGGGTGGTCCCGCAGCAGCAGCCAGACGAAGGGGACGACGGCCAGCGCGGCGAGGGCGACGGTGACGGAGGCGGGCCGCCAGCCGCGCTCCGAGACGATCCACGACAGCAACGGCAGGAAGATCAGCTGCCCGGACGCGGAGGCGGCGGTCAGGATGCCCGAGACCAGGCCCCGCCGTTCGGTGAACCAGCGGTCGGTGACGGTCGCCGCGAAGGCCAGCGCCATCGAACCGGAGCCGAGCCCCACCAGCAGGCCCCAGCAGAGCATCAGCTGCCAGGCCGAGGTCATCCACACCGTCGCACCGGCCCCGACCGAGATCACCGTCAACGCGACCGCGACGACCCGGCGGATGCCGAACCGGTCCATCAGCGCGGCGGCGAAGGGGGCCGTGAGCCCGTACAGCGCGAGATTGATCGAAACCGCCGACGCGATCGTGCCGCGCGACCACTGGAACTCCTGGTGCAGCGGATCGATCAGCAGCCCCGGCAGCGAACGGAAGGCCGCCGCCCCGATGATCGTCACGAAGGTGACGGCGGCGACGAACCAGGCGCGGTGGATACGCCGGGTACGGCGGCCGGACGCAAGGGGGTCGAGGTCGGCGGAGGGGTCGTGGTCGGCGGCGGCACGGGCGTCGTCGGCTGTCTGCGGCATGCCATCAAGAGTCGGACCTGCGCCCCTTCCGAACGAGTGGCCGGAAGGTCAGCATTCGCTAGGATCGGGCCATGCCCGCCGAGCCCAGCGCCGAGCCCACGACCGAGCCCACCACGGAGGCGGGTGCCGAGCCCACGACCGGGGCCGGTGCCGAGCCCACAACCGAGGCCGGTGCCAAGCCGCCCGCCGAAGTCGCCGAGGCCGCCGGTGCCAAGCCCGCTGCCGAGCCGAGTGCCGCTGCCGAAGCGGGCGCCCAGCCTCACCCCCATCCCCATCCCCATCGCCACCGCGTCGTCGTCCTCGCCCTAGACGGCCTGCTCCCCTTCGAGCTGGGCATCCCGCAGCGCATCTTCGGCAAGGCGCGGGACGCGGCGGGGCGGTCGTTGTACGACATCGTCACGTGCTCGATCCGGCCGCCCGGCCCGGTGGAGACGGACGCCGACTTCGCGATCCTCGTCGAGAACGGCCCGGAGACCCTCGCCACCGCCGACACGGTCGTCGTCCCCGCCTCGTACGAGCTGGGCCCGGTCTACGAGGAAGGCGTCCTCACCCCCGAACTGACCGCCGCCCTCGCCCACATCCGCCCCGGCACCCGGCTGGTCTCCATCTGCACCGGCGGCTACGTCCTGGCCGCCGCCGGCCATCTCGACGGCCGCCCGGCGACCACGCACTGGTACCACGCCGAGCACTTCCAGCGGCTCTTCCCGAAGGTCCGGGTCGACGCGGACGTCCTCTTCGTCGACGACGGTGACGTCCTCACCTCGGCGGGCGTGGCGGCCGGCATCGACCTGTGCCTGCATCTCGTACGACGCGACCACGGCACCGGCGTCGCCAACGACGTGGCCCGGCGTACGGTCGTACCGCCGCACCGGGACGGCGGACAGGCCCAGTACATCCAGCGGCCCGTGCCGGAGCCGCAGAGCGCGACCACGACCGCCGCCCGCGCCTGGGCCCTGGCCCGTCTCCACGAACCGATCCAGCTGCGCGACATGGCCGAGCGGGAGTCCATGTCCGTGCGCACCTTCACCCGCCGCTTCCGCGAGGAGGCCGGCGTCAGCCCCGGCCAGTGGCTCACCCAACAACGCGTCGAACGAGCCCGCCACCTCCTCGAATCCACCGACCTCACCATCGACCAGATCGCCCACACCACAGGCTTCGGCACGGCCCAGTCCATGCGCCAACACCTACAGGGCGCCCTGGGAGTGACCCCGACGGCATACCGCCGCACGTTCAGGGCCGCCGGGGCCGCTGCTCCCCCGCTGTCCTGACCGCGCCCCAAAGACAAAGACCACCCGCACCCCGGCGCTCAAAACGTCAGCACCGCCCGAGCCACCCTCCCCTCCCCCGCGTCCTGCGCCGCCTTCGCGAAGTCCTCCACCGGATACGTGGCCGTGACCAGCTCGTCCAGGAGCAGCCGGCCCTGGCGGTACAGGTCGGCGTAGAGCGCGATGTCCCGCTGGGGGCGGGAGGATCCGTACCGGCAGCCCAGGATGGACTTGTCCAGGTAGAGGGAGGAGACGAGGAAGGACGCCTCGGCGGTGGCGGCCGGGACGCCCAGCAGGATCGCCTGTCCGTGCCGGTCGAGCAGGTCGATGGCCTGGCGGATGAGTTCGACACGGCCGACGCACTCGAAGGCATGGTCGGCGCCCGTGGGGAGGATGTCCCGTACGCCCTCCACGGACGGCAGGAAGTGCGTGGCCCCGAACTCCCGCGCCACCCCCTCCTTCTCCGGATTCGCGTCCACGGCGACGATCCGCGTGGCCCCCGCGATCCGCGCCCCCTGCACCACATTGAGCCCGATCCCCCCGGCCCCGATCACGACGACGCTCTCCCCCCGGTCGACGCGCGCCCGGTTGAGCACCGCCCCCACCCCGGTCAGCACCCCACACCCGATCAGCGCGGCGGAGGTCAGCGGAATGTCGTCCGGTATCCGTACCGCCTGCACGGCCTTGACGACCGTCCGCTCCACGAAGGCGGAGTTCGCGGCGAACTGGAACACCTCCCGCCCGCGCCGCGTGAACGGCCGTGTGGGCCGCCCGATGGCCCGGCGGCACATGGTCGGCCGACCCCGGTCGCAGTCGGCGCAGGCCCCGCAGTTGGCGAGGGTGGACAGGGCGACATGGTCCCCGGGCCGGACATGCCGGACCCCCGCGCCCACCGCCTCGACGACCCCCGCGCCCTCATGCCCCAGCACCACCGGGACGGGGAAGGGGATCGTCCCGTCCACCACCGACAGATCGCTGTGGCAGAGCCCGGCCGCCGACACGGCCACCAGCACCTCGCCCGGCCCGGGATCCCGTACGTCCAAGTCGTCGACGACCTCGGCCCGTTCGCCGTCGAACACCACTCCGCGCATGGCTCCACCCCTCAGCTCAGCCTCTCGGCTCCTTCGGCAGACCGAGCACCCGCTCGGCGATGATCGTGCGCTGCACCTCGTCCGAACCGCCGTAGATGGTGTCGGCCCGGCTGAACAGGAACAGATGCTGGAACGGGTCCAGTGCGTACGGCTCCCGCGCCGACCACTCCCGCGGCCCGACCGCCGCCCCCGCGCCCCGCACCTCCATCGCCAGCTCCCCGAGCCGCCGATGCCACCGCCCCCACAGCAACTTGGCCACACTCGGCGCACCCGGTTCCGCGCCCGCTTCCGCCCCGCCGAGGGTCCGCAGGGCGTTCCACCGCATGACCTTCAACTCCGCCCACTGCCGTACGAGCCGGTCGCGTACGACGGGGTCGTCCGCGGCCCCGCTGTCCACGGCGGCCCGTACGACGTCCCCCAACTCCGCCTCGAACCCGATCTGCTGGGCGAGGGTCGACACCCCGCGCTCGAAGCCGAGCAGCCCCATGGCCACCCGCCAGCCGTTGCCCTCGCCCCCGACGACATGCTCCGCGCGGGCGTGCGCCCCGTCGAAGAACACCTCGTTGAACTCGCTGGTCCCGGTCATCTGCCGGATCGGCCGCACCTCGATCCGCCCCGGCTGGTCCATGGGCACGAGCAGCAGCGACAGGCCGTGGTGGCGGCTGGACCCCGCCTCGGTACGGGCCAGCACGAAGCACCAGTCGGCCTCATGGGCGAGCGAGGTCCAGATCTTCTGTCCGGTGATCCGGTACGACGCCCCGTCGTCCGTCCGCTCCGCCTTCGTCCGCACCCCGGCGAGGTCCGACCCGGCGCCGGGTTCGCTGTACCCCTGGCACCACAGTTCGTCCCCGCGTGCGATGGCCGGCAGGAACCGTTGCTTCTGCTCCGCGCTCCCGAACGCGATCAGTGTCGGTGCGAGCAGCTTCTCCCCGATGTGCCCCGAGCGGGTGGGGACGTCGGCCCGCGCGTACTCCTCCGCCCACACGACCTGCTGGGTGAGCGTGGCCGTCCGGTTCCCGTACCCGCCCTCCCCCCACCCGAGCCCGATCCACCCGGCGGCGCCGAGCGTCCGCTCCCAGCGGCGCCGCTCCGCGTGTGCTCCGGCGTGCGCCCCCAGCCAGGCCTTGACCTCCACCCGGAACGCCTCGTCCTCGTCCCCGAACCCGAAGTCCATGCCACCTCCAAGATGACCGCCGTGGTGATGGTGGTGCGTTGCCGAGCGCGGGCCCGGTGGGGCTTCTCGCGCGGTTCCCCGCGCCCCTTAAGGGCCTACGGCCCTTCCGGGCCGAAAAAGCAGGGCTCAGCCCGCTTTTTCAGGGGCGCGGGGAACCGCGCGAGCAACCACGAACCCACCCGCACCCGCCAACGCACCCCAACCCCCCACCCCGTCACGCGTTCGGCCGTTCCCCGGCCGCCGCCGCCCGCGCCATCCCCTCCACCCGCTCCAACATCGGCATCGGATCCACCCCCACGGCCCCCGGCAACACCTCCGCGACCCTCTCCGGCGTCCACCCCCCGTCCGCGTAGGCCGAGCGCAGCTCACGCGGTTGCGCCCACACCGCGATCTTCGGCCCGGCCACCGTGTACACCTGCCCGGTGATCCGCTCCTCCCGGGCCCGGTCCGACAGCAGGTACACCACGAACGCCGCCACGTCCTCCGGCTCACCGATCTCGGTCAGCTCCGTCGGAACCCCGGCGGACATCCGCGTACGGGCGACCGGCGCGACCGCGTTGGCGGTCACCCCGTACCGGTGCAGGCCGAGCGCCGCGCTGCGCACCAGCGAGATGATCCCGCCCTTGGCCGCGCTGTAGTTGGCCTGCGACACGGACCCCTGGTGGTTGCCGCTCGTGAACCCGATCAGGGTCCCGGCGCGCTGCTTGCGCATGACGGCGGACGCGGCGCGGAACACCGTGAACGTGCCCTTCAGATGAGTGGCGATCACCGGATCCCACTCCTCCTCCGTCATGTTGAACAGCATCCGCTCCCGCAGGATCCCGGCGACGCACACGACCCCGTCGATCCGCCCGTACGTCTCGACCGCCGTGTCCACGACCCGCTGTCCGCCCGCCATCGTGGAGATGTCGTCGGCGACGGCGACCGCCTCGCCCCCGGCGGCCTCGATCTCCTTGACGACGGTCTCGGCGACGGAGCTGGTGGGCTCGGAGCCGTCGACGGAGACGCCGTAGTCGTTGACGACGACCCGCGCGCCCTCGGCGGCGGCGCCGAGGGCGACCGCCCGGCCGATCCCCCGCCCCGCACCCGTGACGGCGACGACCTTGCCTGCCAAGAAGTTTCCCACCCCGGCCCCTTCCCCTCACCGCAGTTTCTGACGGACCGTTAGATTCACTCACCGCGATTCTACGACCCGTCAGATACGCCACCACAAGCCCCGGGGAGGCCCGATGTCATCGCCCACGGAGTTCGCCGCGTTCACGGACATCGCCAAGCGTGTGAACAACTGGGGGCGTTGGGGGCCCGACGACGAGATCGGCACCCTCAACCTGATCACCGACGAGGTCGTACGGGAGGCCGCCGCCTCGGTCCGTTCCGGCCGCCGCGTACCGCTCGCGCTGCCCCTCCAGCAGGACGGTGTGCAGACGGGGATGATGCCGGGCCGGGTGAACCCGTTGCACGCGATGGTGCAGATCAACCAGGAGATCTTCGGCCCGGGCACGGTCGCGTGCAGCGACGACGCCGTGACCATGGGGCTCCAGGCGGCGACCCACTGGGACGCGCTCACCCATGTCTCGCACTCGGGCCGGATCTACAACGGCCGCCCGGCGGACACCATCACCCCGCACGGCGGCGCGGCCTTCGCCGGCATCGACAAGGCACGGCACATCGTCTCGCGCGGAGTGCTCCTGGACATCCCGCGCGCCCTGGGCTCCAGCGACGACCGCCTCCCCGGGAATCACGCGGTCACCCCCGAAGACCTGGACGCGGCCGAGGAGTTGGCGGGCACCCGGGTCCGCGCGGGCGACATCGTCCTCGTGCGCACCGGGCAGATCCGGACCTACCTCACGGGCGACAAGCACGCGTACGCGTTCCCGTCGCCGGGGCTCTCGCTCCGGACCCCGGAGTGGTTCCACGCGCGCAATGTGGCGGCCGTCGCCAATGACACCCTGACATTCGAGATCTTCCCGCCGGAGGTCGAGGACCTGTGGCTGCCGGTGCACGCGCTCGACCTGGTCGAGATGGGCATGCCGCAGGGGCAGAACTGGAATCTCGAAGAGTTGTCCACAGCCTGTGGACAACTTGGGCGGTACGACTTCCTGCTCTCGGCGATGCCCGAGCCGTTCGTCGGCGCCACGGGGACGCCGGTGGCACCGATCGCCATCCTGTAGGCCCCCGCCCCGGGGCGGCGAAAGCCCGGGCCGCGGCCGGGCGTTCGGCTGGCGGCGCGCCGCTGCCCGCCCCGAGCACGGCACCGCGCGCCGCCATCCGATCTCGGCGTACCCGCCCCGCCCACCCCCGGGCCCTGTCGGGAGCCGACGCCGAAACACGACCCACGCTCGTCGAGGGCCTCCGGTCCGTCACCGAAACCCTCGTCGTCCCCTCGCGGCGAATCGCTGACCACAAGCGTGATCAAACGGACAGGGCACGTCAACACCCGTTCGGGGATCAGCCAGGCAAAACCGGCGTCGTGGCGGTGCGTACGGAAGCGTGGCCCGGCGCACGGTGCGGGTGTCGCCGGGGGGCGGTACGGCGCCGTGCGCCTGCGCGCAGGCGTGTGCGGCGCGTTCGTTCGTGACCGCGTGCGCCCGATAGCTCGGGGGTGCGGGTCTGTCGTGCGACCGCAGGCCGTACGTGGCTGATCGCGCAGTTCCCCGCGCCCCTGAAGGGGCGCGCCCCCCACTCCGCCCCAACTGTGCGGGCAATCGTGCCGCCAAGGGCGGCACGGGTGGGCGCAGCGGCACCTCGTCACCGCCGAGCAGCGGAACCGACCCCGGCCCACCGCACCTCCGGCCACCAGGAACCCCGGCTAGACCACCTCGTACGCCAGGCTCTCCCGGGTCACCGCCGCGACACCCGTCACCGCGCTGCACGCCGGGTAGACCGCCGGCGCGACGGCGCCGACAGTCGCACCCGGCGCACCACCCGACGCACCGGAGACGCCCACCGCCCCGGCGACCCCCGGCACCACCCGGTCCAGTTCGCACCAGATGCGCTTGCCGACGCCCTCGTAGGACCAGCCCCAGCGGTCCGCGAGGACCTCGACGAGGGCGAGGCCGCGCCCGCCCGTCTCGTCGCCGTCGGCACACCTCGGCGCCGGCGGACACGCGCTGGTGTCGGCGACCTCCAGGCGGACCTTGCCGATCGCGCCGTCACGGAGACCGGACAGCAGCAGCCGCAGCACCGCCGGACGGCCGGTGTGCACGACCGCGTTGGTGACCAGCTCGGAGACGAGGAGGATCAGCGTCTCGGCGAGTGGTTCGTCGTCTCCTATCCCGGACCCGGCGAGCCGTGAACGGGCCCATCTCCGTGCGCGACCCACCTCTGCGGGGTCGGGCCGGATCTCCAGCTGCACTTGAAGCACCTGCACCGCTCACACCATCCGAACCGGCGGACACATCGCCGCACGCCCCTCAGGGGCCACGATCGTGGTCATCTGCTGCCTGGCCGACGCCACCGCCATCGACACCATCGGCACCGGGATCACGGAACGTGATCCCCTTACAGGACAGCATGGTTGACGTACAGTCACCCCAACAAGCGCTTCGGGCATATTCCAGCGCGAAGGAGTACGCATACGGCATACTGTGCGACGCTCATCGCGGGGAGTCGAACAGACCGGGGCGACGAGACTCCGGCCCACTTCACGAGCGCCGCGCACCGCCTCACCCGGGGCCGCCACAGGGGCAACACCGGCTCGGCTCGACCTCGGAACCACTCGCATCCACCAGAAGGTACCGGAGCGGGACACCGACTCCAGGCCGTGACAAGTCACGCCTAGGACACAACACGGTATCAACGCTCGGTAATTCCGGTATGCCACGTTCCGCGACATTCGGCCGGGGCTCTGCCACACATTCTCGTTCCCACCCTGGTCAGCGCGATCAGCCCGCCTCGATCAGCAGTTCCCCCGCCAACAACTCCTCACTCTCCGTGATCGATCCGCCACGTTCCGCCCGCACCCACGCCCGCTTCAGACACAGGTGTACGTCGGCCTCCCAGGTGAACCCCATGCCGCCGTACACCTGGAGACAGTCGCGGGCGCCACGCACCGCCGCCTCGTCGGCCAGCAGCCGGGCCGCCGCGATGTCCACCGGATCGACGGTCACGGCCGCCGCGTACACCGCCGCCCGCGCCATCTCCACCCGCACCAGCAGCTCGGCACAGAGATGCTTGACCGCCTGGAACGCCCCGACCGGCCGCCCGAACTGCTCCCGCGTCCGGGCGTGTTGCACCGCCGCCTCACAGGCCCGGACCGCCGTCCCCAGCTGCTCGGCCGCGGTGAGCAGCACGTAGAGATCATCGGGCCGCACGGAGGAATCGGCCTCCGGCACCCGGTGCAGCGGCGTCAACGGATCGACGGACCGCAGCGCGACGGCCCCGCCCACCTCCCCGACCACCACATCCGCCTCCGCCAGCCACTCGACCAGCCCCCCGCCCCCCACGGCGGTCACGACGACCTCCCCGCTCGCCGCCCCCGGCACCACCCCCGCCGCGAGATGGGTGGCCACCAGCGGCCCGGGCAGCAGCACCCGCCCCGCCTCCTCGAACACCAACACCGCCTCAGGCACCCCGAGTCCGACCCCGCCCTCCCCCTCGGCCACCCGCAGCGAAAAGAACCCCGCCGCCCCCAACTCCCGCCACAACCCCCGGTCCAGCCCACCACCCCCGTCAACAGCGGCCCACAACGCCTCCGCCCCGAAGACCCGCGCCAACACCTCCCGCACGCCGCTCCGCAACACCCGCTGATCCTCAGTGAGTTGAAACCGCACCAGCCATCAGCCCCTTAAAGACCCCGAGCACGACAACGCGCCCTGAAGGGGCGCGGGGAACTGCGCGATCAGCCACGACGCACCCGCACCCGCACCCTCAACAGCACACCCCGAGCTATTAGGCGCCCCAGCCCCCGCCTCACCCCTTCGGCAACCCCAGAATCCGCTCACCCACGATGTTCCGCTGAATCTCCGACGTCCCCGCGGCGATCGTGTACGACAACGAACTCAGCCGATCAAGAACCCAAGGCCGCCCCAGATCAAGCGCCCCCGCCCCCAGAACCTCCGCGGCCACCTCGTACAACTCCTGCCGCACCCGCGAATACCGCAACTTGAAAACCGACCCGCCCACCCCGGGCACCCCACCCGAGACCTCCGCCGCGCTCACATTCCACTGCGTGAGCCGCCACAACGCCCGGAACTCCGCGTTCAGCCGCCCCAGCCGCCGCCGTACGCCGGGGTCGTCCCAGCGCCCGTTCGCCCGCGCCTCCCGCGCGATCTCCCCCAACACCCGTCGGCAGGCGACCACTTCACCCACGAAGGCGGTGCCGCGCTCGAACGACAGGGTCACCATGGTCACGCGCCAGCCGTCGTTCTCCTCCCCCACCCGGTTGGCGACCGGCACCCGTACGTCGTCGAGGAAGACCTCGGCGAACTCGGTGGAGCCGGCGAGGGTGCGCAGGGGCCGTACGGTCACGCCGGGCGCGTCCATGGGCATCGCCAGCCAGGAGATCCCGCGGTGCTTGGGCGCCGAGGCGTCCGTCCGTACCAACAGCTCGCACCAGTCGGCGACTTCGGCGTGCGAGGTCCAGATCTTGGACCCGCTCACCACGTACTCGTCGCCGTCCCGACGCGCGCGCGTCCGCAGCGACGCGAGGTCGGACCCGGCGTCCGGCTCGCTGAAGCCCTGGCACCAGACCTCCTCGCCGCGCAGGATCGGCGGCAGCCAGCGCTCCCGCTGTGCGGCGGTGCCCTCGGCGGCGATCGTGGGCCCGGCGTGCAGCAGCCCGACGAAACCCGCGCCCACGTACGGGGCGCCCGCCTTCTCGGTCTCCTCCAGGAAGATCAGCCGCGTGGTCGGCGAGGCGTCCCAGTGGACGTCGGCGTACCCGGCGTCGTACAGCGTCCGCTGCCAGCCGAGGTCGTACGCGCGCCGCCCCGGCCAGTCGTCCGGCGACGGCTGCGGCGGCAGCGAGGGCAGCGTCTTCGCCAGCCACTCCCGCAGCCGCGCCCGGAACGCCTCCTCCTCCGGTGTGCAGGAGAGATCCATGACCCCGCCCCCCGCCCGGCTACTTGCGAAGGTCGCGGTCGAAGTCCAGGTCGAGCATGCGGATCGCGTTGCCGCGCATCAGCTTGTAGACCGTCTCGTCGTCGAGGCCCTTCACATGGTCGAGGGCGACCTCCTTGGTGTGCGGGAAGGTCGAGTCGACGTGCGGGTAGTCGGTCTCGAAGGTCGCGTTGTCCCGCCCCACGACATCCAGCGAGGCGACCCCGTGCTTGTCGCGGAAGAAGCAGCAGAACATCTGCCGGTAGTAGTACGTCGACGGCGGCTCCGGGATCAGGTCCCGCACCCCGCCCCACGCCCGGTGCTCCTCCCACACGTCGTCCGCGCGCTCCAGGGCGTACGGGATCCAGCCCATCTGCCCCTCGCTGTACGCGAGTTTGAGCGTCGGGAACTTCACCAGCACCCCGCTGAAGAGGAAGTCCATCATCGAGGCCATCGCGTTGTTGAAGGAGAGCGAGGCCTGGACGGCGGGGGGTGCGTCGGGGGAGGCGGCCGGCATCTGGGAGCTGGAGCCGATGTGCATGTTGACGACCGTGCCCGTCTCCTGGCAGACCGCGAAGAAGGGGTCCCAGTAGCCGGAGTGGATGGAGGGCAGGCCGAGATAGGTGGGGATCTCGGAGAAGGTGACGGCCCGGACGCCCCGGGCGGCGTTCCGCCTGATCTCCTCGACGGCGAGGTCGATGTCCCAGAGCGGGATCAGACAGAGCGGGATCAGCCGGCCGCCGCTGTCACCGCACCACTCCTCGACCATCCAGTCGTTGTAGGCGCGTACGCAGGCGAGGGCCACTTCCTTGTCGTGGGCCTCGGCGAAGGTCTGCCCGCAGAAGCGCGGGAAGGTCGGGAAGCAGAGCGAGGCCTCGACATGGTTGAGGTCCATGTCCGCGAGCCGCGCCTTCGGGTCCCAGCAGCCGCGCCGCATCTGCTCCCGGGTGATCCCCTCCAGCGTCATCTCGTCCCGGTCGAAGCCGACGGCCGCGATGTTCCGCTTGTACGGGAACTTCAGGTCCTCGTAGATCCACCAGTCCGTCTGCTGCCCGTCCGGGTCCATCGTGATCTGGTACTTGCCCGCCACGTAGGCGAGTTCGCCGATCCCGGCGGTGAGGGGTTTCGGACCCCGGTCGCGGTACTTCTCCGGCAGCCAGGTGTCGAAGAGGTGCGCGGGTTCGATCACATGGTCGTCGACGCTGATGATGCGGGGCAGTTCGGCCATGGTTCCCCACTCCGTTGCCACTGTTGTCCGATGAGATGAATCTGATGGACCGTCAGATCCTTGCTGAGCAGGTTAGTGGCACACCCCTGGACCGACAAGGCGCTCCGGCCTACGCTCTGGCCGTGATCTGACAGTTCGTCAGCTTCTCTGGCAGGGGGCCGCGCTGTGAACGACACCGCCCACGCACTCGGCACGTCCCGCACCCTCTGGGAACTCCTCACCCGCCGCGCCGACCTCACCCCCGACCGGCCCGTCCTCCTCCAGGACGACCGCACGCTGAGCTTCGGCGAACTGCGCGCCCGGGCCGAGCGGGTGGCGGCCGGGCTGTACGACAGGGGCGTACGCCCGGGCACGGTCGTCGCCTGGCAGCTGCCCACCCGGATCGAGACGGCCCTGCTCTCCTTCGCCCTGGCCCGTCTCGGCGCCGTCCAGTCGCCGGTCATCCCCTTCTACCGCGACCGCGAGGTCGGCTTCGCGCTCCGGGAGTCCAAGGCGGAGTTCTTCGCGGTGCCGGGCGAGTGGCGGGGCTTCGACCACACCGGGATGGCACGCCGGCTGGAGGCGCGGGGCGTCTTCGAGGCGTACGACCGCCTCCCGGACGGCGAGCCCTCGGCACTCCCCGCCCCGCCCGCCGACGGCACCTCCGTCCGCTGGATCTACTGGACCTCGGGCACGACCTCCGACCCCAAGGGCGTCCTCCACACGGACCGTTCGCTGATCGCGGGCGGCTCCTGCCTCGCCCACGCGCTCCGGCTCACCGAGGACGACGTCGGCTCGATCGCCTTCCCGTACGCCCACATAGGCGGCCCCGACTACATGGTGATGCTCCTGCTGTACGGCTTCCCGGCGGTGATGTTCGAGCACTTCGCGCTGCCGGCCGCACTGGAGGGCTACCGCAAGCACGGGGTGACGGTGGCGGGCGGGTCGACGGCGTTCTACTCGATGTTCCTGGCCGAGCAGCGCAAACAGCCGGACGTGCCCGTCATTCCCACCCTGCGCCTGCTCGCGGGCGGCGGGGCCCCGAAGCCGCCCGAGGTCTACCACTCCGTCGTACGGGAGATGGGCGTCCAGCTCACCCACGGGTACGGCATGACGGAGGTCCCGATGATCACGATGGGGGCGCCGGACGACACCGTGGAGAACCTGGCGACGACGGAGGGGCGGCCGCCGGCGGGGATGGAGATACGGATCGCGGACGACGGGGAGGTGCGGCTGCGCGGGGAGGCCGTCTGCCAGGGGTATCTGGATCCGGCGCAGTCGGCGGCGGCCTTCGACGCGGACGGGTTCTTCCGCACGGGCGACCTCGGGCAGGTCACCGACAGCGGGCATCTGGTGCTGACCGGACGGCTCAAGGACGTCATCATCCGCAAGGGCGAGAACATCTCGGCGAAGGAGATCGAGGACCTGCTGCACCGGCATCCGGCCGTCCAGGACGCGGCGGTGATCGGGCTGCCGGACGCGGAACGGGGCGAGCGGGTCTGCGCGGTGCTCGAACAGCCGCCGGGGGCCGGTCCCCTGGCCCTGGCGGACGTCACCGACTGGCTGCGCGCGGAAGGGCTGTCCGTCCACAAGCTGCCGGAGCAGGTGGAGGTGGTGGACGCCCTTCCGCGCAACGAGACCCTGCGGAAGGTGCTCAAGTACAAGCTGCGCGAACGCTATTCATGAGCCATACCCGATCGATGAACCGTCCCCGGTTCATGAGCCGTGGCCGGTTCACGAGCCGTGCCCGATCAGCCGCTCATGGCTACTCGGGGACGGTGAAATAGCGCGCGAACGCCGTCACGACCTCGACCTCGTCCACCTTGCCGTCGGCGTCGCTGTCGAGGGTGGCGGCCGCCGCGGTGGCGACCTCCTCGGGAGCGCCGAGGGCCTTGAGGACCCGGGCGGTCTCCTCGACCGTGGCCCTTCCGTCCCCGTCGGTGTCCGCGACGGCGAGGGCCGCGTGCAGGAAGGGGCGGGCGATCTCGGCGAAACGGTCGGGGTTGTCGCGCAGCCGCTTGACCGCGCCGTTCACGAACTCTTCCCGGGTGATGCGCTGGTCGCCGTCCCGGTCCGCTATTCCGGCCATACCCTGCCAGAAGGCTTCGGCGCCGCCGTACAGGGCCTGGCCCTTGTCCGAGCGGGCGGTGGTGCCGAACTCGTTGAGAACCGCCTTGCTCGCCGCGCTGAAGTCCTCGCGGTCGATCCAGCCGTTGCCGTCCTGGTCGAAGGTGGCGAACCGGGCGGCGATCCTGCGCTCGTACTCGCTGCTGACCATGTCTCCTCGGGCCCGCCTTACGTGATCGTGGGGTGCTTCTCGGACGGAGCGTACGACGTCAGAGGCCCGGGTGGAGCGGGAAAGCGGCGCTTGTACCAAGACTGCGGGAATTCTGGGACAACTGTGTGGCCACTGGTACGCCACCGCGCGGGACGACTCACACACGCGTACTGCTCGTGGGAAGGGTGCCGGGGGGTCACGCCGACAGGGGGTCGGCCTCGTCGTCGGACTCCGGCGCGACCGCCGAGGGGACGTCCGGGTGGACGTCGAAGAGGCGGCGTACGCCGAGGGCGGCGAGGACACGGCTGACGTGCGCGCCCTCGGCGGGGCCGCCGCCCGCGTGGCCGTCGGCGGGGAGGATCAGCCGGAGCCGTCCCCGGCAGGACCGCATCAGACGGCGGGTGGCGACGAGGACGCCCACACCGCTGGAGTCGCAGAAGACGACGCCGGAGAGGTCGAGGACGAGACTTCGGCGGCCGTCGGCCACCGCGTCGTGCACCCGCTGACGGAGCACGGGCGACGTGACCAGGTCCATCTCCCCGGACACGTGCAGCACGGCCCACTCACCGTGCCCGCTCTGCCCACCTTGCCCGTCCTGCTCCCCGTCGGTCACTTCGAACGCCACCGCGATGCCTCTCAGTCGCCGAACCGGAAGCCAATGCACCGCTTCCTGCTTGCGCGGCTGCCCCGCCGTCGTTCCATGAAACACCCGTGGCCCACCGAAAGCGCGTGGTAAGCGAGCCATTTCCGGGGCCTTTTCGGTGCGATTTCCATCGAGTACGGTCACAGGTGATCGACTATTGATCGTGAATGGATCCAACCCGGCCCTGAGCGGTCGGATTCGCACAGATCAGGGCCCTTACGGGGTCGCACAGACATACGAAAGGCGGGCAGACGCCCACGTGGGCGGCATGGAAACGGCTTGCGCCCGAGGTTCATACCACCTCCGGCGTCGCAAGGGGCGCACATTGCCATAAAGGGGCGTGCGCGGTCAGCGGTGCCGACTACATTCGGGGCG
This sequence comes from Streptomyces sp. NPDC001868, assembly GCF_040297125.1. Lineage (NCBI taxonomy): Bacteria > Bacillati > Actinomycetota > Actinomycetes > Kitasatosporales > Streptomycetaceae > Streptomyces > Streptomyces sp. NPDC001868. The sequence continues at coordinate 185,236 of NZ_JBEOYO010000013.1, read as the reverse complement.
GCAGTGCACACAGGCTGGAATCGGGCCGGACCGACAACGGGTCGACGACCCCCCGGTCATCAGGAACGGCGCAGGTACGAGCAGGTGAGGGGGCCGTATGGCGGCGAACGACGCACCGCCCCGCTGGGACCGCAGGATGCAGCAGCGGCTGGCGCGCGGCGAGGCGGCGGCGCTCGGTGAGCTGTACGACCGGTTCGCGTCCCTCGTGCACGGGCTCGCCCACCGCGTCCTCGGCGACGAGCGGGGCGCCGACGGCATCACCCGCGAGGTGTTCCTCCACCTCTGGGAGAACCCCGAGGCGTACGACCCCAAGCACGGCCCCCTGCGTTCCTGGGTGGCGGCGCTGACCCACCGCCTGGCGGTGCAGCGGCTGCGCGCCACCGAGACCGCCGCGCTCGCCCGGGGCGGCGAGGGCACCGCGGAGGAGCTGGAGCGCAAGGTCCACCACGCGTCGGTCGCGGCCCGCGCCGACTACATAGTGCAGGCGATGCCGACCCCGCTGCGGGCCGCCCTGGAGCTGGCCTATTTCCAGCGCCGCGACTACCGCCAGACCGCCACCGACCTCGGCGTCACCGAGGACGAGGCCCGCCGCCGCCTCCGCCTCGGCCTCCAGCTCCTCTCCACCGCCCACGACACCCGCCCCTCCGGCACCCCGCCCGAACCCGGAACCACGACATGACCGACGGCCCGAGCCCGTCCGGGGCATACGACGACGAGCCGGAAGGCCAGACGTCCCACGAGGGGACCGACCGCCCCTCCGCGCCGCCGGGCATGGGCGGGATGCCGGCGACGAACAACGGCGTCGGCGCCGCGGACGGTGGTGGACCTGGGAACGGCCCCGGTGGGCCGTCCGGTGCCGGGCCCGACGGCCCCCGGGGCGGTGACGGCGACGGCGACGGCGACGAACCGGTCGGGCCGCCGCGCATACCGCCGCCGCGTACCTCCGTGGAGGACACCGGGCTGCCGTTGCCGGATCCCGCGCCGAATCCCTCACCGAGTACCTCACCAAATCCCGCGCCGGAGGCGGCAGCACCGTCGGCGCGCCCCGAACCGGTACCGGCTGCCGCTCCCGTCCCTCCCTCTCCCCTCGTCCTGGAGCACCGCGTGCTGAAGGCGCTGCTCGGGGCGTGGGCGTTGGCGGTGTGTTCGGCGGAGGAGGCGTTGGCCGTCGAGGAGCATCTCGGGGTGTGCGGGGGGTGCGCGGACGAGGCGCGGCGGTTGCGGGAGGCCGTGGGCCTGCTGCATCCGCCGGAGAGCCTCGACCTGGACCCGGCCCTGCGCACCCAGGTGCTGGACATCTGTCTGGGCCGCCGCCCGCCGCGCATCCCCGTACCGCGCTGGGCCGCCCCGTACGACGCCGAGACGGCCCGGCTGGACGCGCTGCTGCAGGACATCGGGACCGCCGACTGGCACACGCCCGTACGGCTGCGTTGGTTCGAGGGCGAGGGTCCGGTGAGCCGTCGCACGACCGTCGCCGGGGTCATCGCCCATCTGCTCACCGTCGACGGGCTCGTCGCGGTGGCGCTCGGGCTGGACGACCCGATCGGCCGGCTGAAGCCGGAACCGGAGAGCGGTACGCCCGCCGCGCGCACCGAGGCGTACTGGAAGGCGTCCCACTTCCCGCCCACCCGCGCCCTCCGCGCGCCCTGGCGGCAGCAGAGCCACGACATCGTCCGCACGACGTCCTTCACGGGCGGCGGCCCGGACGACTCCGCCGCCTCGGGTCGCCTCGCGGTCTCGTACGGCGCCTTCGAGCTGCCCCTGCGGGACGCGATGCTCGACCGGGCGTTCGAGTGCTGGATCCACGCGGAGGACATCGCGGAGGCCGTGGACTACCCGTACGAGCCGCCCTCCGGCCGCCATCTGCACGGCATGATCGACCTGGCGGCCCGCATGCTGCCGGTGTCCCTGGCCGAGCGCCGCCGGACCGGGCTCGCGTCCCCGCCCCCGGCCGGCCGCCACCTCGTCCCCGCCGGCGCCCCCGGCCGCAGTCTCCGCCTGGAGATCGAGGGCTCCGGCGGCGGTGAGTGGCTCATCCCCCTGGATTCCCCCGCCGCCCTCGGCTCCGCCGACCACGAGGTGGCCCATGTCGCCCTGGACGGCGTCGAGTTCTGCCGCCTCGCCGCCGGCCACGTACCCCCGGAGGAGGCCGCCGCGGGCCAGGGCGGCGACCGGAAGGCGATCAGGGACGTCCTGTTCGCGGCGGCGGCCCTGAGCCGTATGTAGCCGCCCCCGGAGCGCGGGCCGAGCGGGACTGCCCGCACTGGGAACCACCGGCTCACCCAGGGGCGCGGGGAACTGCGCGATCAACCACGACCGCCCCGCACCCGCCACACAACAGACGCCCCCGAGCTCTCAGGCACCCGAAGGCACCCGAAGGCACCGACTACGCGAACACGACCGTCCGCCGCCCGTTCATCAGAATCCGCCGCTCCGCATGCCACTTCACGGCCCGCGCCAGCGCCTGGCACTCCACGTCCCGCCCGACCGCGACCAGCCCCTCGGGCGTCACCCCGTGCCCCACCCGCTCGACCTCCTGCTCGATGATCGGCCCCTCGTCGAGGTCGGCGGTGACATAGTGCGCCGTCGCCCCGATCAGCTTCACACCCCGCGCGTGCGCCTGGTGATACGGCTTCGCGCCCTTGAAGCTCGGCAGGAAGGAGTGGTGGATGTTGATGATGCGCCCGTTGAGCTGCTTGCAGAAGTCGTCGGAGAGGACCTGCATATAGCGGGCCAGCACGACCAGCTCGACATTCTCCTCGCGCACGATCTCCAGCACCCGCGCCTCGGCCTCGGCCTTGGTCTCCTTGGTCACCGGGATGTGGTGGAAGGGGATGTCGTACGACCCCACCAGCTCGGCGAAGTCGGTGTGGTTGGAGACCACCGCCGCGATCTCCACCGGCAGCGCCCCGATGCTCGCCCGGAACAGCAGGTCGTTCAGGCAGTGCCCGAACCTGCTGACCATCAGGACGATCCGCATCTTCTCGTCGGCCCGGTTGATCTGCCAGTCCATCTGGAAGGAGTCACCGATCGCCGCGAAGCTGGCCCGCAGCTTCTCCACGCTCACCGGCGCCTCCGCCGAGAAGTGGACGCGCATGAAGAACAGACCCGTGTCGTGGTCGCCGAACTGCTGACTGTCCTCGATGTTGCAGCCGGTCATGAAGAGGTAGCTCGACACGGCGTGCACGATGCCCTGCTTGTCCGGGCAGGCGAGGGTGAGGACGTACTGGTCGGCGGGCGCCGCGGCTCGGGTGGACTGCTCGTTCATGCCCGACAGGGTCCCATATGGCGTACCCATGTCGGCAATCGTCCCGAACCCCGGACCACCACCGCCCGCCCGCTCACCCCGGCAGCCGGGCCCTACGCCGCCCGCGTCATGATCCGCAGCACCTCAAGGGTGCGCGGCGGCACGTCCGGGTCCTCCCCGTCACTCACCGAGAGGCGTACGTGGGCCTCGCGCGCGGCCCGGACGGCCTCCGGCCAGGCCTCGTGGTCGACGTACGCGGAGACGGGCGCGTCCGGACCGACCTGGTGCATGATCCGCAGTACGCGCAGCACGGCGGTGTCGACGAGGGCCGCCTCCTGGGCGTCACGGAAGATCGTGCCCACGTACTTCTCGGCGGACCAGTTGTCCAGCCAGGTGTCCTCGACCAGGCGGTACACGGCGTCGGTGACGTCCCCGTACCCGTCGACACCGGCCAGCCAGACGTTCTGCTGGAACGCGGGGTCGGAGAGCATGTGCAGCGCGGAGCGCACATTGCTGCGCCAGCGCCACCACGGCATGTCATTCAGTGGCATGTCGCCCATGGTGGATGAGCGACGCCCGCGACGGGAAGGGGTCTCCGGACCTTGGACGGTCATCGATCGTGCGTTCCTCTCTGAAACCACTCGAAAATACGATCGTAGCTCTTCGCAATTCACCTCCCGGTCACCTCACGTTGACCATCCGTCACGCCCGGGTTGGTGATGTGGCGGAATCGTGCGGAGCCATGACTGGCTTCCAGGCACGACGGACACCTCTGACCACAGGCCTCGCCAAAGGCCTCACCAAAGGCCTGGTCAGAGCCACCACACTGGCGGCGTGTGCGTCTCTGGTCGCCGGTTGCGGGGTCATCCCTGGAGCCACGGGGGGTTCCGGGGACGGCCCCGTCACCATCATGACCTGGGCGCCGGAGAAGACTGCCGCCACCAACAAGCCCGGCATGCCCGCCATGGCGAAGGCGTACGCCCGCTGGGTCAACGCCAACGGCGGCATCAACGGCCGCGAGCTCAAGATCCTCACCTGCAACGACCGCAACGAGACCGTGGCCGCCGCGAAGTGCGCCCGCCGGGCCGCCGACGAGAACGTGATCGCCGTCGTCGGGTCCTACAGCCAGCACGGCCGTTCCTACCTCGCCCCGCTGGAGTCCGCCGGCATCCCCTACATCGGCGGCTACGGCGTCACCGACGACGAGTTCGCCAGCGCGCTGTCCTACCCGGTCAACGGCGGTCAGGCCTCCCTCATGGCCGGCCTCGGCGAGCAGCTCGCCAAGGTCTGCGGGCCGGTCGCCCTCGTACGCCCCGACTCGATAGCCGGAGACCAGCTGCCGCTGCTGCTGGACTCGGGGCTGCGCGCCGGGGGCCACGACAAGTCCGAGGACCAGTTGGCGGCCGAGGACGCGACCGAGTACGGCGGGCACTCCCGGGAGGCGCTGCGGCGGGCCGGCGCCGACCCGGCCGCGCGGGGGTGCGTCGTCCCCGCGCTCGGCGACCGCACCTTCACCTTCATGGACTCCTTCCGCCGGGACCGCGGCGACTACCCGGACGTCCGCACCGGCACCGTCCTCGGCAGCGTCGACCAGACGGTGATCGACGCGACCGGCGGCAAGTCGGGACCGTACGAGGGGTCGTACGTCACCGGCTGGTACCCGGTGGAGACCGACAAGCGGTGGGATCAGATGAAGAAGGTGATCAAGGAGCACGCGTTCGGCGACAACCGGATCGACCCGGCGGACCCGGGCGTGCAGACCACGTGGATCGCGTACACGGTCCTCAAGGCCGCCATCGAGGACCTCGGCGACGGCGAGGTGACCTCCCAGGCGATCCGCCGCGTCCTCGACAACGGCCTGAAGGTCACCACGGGCGGCCTGACCCCGCCCCTCAGCTGGCGCTTCGAAGACCTCATCGCCTCCGCCGGCTTCCCCCGTCTCATCAACCCCGAAGTCACCTTCCAGGTCGTCCGCAAGGGCCAACTGGTCGCCGCGCGGCGGGGGTTCGTGAACGTGGAGAAGACGCTGGTGGAGGCGGACAGCTGAGACGCCGCTCCGCAGCCCGGCGGGACCGTCCCTGAGGAGCGCCGGGGCCACCTTGAGAGCCGCGCGCGGGGGCCGTTCTTGGAGGCGCCGGGGCCGCCGTGAGAGGTGCAGGGCCGTCCCTGAGAGGGCTCGGGGCCGTCCTTGAGGGGCGCCGGGGCCGCCGTGACAGGCGCCGGGTCGTCCTGAGGGGCGCGGGGAACTGCGCGATCAGCCCCCGCCCACCCGCGGACGACCCATCAGGCCGTTACAGCTGAACCGCCTGGCGCTCCGTCAGCCCGTACGTGCCGGCGATCTTGTTCCAGAGTGCGGCGGCCTTGTTCTTCTCGGCGCTGGCGGTGCCGCTGGCCTGGTTGCCGGCCTGGGTCTGGCCGGTGGAGCGGGCCTGGCCCTTCCGGCAGCCCTTCTTGCCGGCCGTCTGGTCGGCCCAGGCGGCGTAGTGGTTGTCGGCGGAGGCGGAGGCCTGCCAGGCCTTGGTGAGCGAGGTGGTGAGGGCCTCGTGGTCCGGCAGCTTGTCGACGGACAGTTCGCCGAGCCGGGTGACCAGGTCCTCGCGCTGCCGCGCCGCGTCCCGCAGATCGGTGGCGGCCTGGCCCAGATTGGTACAGGTCTTGATGTTCGCGACCGCCTTGATCACGCTGCTGCGGCTGTCACCGCTGTCCGCCAGCAGCTTGTCCAGCGCGACCGCCTGCTCCTTCGCCGGGTCGGCCGCCGCGGACTCCGACTCCTCGGGCCCCCCGGTCGCCGCCACGGGCTTGTTCTCGGACGGCGCCTTGTCGTCCCCCGACCCGGCCATCAGGGCACCCGCCCCGATCCCGAGCCCGGCGATCACCACCCCGACGAGCGCGATGAGCGGCACGCGGGATCTCTTGCCACCGCCACCGCCACCGCCCCCGCTCTCCCGTCTCGCGGAGGCCCGGCCGCTGTGCCCGCCGTGCCCGCCATGGCCACCGTGACCGCCATGGCCACCGTGACCACCGGGCCCCTGCGGGGGCTGCGGGGCGGACGCGTCGATCTTCGGCATCTGCCGCGTGGCCCCGGCGGCGGCGTCCGCCCCCGGCCCGTCCCGGAAGAGACTGTCGAACACGTCCGGCTGTTGCTGCTGCGCCCGCTGCTGCCCCGGCGCACCGTACGGCTGCGGCTGGGACCCCGCCTGCGCGGCCACCGGCGGTATGTACTGCGTGGCCTCGGCGTCCGGGTTCCCGACGGGCGCCCCGTGCGGGGGCTGTGCGGGGTTCACGGTGGGCGGCAGGGGTCCGGCGCCGTGGTCCGGCACCCGCCCCAGATACGTCGTCGCGTCGGCCGACGCCTCGGGCGGCAGCGCGCCCGGCCCGACCGGCGGCAGGAACTGTGTGGCGGCCTCCGCGGCGTGCGCCTGCGGAGCCACCGGCGGTATGTACTGCGTCGCCCCCTCGTCCGCCGGCATGGCCGCGGCCGGCGGCACGAACGGGATGTACTGGGTGGCCCCCTCGTCCACGGGCGGCGCCGGTGGCGTGGCGGCCGTCGGCAGCGCCACCTCCCCCGCGACCGGCGGCAACGGCACACCGGAGCCGGCCCCGCCGCCATACCCCTCGCCCCCGTACGACGCCCCCTGAGCACCCTCGGGCGGCAACGGCAGCCCACCCTGGGCGCCGCCGTACTCGCCCTGGCCGCTTTGGGTGCCGTACTCGCCCTGGCCGCCTTGGGTGCCGTACTCGCCCTGGCCACCTTGGGTGCCCTGGACGCCGTACTCGCCCTGACCGCCTTGGCCGCTCTGGGCGCCGTACTCGGCCTGGCTTCCCTGGCCGCTCTGGGTGCCGTACGCCCCCTGGCCGCCCTGAGCGCCGTATCCACCCGGACCGCTCGGGGTGCCGTACGCACCCTGATCACTCTGGGCGCCGTATCCACCCTGCTCGCCCTGGGCGGCGCCGTACCCGGCCTGACCGCCCTGAGCCCCGTACCCGGCCTGCCCACCCGGTGTGCCGTACGCGTCCTGCGTCCCCTGGCCGCCGCCCCACTCCGGCGCGGCCTGCCGCGGGCTGTTCCACTGGTCGGCGGGCGGCTGGGCGGGCGCCGTGGCGTCCTCCTCGGAGCCCCACGGCCGCTGCTGGTCCCACGGCTGGGCCGGGGCCGGCGGCAGCGGTGCCGGCGGCAGGTCGCCCGGATGGAGGGGTGCCCCACCGTCCGAGGGCAGCACGATGCCTTCGCGCGCTTGCCGCGAGGGCTCCTCGCCCTGTCCACTCCGCGTCACCGAGACTCCTACGAATGGGGGACTTCCGGAATCATCGCCTCACGCTACCGGGTCCGAACGACAGCCCGAGCACCACCCGCGCCCGTAGGGGCGCGGGGAACTGCGCGACCAGCCACGACCCACCCGCAGCCGCGAGACAACCGGAGTACCCCACCCGAAGCGCCCTACGCCCCCCGGCGCGGAGCGTTACGCCGCCTGCAAGTCCATCCGCGCCCCGAACTCCCTGACCACCGCCTCCTCCCGGAACGGCTCCAACCGCTGCTGGAAGTCCTCCAGATACTCGGCCCCGCGATTCGACCGCAGCGACCCCAGCAGCTCCACGGCCTTGGTGCCCGTGTGGCAGGCCTGTTCGACCTCCCGCTGCTGCACCTGCGCCGTGGCGAGGAGCACATACCCGATCGCCCGCCGCCGCGCCCGCGACTCGGGATGCTTGGCCAGCGACTCCTCCGCCCGCCGGGCGGCGGCCTCCGCCTGCCCCAGATCCCGGTGGCAGTGCGCCAACTCGTCCGCGAGATAGGCCTCGTCGAAGTGCTTGATCCACGCCGGGTCGTCCCCGGACAACGGGTCCGCCGCCTCCAGCGCCTCCACGGCCCGCCCCGCCGCCGCCTGCGCGGCGCGCGCGTCGCCCATCAGCGCGTGCCCGCGCGCCTCCGCCGCGTGGAACATCGACTCCGCACGCGGTGTGGCCCGCCCCCGCGCCCCTTCCTGCGCCGCGCGCGCCAACTGCGCGATCTCCCGCGGGTTCCCGAGCTGCGCGGCGAGGTGGCTCATGGACGCGGCGAGGACGTAACCGCCGTACGCGCGGTCGCCCGCGGCCTGGGCGAGGCGGAGCGCCTGGATGTAGTACCGCTGGGCGAGGCCGGGCTGCCCGGTGTCGACGGCCATGTACCCGGCGAGTTCGGTCAGCCGGGCGACCGCCGCGAACAGCTCCCGCCCCACCGCCTCCCGGTAGGAGCCCGCCAGCAGCCCCGAGACGACGCTGTTGAGGTAGTGCACGACGACCGGCCGCACATGTCCGCTGCCGTACTGGTGGTCGAGATCGACGAGCGCCTGCGTCATGGCGCGCACGGCGTCCACGTCGGCGAGCCCCACCCGGGGTCCCGCCGAGCGCGCCACCTGGGAGTCGGGGGCGGAGATCAGCCAGTCGCGGCTGGGCTCGACGAGCGCGGAGGCGGCGACGGACGAGCCGGAGAGGAAGTCCCGCCGGCCCACGTCGCTGCGCCACAGCTCGCAGACCTGCTCGATGGCGCCCAGGACGGTCGGCGAGAACTGCAGGCCGACGCCGGACGCGAGGTTCTTGCCGTTGGCCATGCCGATCTCGTCGATCGTGACCGTACGGCCCAGCTTGCGGCCGAGGGCCTCGGCGATGATCGCGGGCGCCCGGCCCCGCGGCTGCTGGCCCCGCAGCCAGCGCGCGACGGAGGTCTTGTCGTAACGCAGGTCTAGTCCGTGCTCCGCGCCGCACATGTTGACCCGTCGGGCGAGCCCCGCGTTGGAGCAGCCCGCTTCCTGGATGAGCGCCTGCAGTCGTTCGTTCGGCTGCCTGGCGACGAGCGGCCTTGCGGCCATGGCGTACCCCCTGTGGCTGTGGTGCCTTGCCCACGCACCGAGTTGACGTGTCCTCAGTGACCGAACCTCATCGCATACGTGTACCCATGTATCGAAAAGATCCGGCCTCGAAGATCAATGCCCCGCCGACATACCGAAGATGCGAGACATGCCAGGATTGCCGGGGTAAACACGGATGCTGTACCCCACACGTGGCTACCCGGCTCACTCCGTGATCCCTCTCGCGCGCCCCCGGCCGTGCACCCATGCGCCCCGGCCCCGTTGACGATGCTCTCCCCCGCGCATGCGACTTCCGTAACCCCTGATGACCGCTAGAGTTGTGTTCATCGTGGAAGAGACCATCGCGGGCCCTGAAGCTGCCCAAATCCCGAAGCAGCGTGGTGAATCGCTGCTGGACACCGCCGTTCGATACGCCGAAGAGCGCCACTGGGACGTGTTCCCGGGGACATGGCTGGAAGCCGTCGACGGGGTGCAGCACTGCTCATGCGGCAACGCGGCGTGCGCGACCCCCGGCGCGCACCCGGCGCGCGAGGACTGGGCGACCCAGGCGACAGGCAGTGCGACCGTCGCACGCCGCCTGTGGTCGAAGCAGCCCACCGCGTCGATCCTGCTGCCGACCGGCCGTACGTTCGACACGATCGACGTTCCCGAGACCTCGGGGCTCCTCGCCCTCGCCCGGATGGAGCGCATGGAGCTGACGCTCGGTCCGGTGACCTGGACGCCGGACCGCCGTATGCAGTTCTTCGTGCTGCCGGGCGCCTCGGCCAAGGTCCCCGATCTCGTACGGAAGTTGGGCTGGTCGCCGCTCGCGCTCGACCTCAAGGCGCTGGGCGAGGGCGAGTACGTGGCGGCTCCGCCGACGCGGTACGGGTCGCGGGGGGCCGTGCAGTGGGCCCGGCGGCCCACGCCTGCGAACCGGTGGCTGCCGGACGCGGAGGAACTGATCTCGCCGCTCGCTTACGCGTGCGGTAGGGATGGGCGGCGGTAGCGCTCCGGACGGCGGTAGCGCTCCGGACGGGGGCTGCGGGTCGGTTTCGCGGCTGCGGGTAGGTCGTGGTTGCTCGCGCAGTTCCCCGCGCCCCTAGAAGCAAAGGACCTGGGGGCGCCGTCTACCGGAAGGAGCACCGGTGTGACTGACGCCGTCGCTGTACGCGTGCAGGGGCTCTGGAAGCGGTTCGGGGCCCAGGTCGCCGTCGCCGGGATCGATCTGGAGCTGCCCGCCGGGCGGTTCATCGGGCTGGTCGGGCCGAACGGCGCGGGGAAGACCACCACCCTGTCGATGGTCACCGGACTGCTCCGCCCCGACCAGGGGTCCGTGGAGGTCGTCGGGCACGACGTGTGGCGGGACCCGGTCGAGGTGAAGGCCCGCATCGGTGTCCTGCCGGAGGGCCTGCGCCTCTTCGATCGCCTCACCGGGCGTGAACTCCTCTCCTACACAGGCCGGTTGCGCGGGCTGCCCGGCACCGAGGTCGACAAGCGGGCTACGCAACTGCTGGACGTCCTCGACCTCGCGGGCGCCCGGCACAAGCTCGTCGTCGACTACTCGACGGGCATGCGCAAGAAGATCGGGCTCGCCGCGGCCCTGCTTCACAACCCCGAAGTCCTGTTCCTGGACGAGCCGTTCGAGGGTGTCGACCCCGTCTCCGCCCAGATCATCCGGGGCGTCCTGGAGCGCTACACCGCCTCCGGCGCCACCGTCGTCTTCTCCTCCCACGTCATGGAACTGGTCGAGTCCCTCTGCGACTGGGTGGCCGTCCTGGTCGCCGGCCGCATCCGCGCCCACGGCCCGCTCGCCGACGTACGGGGTGACGCGCCCTCGCTGCAACGGGCGTTCCTGGAACTGGTGGGCGCGCGTGACCGGGACACCGGCTCGGACCTGGACTGGCTGGGCGGCGGGGCGGCCGGCCGATGAGCGCGCCGGACCCGGCGGGCGCCGCGGACGCCTACGGTGCCGCGGAAAGCTCCGGTGCCGCGGCAAGCTCCGGCGGCGCAGACGGCTCCGGTGCCGCGGACGCTTCGGGTGCCGCAGACGGCTCCGGTGCCGCAGACGGCTCCGGTGCCGCAGACGGCTCCGGTGCCGCGTCGGTGACCTCCGTCCTCGTACGGCTGAAGCTGTCCCTCCTGCGCAACGGACTGCGGCAGTCGGCCGGGCGGCGGGCCGCGTACGTCTTCTCCGCCGTCTTCGTGCTGCTGTTCGCGGCGCTCCAGCTGATCGGGCTGATCGCGCTGCGCGGCGACGAGCACGCGGCGGCCGTGACCGTACCGCTGGTGGCGCTGCTGGCGCTCGGGTGGGCGGTGATGCCGCTGTTCTTCCCCAGCGGGGACGAGACGCTAGACCCGACGCGGCTGGTGATGCTGCCGCTGCGCCCGCGCCCGCTCGTACGGGCGCTGCTCGCGGCCTCCCTGGTGGGCATCGGCCCGCTGTTCACGCTGTGCGTGCTCGTCGGCTCGGTCGTCGCGGTGGCCCGGGGCACGGCCGCGTACGTCACCGCTGCCGTCGCCGCCCCCCTCACCCTCCTGTGCTGCGTCGCGCTCGCCCGGGCGGTGGCTGCCGCCAACATCCGCCTCCTGACCAGCCGTCGGGGCCGCGACCTCGCCGTCCTGAGCGGTCTGCTGATCGCGATCGGCGCCCAGGTCGTCAACTTCGGTGCCCAGCGCCTGGGTTCGTCCGGCCTCGGCCAGCTGCGGCCGGTGGCGGACGTCCTGAGCTGGATCCCACCGTCGTCGGCGCTCGCGGCGGTGCGGGCGGCGAGCGAGGGTTCGTACGGCGTAGCGCTGGCCCAACTCACCCTCTCCGTAATCGCGTTGACGATGCTGCTACGCCTGTGGGCGGGGACGCTCACCCGGCTGATGACCTCCCCGGACGGCTCCACACTCCAGCCCGCCGGTGCGGAGCGGGAGCGGACGCGGTCCACCGGTCTGAGCCGGCTCCTCCCCGCCGGCCGCACCGGCACGATCATGGAACGCAGCCTGCGCTACATCTGGCGGGACCCGAAGACGAAGGCGGCGTGGGTGACCTCGCTCGCCATCGGCCTGATCGTCCCCGTCTTCAACGCCCTCCAGGGCACCGGCTCGATCTACTTCGCCTGCTTCGCGGCGGGGATGCTCGGCATCCTGATGTACAACCAGTTCGGACAGGACACCTCGGCGTTCTGGACGGTCGCCCTGACGATTTCCTCCACCCGGGACGCGTACATCGAACTACGCGGCCGCGCCATGGCGTTGCTGGCCATCACCCTGCCGTACGCCACCTTCGTCACCGTCCTGACCACCGCGCTCCTCGGCGACTGGCCCGCCCTCCCCGAAGCCCTCGGCCTCTCCTTCGCCCTGCTCGGCGCGATGCTCGCCACCGGCGCCTGGTCCTCCGCCCGCTTCCCCTACTCCATCCCCCAGGAGGGCTACAAGAGCGCCGCCCCCGGCCAGGCCGGCCTCGCCTGGCTCTCCATCTTCGGCGGCATGATCGCCGCCGCCCTCCTCTGCCTCCCGGTCATCGCCCTCACCATCTGGCTCCACGCCTCCCCGAACGGCACCTCCTGGACGTGGCTGCTCCTGCCGGTGGGAACGGCATACGGAGCGGTCCTCGCGGAACTGGGACTACGGCTGTCGGCACCTCGGACGGCGGCACGGCTGCCGGAGATCCTCACGGCGGTGAGCAAGGCGTAGCTTGTCGCGCAACGGCCGACCTCGACCCCAATCGGCTGGTCCGGCATCGACGGCACTGACATCATGTACATGCCCTCACAGGTGTGCCCGACCTGCCCATCCCTGTGACGCTTCCACCGCCCACCCGTCAGGAGAACTCTCGTGAAGAAGGACCGCATGACCCCCGGCACACCGCTCGTCATCGGGGCCCCGATCGCCGCCGTCAGCATCCTCCAGGACAACTACGGCGGCGCCGTCTTCGCCGCCGCGTTCTGCGCGGCCGTCTCGCTCGTCCTGCACATCAGGTCCAGCCGCGCCCAGGGGCGTTGAGCGCGGCCCTCGTTTCCGCGCAGTTCCCCCGCATCTCCGACACTCCCCCTCTCTAGGGTGACCGTCATGACTGAGGACACCTTCTGGAATGTCGACGAGGATCACGAGGTGGTCCGGTACGGGGAGTTCGCTCTGACCGTGGTCCGGGCGCCGTTTCCCGGTGGGGCGGGGGTGTTGGCCGCTCATGATCCGGAGCGGGCTCGGGAGTTCGTGGCGGCGTTCGGGACCGTCGACGCCGTGCTTGAGGAGCTCGCTCCCGTGGGTGCGACCGAGGGGGTGGAGTTGGCGACTCGGGCGGATCTGGATGTCGTACGGGTCGGGTGCTGGGGTGGGGTGACCGAGATCGTCGACGCGGCGCTGGGGAACGTCGGGGACGACTTTCCGGTGTGGGAGCAGGCGCGGGCGCTGGCGAAACGGTATCCGGACGCGGTGGTGATCGGGGCGGCCACGGTGGAGCACGGGTCGACGTACGGGGCGTGGGCGGTGCTGCATCCGGACGGGGCGGGTGTGTTCGCCGCCGGGTGGCACGGGGAGGGGGACTGGGACGTCGAAGGGGATGTGCGGGCCGTCGTCGAGGCCTTCGGGATCGACGAGGAGGAGCTCGCGGAGGAGGGTGTCGATCTCGACGACGACGCCGAGGTGTTCGACTGGGACGGGTTCGCGCAGTTCGCGCTCGGGCAGGTGGCGCCGCTGAACCAGGAGGGCCGGACCGTGTCCGTGTTCCGGGTGCGGCACACCGAGGACACCACCTTCGACATGGAGGAAACCTGGCTCGAAGAGTGAAGATCGTCTGCGCGAAGAGTAAGAATCCCGCCGCGAAGGGCTGTTGGGACGTTTCGGGGGCCAAATCGCCTATGTAAAAGGGCCGTTAGGTCACTACGGTGCATGGCTTGGTGGAGGCGCCGCACAGAGCACGGGGGCCCCTGGCGTCCCACCGAGCACAGCACCGGACCAACCCTCCGGGGCCCTCAGGGGGACTACCCAAGTGACTCACCCGATACCCCGCGCCGGGCGGCGCCTGTGGGGCAGGATCGCGCTGGCCCTCACCGCCGCGAGCGTCCTGACCCTGACCGGGCTGCCCGGTCTCCAGCAGGAGGCGGAGGCGGCGCCGAAGCCGGGCAAGCGCTGCGACGAGCTGTTCCTGGGCAAGAAGTACCCGAGGACACCGGCGAACTCCGGGCCGCCCAGCAGCTCCAACCCGTACGACGCGGCGCCGAACGACGAGAACTACACCTTCGACAACCCGGACAAGGCGTTCGACGGCCTCCGGCCGCCCACCGACGCCCAGTTGAAGAAGGCGGGCAAGTCCAGGAAGGCCATCGCGAAGTGGAAGGCCGCCTACGCCGCCTCGGGCAAGCCGGCCGACCGGGCGATGGAGATCTACGCCCGCTACAACGCGCAGCTCAATAAGGCCACCGGGTACAAGGACTTCAACGACTACCTGCGGATCCGGATCATCGGGAACACGGGCAACCGGGTCAAGGGCGACACGTTCGAGGCCCGGATGGTGAAGAAGTACAACATGGTCGGGCCGGACTGGTGGTGCCAGGACCCGGTCCCGTACAAGGACCCGAAGACCGGCAAGACCAAGTACCGGATCGTGGACTTCCGCAACCGGCCCCGGGACTGGAACGTCGAGGGCAAGTCCAACGGCGAGATCCGCAACAACCAGCACCAGGCCGACCGGATCATCGCGCGTCAGCCGGGCAACAAGACCACCTTCAGCACCATCACCGGCGCCAAGACCACGAAGCCGACCATCGACAAGATCAAGGCGTTCGACGACGAGCTGAAGCAGCTCAGGAACACCAACCGCACCCAGGCACGCATCTGGGAGCAGCGCTCCAACGGCATCGAGCGCACCAGCAACCCGAACAACTACACGAACTACGACAAGCGCTTCAACGCCGACCCCCTCAAGGGCGGGCGCGGCCCGATCATCGACGAGGCCCTGCGGTCCGGCAAGACGCCGGAGGAGGCCAAGCGGCTGCAGAAGATGTACGACGCCAACAACGGCAAGGGGTACTTCGGGCGGCCCGGCGGCATCGACTTCTCCTCGCTGGAGATGAACTACGTCGGTGAGCCCGTCAAAGGCAAGGGCCTCGACTACTCGATGAAGGCCGAGTACGTGGCGGACCCGGAGAACAACCCGGGCTGGGGCGGCGACGCCAAGCTGACCATGGCCTCGGACTCCCTCTTCACCTGGCTGGCGCTGACCCCGGACAAGTTCTGGGTCAACCTCAACCCGGACCAGCCGGACACGATCATGGACTCCAAGTTCGCGTCCACCGACGCCGGCCGGGTGCTCCTGGAGGCCGACCTCCAGCTCAAGCACGACTTCTTCAAGGCCCTGGACCCCAAGACCGACCTCGGCAAGCGGGCCTGGGACGGTTTCGCCAAGCGCGACGGCTGGCCCTGCCTGCACTCCCTGCGCAACTGGATCGAGCCCGGCACCGCGAAGGTCCGTGAGCAGGACGGCGGTATCTACATCCTCGACGCCCCGCTGAAGCTCCAGACCGAGCCGATGGACATCAGCACCCCCGGCCCCGGCGGCGCGGGCTGCGACCTGACCAAGGCCGAGACCGACCAGAACGACCGCGTCCTGAAGAACACGATCGTCCCGCTCGTCGAGAAGTGGATCAACACCGGCCCGGACTACGCCGACCTGCGCCGCGTCTACACCTCCCGCGTCGCCGCCGAGTGGATCCGGCAGAAGGACCAGCAGCAGGCCACCGACTACCGGAAGATCATCAACAGCGACGACGTGAGCCGCTGGCCGCTGCGCGCCCCGAACCAGAACTGGAAGAAGACCGACGTCTACGACCGGTACGTCAAGGTCTTCAAGGAGGGCGAGTTCAAGTACGAGATCAGCAACGGGCAGGACGTCTACGTCTACACCGTGGGCGGCGTCGACTTCTCCAAGTCGCCCAAGCGGAACGTCACCCGGGTGCAGTTCGACCTGGAGAACCCCGGCCTGGACGAGACGACGAAGACCAGCGTCCGGACCGTGACGACCTACCGGGACACCGACACGGTCTTCATGGGCGGCAACAGCAACGGCACCCAGCCCGGCCCGGGCGACGAGGACCCGGCACCCGAGCCGACGCCCACCGACTCGGACAAGCCGCGACCCAGCGACACACCACGGCCGAGCGACACCCCGTCGACCCCGGCGCCCGACCCCTCCACCCCCGGCGGCGGTGACCAGCAGTCCCCGCCGGCCAACCGGCCCGACCCGGACGGCGGCCTCGCCGACACCGGCTCCGGCCTGCCCGTCGGTCTGCTCTCGGGCATCGCCGCGGCGGTCGTCGCGGCGGGCGGCGCTCTCGTGTGGTGGATGCGGCGGCGGAGGACCGCGGAGGGCTGAGCGACAACACCGAACAGCAACGAGCAGCAACAAGCAGCAACAACGCCGAGGGGGCCCCGGAGCGATTCGGGGCCCTTTCGCTCGGCCGGAGAAGCTGTCTCGGTCCGAGAACGGTCAGTGAGACTGGTTCAGGCCGAGCAGGGTCGGTGAAACCGGCTCGGTCGGCTCAGTCGGCGAAGCTGTCGAGGAACGGTTCTATCGCCGCGCGCCACGCGTCCGGCTGGTCGTAGTGGACGAGGTGGCCGGCGTCGGCGACCTCGGCGTACTGGCCGTGGGGCAGGACGCGGACCATCTCCTGGGACTCGGCGCGGCCCAGCTCGCCGTCGAGGCCGCGGACGACGAGGGCGGGGCAGCGGACCTGGGTCAGCTCCTCCCAGTGCGCGTCGTACACCCAGGTCTCGCGGGTCTTCAGCATCTGCTCGGGGTCGAAGACGGGCCGCCAGCCGTCGGGGCCCTCGTGCATGGCCTCGGCGTAGAACTCGCCGCGGGACGGGCTGGGGCGCTCCACCCAGGGGTCGTCCTCGCCGAACCACTTGCGGACGTCGGCCAGGGTGGCGAAGGGCAGCGGCCAGGCCTTGAACCAGTTCTCCCACTCGCGCTGCGAGGCGGCGCCGAGCGCGGAGGCCCGCATGTCGCAGATGATCAGGCCGCGCACCAGGTCGGGGCGGCGGGCGGCCAGCTGCCAGGCGGTCAGGGCGCCCATGGCGTGGCCGATGAGGACGACCGGGGCGAGGCCCAGCTGTTCGACGGCGGCTTCGGCGTCCTCGACGTAGGCCTCACGGGTGTACGCGGCCTGCTCGGGCTTGGCGCTCTGGCCGTGGCCGCGCTGGTCGAGTGCGACGGCGCGATGCCGTTCGGAGAGCCAGCGGGCGGTGGGGGCCCAGTGCGAGGCGCGGCCCATGAGGCCGTGCAGTAACAGCACTCCGGGCCGGGGCTCGTGCTCGCCGGTCTTGGGCGGGTCGTCGAACTCCCAGGCGGCGAGACTCACGCCGCCCGCTCCCGTCACGTCGATGCGCCGCACCATTGGCACCCCCCAGACTCCCGCCCGGACCGCTCGCTCCCGCCTCTCGCTCCCGCTTCGAGCCGGCCGGTCCACTCGTCCCAACTGCTGTCGTACCGCTGTTCCGCTGCTGCTTTCGCGTCGCATCTTCTGTCGCTTCCGCTGTCGCTTCCGCGGTGCCCGCGCCCGTACGCTCCGGCCGCCGTCACCGCCGTCACCGCCGTGCGCGCCGCTCGGACGGCGAGCACTTGTGTTACAGCGTGCATATCGGCTGACACGTTACGTGTGGGGTGTGCGCGTCAGTCATGGAACGGGGCACACGACGCCACACCGCACACGTTATCGAATACACATTCGAAGATGCCGCTCTTGGCGGCAACACCCCTCATTCGAGTGACCCCCCTCAAGGATTGCCCACCGCCGCCGAGGGGAGATCTTCAACGGGAGGCGGACCGCTCGGGGAAAACGGTCCGAGGGGAATGACCCTGGGAGCTCGGGGCTCCGGGTCAGCACAGGGGAGGACAGGCCCCGGCGCCACACGGCGCCGGGGCCCTCCTCATGTTCACGGCACATCCGCCCCGCCCCCTCCTCTGCCACCGGAGATCGCCGTCCCGGGCGGCCAAGAGCCCCTCAGGTCATATGCCTCACGCGCAAGCCTCGCACGCGAACGGCCCGCGCGCTGCCATTCGGCGCAGTGAATCTCGGATTCGACGGGATCCCGGACATGGACCCCAATACGTCACAACTTCCCCTCCCACACCGGGAGTTGGCGGGCGATACGGACACCCCTCGACAGGCGCCGATCAGCCGCCGACAGGGGGTGTCATTGGCCGATAACAGGCGGTCGAAATCGGTCGGCCGGTGGGGGGCGACGAGTGCGGATCGGTCGGCGGGCGAGATCGGTCGGTGGGCGAGATCGGTCGGTCGGTGAGGATCGACGGACGGGGTCAGCGCTTGGCGACGAACACGTGCGAGGCCACGTCCGCGTCCAGCTCCGCCGCCTCGCCGCCGCTGCCCACGAGGACACCGCCGGCCGCCTCCGTCACGCTCACCACGGAACCGGGCTGCACGCCCGCGCGGCGCAGTGTGTACATCAGCTGGGCGTCCGTCTGGATGGGCTCGCCGATCCGGCGTACGACGACGGTCTTGCCCTCCGTGCCCGGGTCGAGGTCCGCGAGCGACACCATGCCCTCGTCCAGGAAGGGGTCGGCGCCGTCCTTCTCGCCCAGCTCCTCCAGGCCCGGGATGGGGTTGCCGTACGGCGACTCGGTGGGGTGGCGCAGCAGCTCCAGGACGCGGCGCTCGACCGCCTCGCTCATCACGTGCTCCCAGCGACACGCCTCGGCGTGCACCTGCTCCCACTCCAGGCCGATCACGTCGACGAGCAGGCACTCCGCGAGGCGGTGCTTGCGCATCACGCGGGTCGCCAGGCGGCGGCCCTCCTCGGTGAGCTCCAGGTGACGGTCCGCGGCGACGGACACCAGGCCGTCGCGCTCCATGCGGGCGACCGTCTGGCTCACCGTGGGGCCGCTCTGGTCGAGCCGCTCGGCGATCCGGGCGCGCATGGGGACCACACCTTCCTCCTCCAGCTCGAGGATGGTGCGGAGATACATCTCCGTCGTATCGATCAGTCCGGACATACGTGCCCCTCGATGAGATTCAGCCGGAGGCTTCGACGGCCGTACCGGCTTGCTGCGGCTTGCTGCGCTGGCCCTGGACTCAATTCTTACGCATCCGACTGACAACCGGGTGGTGCCGGGGGAACGACAGCGGTACGACTCCCGCCGGGTGACCGATTTGTGACCTGATGCCCCATTCTTGTCGCCTCTTGTCGCCTCTTGTCGTCGGTGGACTTCGCGGGAGAGCTCGGGGGTTCGGGTGCGTGGGCGGGTGCGGGTCGTTCGTGGCTGGTCGCGCAGTTCCCCGCGCCCCTTAAAAGCAATGGGTCGCGCCCGGAGTCTTTTAGGGGCGCGGGGAACTGCGCGAGAAGCCCCACACACCCGCGGCCGAAAACGCAAAGCCCCCCGGACACCCTCCGCCCATATTGACACCCCAGTGGTCCAGACCTCTAACGTGATCCGCGACACTGCGGGTCGGCGAGAGGGCTGAGGGGTTCACGCATGGACGACGGCACGCTGGGCGGACGATTCCTCGACGCGGCCATCGGCCTCCTGGAGCGCGTGCGGAACGAGGAGAGCGAGACGATCACCGCGGCCGGCGAACTGATCGCGGACACGGTCGCGGACGGCGGCCGGCTCTTCGCGTACGGCGCCGGCCACTCCTCCCTCCCCGCCCAGGACCTCGTCTACCGCGCCGGCGGCCTGGCTCTGATGAACCTGCTGGCCGTCCCCGGCGCCGTAGGCGTCGACGTACGGCCCGCCACCCTCGGCTCGGCACTGGAACGGATCGACGGCCTCGCGACCGCCGTCCTCGACACCAGCCCCCTCCGCGCCGGCGACCTGCTCGTGATCATCTCGCTCTCCGGCCGCAACGCCCTCCCCGTCGAGATGGCCACGCACGCCCGGGAACTGGGCGTGAAGGTCATCGGCGTCACCTCCGTCGCGTACGCCACGCAGACCGCGTCGCGCCACTCCTCCGGCACCTTCCTCAAGGACCAGTGCGACCTCGTCCTCGACTCGAAGATCGCGGTCGGCGACGCGGAACTCACCCTCGACAGCATCCCCGCCCCCTTCGCCCCCGCCTCCACCGTCGTCACCTCCGCGATCCTCCAGTCGGTCATGGCCACCGCCGCCGCCTGCCTCGCGGACCGGGGCATCGAGCCGCCCCTGCTGCGCTCCGGGAACGTCGACGGCGGGCTCGACTGGAACGACCGGGTGATGCGGGAGTACGGCGATCGGATCTTCTACCTGCGCTGACTGAGCCCCGGGATCGTGGGAACGTTGAGAAGGGTGAGGAAGGGTGAGGAGGAAATCCTGCGTACAACGATTTCGTCCAAATCTTGCGTGAACCAGATGTGGGCTGGGTCACGTTCGAGTTGAATGATGGCCAGTGAGCGAACCGACGCGCCGTAGCAGCCGTACATGCGGACGCAACGCAGCCTGCAGGGGGTTCAGGTGAGTGCTTCCCGGCGTAGTGGGACCACCGACGAGCTGGGGCCCGACGAGCCCGAGCGGAACGGTCCGACGGACGAGGACACCAAGGACATCGAGGGCACGGTGAACACCGAGGACACCGAAGGCACCGAAGGCTCCATGGACGTTGGTGGCTCGGATCTCCTCGCCGCCCTGCTGGACGGGATGGACGCGGCCCTGTGCGCCTTCGACGCCGACGGCGTCGTCACCCACTGGAACCGCGAGGCCGAACGGATCCTGGGCTGGAGCGCGGAGGAGGCCGTGGGCCGCCGCGGATTCGCCGGGTGGGCCGTCCGTACCGCCGACGCCGAGGAGGTCGAGGGGCGGCTGATGGCCGCCATGCACGCGGCCGGCCGGCAGGTGCACGAGTTCGCCCTGGTCACCAAGGACGGCGGACGGGTCCTCGTGCGCACCCAGTCCGCCGCCGTCCGCGGACCCGACGGCAAGCCCGCCGGGCTGTACTGCGCCTTCAGCGAGGTCCACGCGCAGATCGACCTCGAACGGTCCATCGCCCTCAGCGAAGCCCTCTTCGAGGACGCGTCCTGGGGTGTCGTCCTCGTCGACGCCGACCTGCGCCCCGCCGTCGTCAACGCCCACGCCGCCCGCGCCCTCGGCATCGGCCGTACGGCGGTCCTCGGGCGCCCCATCGGCGAACTGCTCGCCCAGGGCGTCGAGGAGCTGGAGAGCGCCCTCACCCATGTCCTCGCCGAGGGCGCGCCGCCCGCGCCCGCCGAGATCTGGGTCGGGGTGCGTACCCCCGAGGGCGAGAAGCGGCGCTGCTGGCGCAGTGGCTTCCTCCGCCTCGCCTCGCCGCTCGCCGAGGAACCGGTTCCCCTCGGCGTCGGCTGGCTCTTCCAGGACATCACCGAGTCCAAACAGGGCGAGCAGGAGGCCGCCCTGCTCCGCTTCCGCGTCAACCAGCTCCACCGGGCCGCGCGGGCCGCCGCCGAGTGCGAGGACCCCGGGGAGGCCGCCACGGTCCACCTCGACTTCGCCCTCGCCGGCTTCGCCGACCACGCCCTCATCGACCGCGTCGCCGGCGGCTCCCTCGCCGACGGCGAAGGTCCCGCCCGGCTCGTCCGCGCCGCCGCCACCCCGTCCGGGCGGCCCGGGCCCAGCCAGCTCGCCGGGCACGCCGGCATTCCCGTCCGCTACGGCCATGGCCATCCCGCCCTCCAGTGCGTCGACCGGGCGGGATCGGTGCGCGCGAGCGCCGGTACGGCCACGCCGGAGACGGCTCGCGACTGGGCCACCGGGCGGCAGTGGCCCCCGGACACGGTCCACGCCCTCTGCGCCGTCCTCCGCAGCCGGGGCCGCACGCTCGGCGTCGTCACGTTCCTGCGCAGCGCCGGCCGCACGCCGTTCGAACGCGGCGACGCGCTCTACGCCGAGGATGTCGCCGTCCGTATCGCCGCGGCGCTGGATCTGGAGGCGTTGGAGAGGTCGTCGGAGTAGGGGCGGGGGCGGGATCTCGGGGCGCCCAGGAGCTCGGGGGTGCCTGTTCGTTCGCGGGTGCGGGCTGAGTGTGGCTGGTCGCGCAGTTCCCCGCGCCCCTGATGGGGCGCTCGCTGTACGCGGGCTGCGGATAGGAGGCTCGGCGGAGGGTGCTGGGGCGCCTAGGAGCTCGGGAGTGCTTGTGGGTTCGCGGGTGCGGGTTGAGTGTGGCTGGTCGCGCAGTTCCCCGCGCCCCTGATGGGGCGCTCTCTGCACGCGGGCTGCGGATGAGGTGCGGGCTCGGCGGAGGGCGAGGTGTGGGGCTCGGCGGGCAGCGTTGTGCGGGGCTTGTGGTGGCCGGGAGAAAGGGTTCGCGTCCGTTCTGTGGGGCGGCGGAGAATTCGGGGTATGGCTCTCATCCATCGCACCACCCTGACGCCGACCAAGCTCGAACTGCTGGCCGTCTGGCTGCCCACTCGCCCCTGGTATGTCGGCGGCACCGCCGCACCCGCGCTGACCAAGGCCGGTGGCTTTCGGCTCGACGATCCGGAGGGTGAGGTCGGCATCGAGTTCATGGTGGCCACCGATGCCTCCGGGTCCGCCCCGGTGCACTACCTGGTCCCCCTCACCTACCGGGGCGCCCCGCTCCCCGGCGCCGAGCACGCCCTCGTCGGCACCACGCAGCACGGCGTCCTGGGCGAGCGCTGGGTCTACGACGGCTGCCACGACCCCGTCCTGGTCACCCAGCTCCTGGCCCTCTTCGAGGGCAAGGCCGAGCCCCAGGCCCAGAGCCTCACGGACACCCCGGACCACGAGGTCACGTGGTCGTACGAGGGAGACGGTCCTGTGTCCGTGACCGCCCCCGGTCCCGTCGACACCCCCGAGACCACCGAGCTGCCCCTCCTGCCCACCCCCACCGTCCTCCACCTGAACCGCACCCTCCGGCCCGGCCCCGCCGGCCTCCCCGAGGGCGCGAAGGGGCACGTCACCGGCCACTGGAGCCTTCCGGACGAGACCCGGGTACGGGCGGTGTTCGCCGTGCTGCGGTAATACCTCGGCAATTCCCGCGGAAAATCGCTTGAGCGCCGTCGCCTCGGTTCCTAATGTGGGGCGCACGCCGAAAGGAGGTGATCGGGTACATGTATGAAACCCGGACGCGCGAGGTGGCTGCGGGCTAGCGCCCGTCACCATACTCAGTGCGGTGTCGGACAGCGTGTGATCTGAGCACGCCAGCCGGCCCAATCTCAAGCAGTCACCCGACCCGCAGGCTCGCCGGTACGTCCGGCCGGCTTCTCCGTCCTTGTGGCGGGGGGACCCAGAGTCTGCGGGTCGTCTGCGTTTCCAAGGGCGGAGTATCCTTTCGGCATGCTTCCGATACTCGTTCGACGCCGGCACGTGGACTTCGTGCGCGTCACGAGCATGGGCTGTCGGGCCGACGTCTGAACCCCGGTCACCAGCCCCGTTCCAGCTCACCACCCACGGACGCATCCCATGATCAACATCGCGACGGCCTCGTCGTACCCGCAGTTGCCCATCATCGATCTCTCCGCCGCCGATCGCGGGCCTGCGGCGCGGGCGCTGTTGCACGCGCAGTTGCACAGTGCGGCGCATGACGTGGGGTTCTTCCAGCTCGTCGGGCATGGGGTGAGTGACGAAGAGACCAGGCGGCTCACCGGCGCCATGCGGGAGTTCTTCGCGTTGCCCGAGGCCGAGCGGCTCGCTCTCGACAACGTCAACTCGCCGCATTTCCGGGGGTATACGCGGACCGGGGACGAGCGGACGGGTGGGAGCCGGGACTGGCGGGATCAGTTGGACATCGGGGCGGAGCGGGCGGCGCGGACACCGGGGGCCGGTGAGCCCGCGTACTGGTGGCTGGAGGGGCCCAACCAGTGGCCCGAGTCCCTGCCGGGGCTGCGGACCGCAGCTCTCGCGTGGATCGACCGGCTCGGTTCCGTCGCTCAGCGGCTGCTGCGTGAGCTGCTCGTCTCCATCGGGGCGCCCGCCGATTTCTACGACCCGATCTTCGGGGAGCGGGCCCATCCGCATCTGAAGCTCGTGCGCTATCCCGGGAGTGCCGGGGACGGGGGCGATCAGGGGGTGGGGGCCCACAAGGACTACGGGTTCCTGACCTTGCTGCTCCAGGACCAGGTCGGTGGGCTTCAGGTGGAGCGGGCCGACGGGCTGTTCCATGAGGTGCCGCCCGTTCCGGGGGCCTTCGTGGTCAATCTCGGGGAGTTGCTGGAGGTGGCGACCAACGGGTATCTGCTGGCCACCCGGCACCGGGTCGTGTCACCGCCCGGGGCCACCGAGCGGTTCTCCGTGCCCTTCTTCTACAACCCCCGGCTGGACGCGCGGGTCGAGCCGCTGGTCTTCCCGTACGCCGCCACCGCGCCCGGCGTCACCGACGATCCGGGGAATCCGCTCTTCGCCGAGTACGGGTTCAACGAGCTGAAGGGGAAGCTGCGGGCGCATCCGCTGGTCGCCGAGCGGCATCACGCGGGGCTGCTCAGCCCCGCGTGACCTCCGCCGGGAACGGCTAGCGCGCGATGTCCCCGTAGCCCTCGATCTCCTGGGGGCTCCGGGCGCTCGGGCCCACGTAGCGGGCGGAGGGGCGTACGAGGCGGCCGGTGCGCTTCTGTTCCAGGATGTGCGCCGACCAGCCGGCCGTGCGGGCGCAGGTGAACATCGAGGTGAACATGTGCGCCGGGACCTCGGCGAAGTCCAGGACGATGGCCGCCCAGAACTCGACGTTCGTGGCGAGGACGCGGTCGGGGCGGCGGGCGTGGAGTTCCGCGAGGGCCGCCTTCTCCAGGGCCTCGGCGATTTCGAAGCGGGGGGCGCCGAGGTCGCGGGCGGTGCGGCGGAGGACGCGGGCGCGGGGGTCCTCGGCGCGGTAGACGCGGTGGCCGAAGCCCATGAGGCGTTCGCCCTTGTCGAGGGCCTGTTTGACGTAGGCGTCGGCGTCGCCTGTTCGTTCGATCTCTTCGATCATGCCGAGGACTCGGGAGGGGGCGCCGCCGTGGAGCGGGCCGGACATGGCTCCCACGGCGCCGGAGAGGGCCGCCGCCACGTCCGCGCCCGTGGACGCGATGACCCGCGCCGTGAAGGTGGAGGCGTTCATGCCGTGCTCGGCCGCCGAAGTCCAGTACGCGTCCACGGCCGCCACATGCTTGGGGTCGGGCTCGCCGCGCCAGCGGATCATGAAGCGTTCGACGACGGACTGGGCCTTGTCGATCTCGCGCTGCGGGACCATGGGGTGGCCCTGGCCCCGGGCGGACTGGGCGACGTAGGAAAGGGCCATGACGGCGGCGCGGGCGAGGTCGGCGCGGGCCTGCTCCTCGTCGATGTCCAGGAGCGGCTTGAGGCCCCAGACCGGCGCGAGCATGGCCAGCGCGGACTGGACGTCGACGCGGATGTCGCCCGAGTGGACGGGGATGGGGAACGGCTCGGCCGGCGGCAGGCCGGGGCGGAAGGCGCCGTCGACCAGCAGGCCCCAGACGTTGCCGAAGGAGACATGGCCGACCAGGTCCTCGATGTCGACGCCCCGGTACCGGAGGGCGCCGCCTTCCTTGTCCGGTTCGGCGATCTCCGTCTCGAACGCGACGACTCCTTCGAGCCCGGGTACGAAGTCGGACATCAGACGGCTCCTCTTGATGTGGGCGACAGGGGGACAGGCCGTAGAACGACGGTCCCAGCACCATACGCCTGAGTGCCACTTTTGGGGAGGGTTCGCGGCACTCAGTGCCACTCTCCCACCGCCCCCTCCCTCCCGCCGTTCATACGGCAGGATGACCATGTGAACGATCACGATCCTGCTGTCATGCGCAAGCAGTACCGCGCCGACGGGCTCGACGAGAGCGAGCTGGCCGCTGATCCCATGGAGCAGTTCGCCCGGTGGTTCGGGCAGGCCGCGCAGGAGGGCGCGGTGTTCGAGCCGAACGCCATGGTCGTGTCGACGGCGGACGCCGAGGGGCACCCTGGTTCCCGTACGGTGCTGATGAAGGCGTACGACGCCCAGGGCTTCGTCTTCTACACCAACTACGACTCCCGCAAGGCCCGTGACCTGGCGGAGAACCCGCAGGTCTCGCTGCTGTTCCCCTGGCACGCGATCGCCCGGCAGGTGATCGTGACGGGTACGGCGCGGCGGACCGGGCGGGACGAGACGGCGGCGTACTTCCGGACCCGGCCGCATGGTTCGCAGCTCGGCGCGTGGGCCAGCGCGCAGTCCTCGGTGATCTCCTCGCGGGCCGAACTGGACGCCGCGTACGCGGAGTTGCACGCCCGCTATCCGGAGGGCGAGCAGGTGCCGGTGCCGCCGCACTGGGGCGGTTTCCGGGTCGCGCCGCGGACTGTGGAGTTCTGGCAGGGGCGGTGGAACCGGCTGCACGACCGGCTGCGGTACGTGGCGGAGCCGGACGGGTCGTGGCGGGTGGAGCGGCTCAGTCCGTGAGGTCGGAAGGGCGGCTCTAGTCCGTGAGGTCGGCGGGGCCGCTCAGCACCTCGTCCAGCAGGGACGCCCACTGGGCCACCACCCGGTCGCGGCGGCCGGTGTCGTCGGTGAGGAGGTTGGCGAGGCCGAGGCCCCTGGCCATGTCGAGGAGGCCCTGGACGGTTTCGCGGACGCCGGGGACGGTCTCGTCGGCGCGCAGGAGGTCGACGGCGATGCGGTGGGTCTCGCGGCCGACGCGGGCTTCGAGTTCGGTGACGCGGGGGCGGAGCTGGTCCTCGTTGGAGGCGGCGACCCAGAGGTGGAGGGCGGCCCGGAAGAGGGGGCCGGTGTAGAGGTCGACGACGGCGGCGACGACGGCGCGGCGGTCGGCGGCGCCCTCGGGGAAGAGGGCGCGCAGGGCGAGCGAGCGCTCTTCGGCGACGTATTCGACGGCCGCCGTGAACAGGTCCTCGCGGGTGCGGAAGTGGTGCTGGGCGGCGCCCCGGGAGACACCGGCGCGTTCGGCGACGACGGAGACGGTGGAGCCGGCCCAGCCGTGTTCGGCGAGGCAGGACACGGCGGCCTGGAGGAGTCGCTGCCGGGTGGCCCGGCTGCGGTCCTGTTTGGGGCCGCGATCCACTACCGGATCGGTTTCCGTCATGTTCACAACACCCATCCCGGATCCCGTCTTTCGAGGAAGGCCGTCATGCCCTCGCGGGCGTCGGCGGAGGCGAACAGCCGGGCCGAGAGGCGGGTCAGGTCGTCCGCGTCCTGGTCGAAGTTCTCCAGCACCTTAGCCGTGAGCAGCCGTTTCGTCTCCGCCAGGGCCTTCGGGGAGGCCCTGCGCAGTCCGTCGAGAACGGGGGCGAGTACGTCGTCCACGTCGGCGCCGGACGCCGTCAGCAGGCCGAGGCGGGTGGCTTCGGCGGGGCCGAACTTCTCGCCGGTGAGGTAGTAGCGGGCGAGGGCGCGGGGGTCGGTGCGGGGCAGCAGGGTGAGGGAGATGACGGCGGGGGCGACGCCGATGCGGACCTCGGTGAGGGCGAAGGTGGCGTCGGGGCCGGCGGCGGCGATGTCGCAGGCGCCGAGCAGGCCGAGGCCGCCCGCCCGGACGTGCCCGGTGACCCGGGCGACCACGGGTTTGGGCAGGTCGAGGAAGCGGCGGAGCAGAGAGACCAGGGCCCCCGGGTCGGGTGGGTCGCGCAGGTCGGCGCCCGCGCAGAAGGTGTTTCCGGTGTGGGTGAGGACGACGGCTCGTACGGTGTCGTCCTCGCCACACCGGTCGAGGGCGTCGCGGAGTCCGGCGACGAGGGCGGCCGAGAGCGCGTTGCGGTTGGCCGGGGAGTCGAGGGTGAGGGTGGTGACGCCCCGGTGGTGGACGTGTCCGATCAGTTCTGTCACAGGCGCTCCCTGAGTTCGCGGCGGAGTATCTTCCCGGAGGCCGCGCGGGGCACGTCGGCGATGAAGGTGACGTGGCGGACGCGTTTGTAGGGGGCGACGCGTTCGGCGACGTACATCATGACCTCGCCCTCGGAGAGGTCGCGCGCGGTGGGCCGGCGGACGACGAAGGCGTGCGGGACCTCTTGGCCGTCGTCGTCGTAGTGGCCGATGACGGCGGCGTCGGCGATGCCGGGGTGGGTGACGAGGAGGGCTTCGAGTTCGGCGGGGGCGACCTGGAATCCCTTGTACTTGATGAGTTCCTTGACCCGGTCGACGACGTACAGCCAGCCGTCCGCGTCGATGTGTCCGATGTCCCCGGTGGAGAGCCAGCCGTCGCTGTCGATCATGTCGGCGGTGGCCTGGGGGCGGCCCAGGTAGCCCCGCATGACCTGGGGGCCCCGGATGACGATCTCGCCCTGTTCGCCGACGCCGATGTCCTTGCCGGGGTCGTCGAGGGAGACGATCCGCATCTCGGTGCCGGCGATGAGCTTGCCGACGGTGCCGGGGGGCGCGGTGGCCGCCTGGGTGAGGGGCACGAGGTGGGAGCAGGGGGAGAGTTCGGTCATGCCGTAGCCCTGGACGACGGGCGGCAGGCCGAGACGGTCGGAGCAGGCGGCGGCGAGCCGTGCGTCGAGGGGTGCGGCGGCGGAGAGGATGTGCCGGACCGTGGAGAGGTCGTACCGCTCGGCGGCCGGGTGCTTGGCGAGGGCGAGGACGATCGGCGGGGCGACGTAGAGGTGGGTGATGCGGTACTTGGCGATGGCCGCGAGATACACCTCCAGGTCGAAGCGGGGCAGCACGACGACCGTGGCGCCGAGCCGCAGCGGGGCGTTCATCAGGGCGGTGAGGCCGTAGATGTGGAAGAACGGCAGGACGGCGAGGACGCGGTCGCCGGGGCCGGCCGGCATGACCTCTTCGAGCTGGGCGAGGTTGGTGGCGATGGACCGGTGGGTGAGCATGACGCCCTTGGGGACGCCGGTCGTGCCGGAGGAGTACGGCAGGGCCGCGAGGTCGTTCACCGGGTCGATGCGGACGTCCGGTTCGGGGGCGGCGGAGGCCAGCATGTCGATCAGCGAGCGGTGGCCGGGGGCGCTGTCGCAGACGAAGATCTCCCGTATGCCGCCGACGCGTTCGGCGGCGGCGCGGGCGGTTTCGAGGAGCGGGGAGACCGTGACGATCCAGCTCGCGCCGGAGTCCCGGAGCTGGGTGGCCAGCTCGCCCGGGGTGGCCAGCGGGTGCACGGTGGTGACCGTGGCGCCCGCGCGCGTGGCCGCGTAGAACGCCGTCGGGTAGGCGATCGTGTTCGGGCTGTGCAGGGCGAGCACGTCCCCCTTGCGGACCCCCGCCTCGGCGAACGCGGCGGCCAGCCGCCGGTGGAAACGGTCCACCTGCTCGTATGTGAGGGTCGTGCCGTCGACGCCGTCGATCAGCGCGGGCAGGTCGCCGAACTCGGGGGCGCGGGCCAGGACGGCGTCGTGGATGGGGAGTTCGACGGGCGGGACGTCTGCGTACTCGCTGCGGAACATGGTTCCTCCAAGACGGCCTCGAACAGTCCTAGTCACTCACGGTTCTATAAGGGTCGTTATGGTTCTTACGGTTCTTATAGTTCTTATGGCCCCTATGGTTCCTAATAGGACTTCGGCAGGCCCAGGGTCTGGTGGGAGACGTAGTTGAGAATCATCTCCCGGCTCACCGGCGCGATACGAGACACGCGCGCGGCCGTTATCAGCGAGGCGAGGCCGAATTCGGTGGTGAGGCCGTTGCCGCCGAGGGTGTGCACGGCCTGGTCGACGGCCTTCACACAGGCCTCCCCCGCCGCGTACTTGGCCATGTTGGCGGCCTCGCCTGCCGCCGCGTCGTCGCCGGCGTCGTAGAGGTGGGCCGCCTTCCGCATCATCAGCCGGGCCAGTTCGAGTTCGATGTGGGACTGGGCGAGGGGGTGGGCTATCGCCTGGTGGGCGCCGATGGGCTGTCCCCACACCGTGCGGTCGCGGGCGTAGTCGACGGCCTTGGCGAGGGCGTACCGGGCCATGCCGATGGCGAAGGCGGCCGTCATGATCCGCTCGGGGTTGAGGCCGGCGAAGAGCTGGAGGAGGCCGGCGTTCTCGTCGCCGACGAGCGCGTCGGCGGGGAGCCGGATGTCGTCGAAGGTCAGCTCGAACTGCTTCTCGGCGGCGCGGAGTTCCATGTCGATCTGGCGGTACTCGAAGCCGGGGGTGTCGGTCGGGACGATGAAGAGGCAGGGCTTGAGGGTGCCGGTGCGGGCGTCCTCGGTGCGGCCGACCACGAGGACGGCGTCCGCCCTGTCGACGCCGGAGATGAAGACCTTGCGGCCGGTGAGCAGCCAGTCGCCTGTCTCGTCCTTGCGGGCCGTGGTGCTGATGCGGTGGCTGTTGGAGCCGGCGTCGGGTTCGGTGATGCCGAAGGCCATGAGGCGGGTGCCGTTCGCCAGGGCGGGCAGCCAGGTCTGTCGCTGGGCCTTGGTGCCGAAGCGGGCGATGACGGTGCCGCAGATGGCGGGCGACACGACCATCATGAGGAGGGGGCAGCCCGCGGCGCCGAGTTCTTCCAGGACGATGGAGAGTTCGGTGATGCCGCCGCCTCCGCCCTCGTACTCCTCGGGGAGGTTGACGCCGAGGTAGCCGAGTTTGGCTGCCTCGGACCAGAGTTCGTCGGGGTGGCGGCCCTCTTCGGTGACCGTGGCC
This sequence comes from Streptomyces sp. NPDC001868, assembly GCF_040297125.1. Taxonomy (NCBI): domain Bacteria; kingdom Bacillati; phylum Actinomycetota; class Actinomycetes; order Kitasatosporales; family Streptomycetaceae; genus Streptomyces; species Streptomyces sp. NPDC001868. The sequence continues at coordinate 154,707 of NZ_JBEOYO010000013.1, read as the reverse complement.
ATGTATCCACGGCCGTAGCGCTTTCCCAGTGCGGAGACTGCGGCTCGTAGGGCCTTGTGTTCTTCGGATTCCAGGACCGGGGACATGAGGGTGGGCTCCTAAGGGGGAGGGTGCGTCGGTCGTTCGGAGGGTGCGGGTGGGTTGTGGCTGGTCGCGCAGTTCCCCGCGCCCCTTTAGGTGGGCTGGGCTTCGACCATGGCCAGAAGTGCGCCCATCTCCACCTGCTGGCCGACTGTCGCGTGCAGGGCCGTCAGTGTTCCTGTCGCCGGGGCCGTGATCTTGTGTTCCATCTTCATGGCCTCCAGCCAGAGGAGGGGCTGGCCCGCCTGTACCGCTGAGCCTGGTTTCAGGGCTTCCGCCATGCGTACGACCGTGCCCGGCATGGGGGCCAGGAGGGAGCCCGGGGGCTGTTGGGTGGTGGGGTCGGGGAAGCGGGGGAGGGCGGTGAGGGGGGTGGTGTTGACATAGCGGTGGGGGCCGTAGCGCGTGACCTCGAACTTCCTTCGTACGCCGTCCACTTCGAGGACGACGAGGTCGGCGTCGGCGTGGACGACCGTGACCCCGTCCGCCTCCGGCCCCGTGCGGGTGTGACGGTAGGTCGCCTCGTGCTCCTCGCCCGCCATCGCGTAGCGCCTGGTCCGGGGCTGGGAGGGGAGGTTGCGCCAGGCGCCGAAGCGGGGGTCGCCCTCGGTGGCGGCGTCGGCGAGGGCGGCGGCCAGGGCGGCGTGCGGGTCGGGGGCCCCGGTGGTGAGGGCGGGGAGGTGGCGGTCGTAGAAGCCCGTGTCCATACGGGCCGTCGTGAACTCCTCGTGGCGCAGGGAGCGGGTGAGGAGGTCGCGGTTGGTGGTCGGGCCGTGGATCGTGGCGCGGTCCAGGGCGGCGGCCAGGCGGCGGATCGCCTCCGCGCGGGTGGGGGCGTGGGCGATGACCTTGGCGAGCATGGGGTCGTAGTGGACGCCGATGTCGTCGCCGTCGGTGTAGCCGGTGTCCAGGCGGATGCCGTGGGAGGCGCCTTCGGAGAGGGCGAGGCGGTGGAGGGTGCCCGTCTGGGGGGCCCACTCGTGCGCCGGGTCCTCGGCGTACAGGCGGGCCTCGACCGCGTGGCCACGCGCGCGTGGAGGGTCGGCCGGGAGGGGGTGGCCTTCGGCGACGCGGATCTGTTCGGCTACCAGGTCGAGGCCGAACACGGCTTCCGTCACCGGGTGTTCGACCTGGAGGCGGGTGTTCATCTCCAGGAAGTGGGCCCTGCCGGCGGAGACGAGGAACTCGACCGTGCCCGCGCCGACGTAGTCGACGGCTCGGGCCGCGCGTACGGCCAGGGTGTGGAGCTCCGCCGTGAGGTCCTCTGTGAGGGCGGGGGCCGGGGCCTCCTCGATGACCTTCTGGTGGCGGCGCTGGAGGGAACAGTCGCGGGTGCCCAGGGGCCAGATCGTGCCGTGGGTGTCGGCGAGGATCTGGACCTCGATGTGGCGGCCGTTCTCGACGTACGGCTCGACGAAGACCTCGCCGTCGCCGAACGCGCTCGTGGCCTCGGCGCGGGCGCTCTCCAGGGCGGAGGGCAGCTCGTCGAGCCTGCGTACGACGCGCATACCGCGTCCGCCGCCGCCCGCCGCCGCCTTCACCAGCACCGGCAGATCGTCCTCGGTGACCTCGGTGAGGGGTTCGACGCCCATCAGTTCCTTGGCACGGGTCTTGGACGCCATCGCCTCGATCGCCTCGGGGGGCGGGCCGATCCAGGTGAGGCCCGCGTCGAGGACCTGGCGGGCGAAGCCGGGGTTCTCGGAGAGGAAGCCGTAGCCGGGGTGGACCGCGGCGGCGCCGGCGGCGAGGGCGGCCTTCACGATCAGGTCGCCGCGCAGATAGGTGTCGGCGGGGGTCGCGCCCGGCAGCCGTACCGTCGCGTCGGCCACGCGCGCGTGGAGGGCGTTCTCGTCGGCGTCGGAGTGCACGGCGACCGTTCGGATTCCCAACTCACGGCAGGTGCGGAAGATCCGGCAGGCGATCTCGCCACGGTTGGCGACGAGGAGGGTCGAGATCACGTGGTTCCTCATGTTCCTCATGCCCGTTTCATTCCTCATACCCGTTTCGTTCCTCACATCCGGAAGACGCCGAAGCCACCGCGCGCGCCCTCGTAGGGCGCCGTGTGGATCGCGGACAGGCACAGGCCGAGAACGGTGCGGGTGTCGCGGGGGTCGATGACCCCGTCGTCGTACAGCCGCCCGGACAGGAACACGGGGAGCGATTCGGACTCGATCTGCTGCTCCACCATCGCGCGCAGCGCGGCGTCCGCGTCCTCGTCGTACGGCTGCCCCTTCGCCACGGCCGACTGCCGGGCCACGATCGAGAGCACGCCCGCCAGTTGCTGCGGGCCCATCACCGCGGACTTGGCGCTGGGCCAGGCGAAGAGGAAGCGGGGGTCGTAGGCGCGGCCGCACATGCCGTAGTGGCCGGCGCCGTACGAGGCGCCCATGAGGACGGAGAGGTGGGGGACGCGGGAGTTGGAGACGGCGTTGATCATCATCGCGCCGTGTTTGATGATGCCGCCCTGCTCGTACTCCTTGCCGACCATGTAGCCGGTGGTGTTGTGGAGGAAGAGGAGGGGGATGTCGCGCTGGTTGGCGAGCTGGATGAACTGGGCGGCCTTCTGGGACTCCTCGGAGAACAGGACGCCCTGTGCGTTGGCGAGGATGCCGATCGGATAGCCGTGGAGGGTGGCCCAGCCGGTGGTGAGGCTCGTGCCGTAGAGGGGCTTGAACTCGTCGAAGTCGGAGGCGTCGACGATCCGGGCGATGACCTCTCGGGGGTCGAAGGGCGCCTTCAGATCGCCGGGGACGATGCCGAGCAGTTCGTCGGGGTCGTACTTGGGGGGCTGGACCACGTGCGGGTCCGGATCGGCGTACGCCTTGCGGTGGTTGAGGCGGGCGACGACGCGGCGGGCCTGGCGGAGGGCGTCGGGCTCGTCGACGGCGAAGTGGTCGGCGAGGCCCGACACGCGCGCGTGCATCTCGGCGCCGCCCAGCGATTCGTCGTCGCTCTCCTCGCCGGTGGCCATCTTGACGAGCGGCGGACCGCCGAGGAACACCTTCGCCCGTTCCTTGACCATGATCACGTGGTCGGACATTCCGGGGATGTAGGCCCCGCCGGCGGTGGAGTTGCCGAAGACGACGGCGATGGTGGGGATCCCTGCGGCGGAGAGCCGGGTGAGGTCGCGGAAGATCGCGCCGCCCGGGATGAAGATCTCCTTCTGGGACGGCAGATCGGCCCCACCCGACTCCACCAGGCTGATGCAGGGCAGGCGGTTGGCGAGCGCGATGTCGTTCGCGCGGAGGGCCTTCTTCAGGCTCCACGGGTTGCTCGCTCCGCCGCGTACGGTCGGGTCGTTGGCGGTGATCAGACACTCGACGCCCTCGACGACACCGATGCCGGTGACGAGCGAGGCGCCGACCGCGTACTCGCTCCCCCAGGCGGCGAGCGGGGAGAGTTCGAGGAAGGGCGTGTCGGGGTCGAGGAGGAGTTCGATGCGCTCCCGGGCGAGGAGCTTGCCGCGCTTCCGGTGCCGGGCGATGTACTTCTCGCCGCCGCCCGCGAGGGCCTTCGCGTGCTCGGCGTCGAGGGCGGAGAGGCGGGCGAGCATGGCTTCGCGGTTCGCGGTGTGTTCGGGGGCGCCCGGGTCGAGGGCGGAGCCGAGGACGGTCATGGGCGTGTCTCCGCGAGGTCCGGGCGGTGGCGGTGGGCGGTCATGGGCGTGTCTCCGCGAGGTCCGGGCGGTGGCGGTGGGCGGTCACAGGAGGATCTCCGGTATGTCCAGGTGGCGGGAGCGCAGCCATTCGCCGAGGGCCTTGGCCTGGGGGTCGAAACGGGCTTGCGAGGCGACGCCCTCGCCGAGGATGCCGGTGATCTCGAAGTTGAGGGCGCGGAGGTTGGGGAGGACGTGCCGGGCGACGGGCAGGTCGGCCGTCTCCGGGAGGAGTGCGCGGAGGCGGTCGGTGGTGAGGGTGTGGGCCAGCCACCGCCAGGCGTCGTCCGTACGGGCCCAGAGACCGATGTTGGCGTCGCCGCCCTTGTCGCCGCTGCGGGCACCGGCGACGAGGCCGAGGGGGGCGCGGCGGGTGGGCAGCCCGGTCGGCAGCGGGGCCGGGAGGGGTGGCTCGTCGACCGGTCGGAGTACGAGGGTGTCGTCGGCCGGGGGGACGGGAAGCCGGCGACCGTCGTGGAGGACGGCCGTGTGCGGGACGGTGCCCTGGTCGACGTAGGCGGCCTCGAACACCCCGTAAGGGGCGCCCTTTCCGGGTGGGGCCAGGACGTGGAAGCCGGGGTAGCTCGCGAGGGCCAGCTCCACGGCGGCTCCACCGAGGGCGCGGCCGACGGCGTTCTGGTCGGGGTCACGGACGACGACGTGGAGGAGGGCGCTGGCGGTCTCCTCGGTGCGGGCGTCGGGGTGGTCGGTGCGGGCCAGTTCCCAACTCAGGTGCTGGGGAGCGGACTTGGCGGCGGCGAGCGCGGTCTCCAGCTGGTCGCGGACGAGGGCGGCCTTGCGCTCGATGTCCAGGCCGGTGAGGACGAAGGTGACCTCGTTGCGGAAGCCGCCGAGCCGGTTGAGGCCGACCTTGAGGGTCGGGGGCGGGGCCTCGCCGCGTACGCCCTCGATACGGACGCGGTCAGGGCCGTCCTGGGTGAGCCTGATCGTGTCGAGGCGGGCGGTGACATCGGGGCCCGCGTACCGGGCGCCGCCCGTCTCGTAGAGGAGCTGGGCGGTGACCGTGCCGACGTCGACGAGGCCGCCGGTGCCGGGGTGTTTGGTGATGACGGCGGTTCCGTCGGCGTGGAGTTCGGCGAGGGGGAAGCCGGGGTGGCGCAGCCGCTCGGGGGCGTGCTCGTGGATCTCGTGGAAGAAGGCGTAGTTGCCGCCGGTGGCCTGGGCGCCGCACTCCAGGACGTGCCCGGCGACGACGGCGCCCGCGAGGCGGTCGTACTCCCCGGGCCCCCAGCCGAAGTGGGCTGCGGCGGGCCCGGTGACCAGGGCCGCGTCCGTCACCCGGCCGGTGACCACGATGTCGGCGCCCTCCCGCAGACAGGCCGCGATACCGAAGCCGCCGAGGTAGGCGTGGGCGGCGAGGGTGCCGGGGTGCAGGGCGGTGAGGTCGTCGCCCTCGACGTGCGCGACCCGGACGGGGATGCCGAGCCGGTCAGCCAACTCCCTTACGGCGTCGGCGAGTCCGGCGGGGTTGAGGCCGCCGGCGTTGGCGACGATCCGTACGCCGCGCTCCCTCGCGAGGCCGAGGCACTCCTCCAGTTGGCGGAGGAAGGTGCGGGCGTATCCGGCGGTGCGGTCGGCGGGGTTCTTCAGGCGGTCGCGGCCGAGGATGAGCATGGTCAGCTCGGCGAGGTAGTCGCCGGTGAGGACGTCGAGGTCGCCGCCGGTGAGCATCTCGCGCATGGCGTCGAAACGGTCGCCGTAGAAGCCGGAAGCGTTGCCGACGCGCAGCACGCTCACGGGGTGGCCCCCTTGGTTCCCTGGGCTTCCTTGGCCTCCTTGGCTTCCTTGGACTCTCGTCCCGTTCCCGGTGGGCCGGCGAAGGCCTGGGCGATGTCGAGCCAGCGGTCGGCGTCGGAGCCTTCGGCGTGCAGGGCGAGGTCGGCGCGGTGGGCGCGCTGGGTGACCAGGAGGCAGAGGTCGAGGGCGGGGCCGGTGACACGGTCGGTCGCGTCCTCGGGGCCGTACGTCCACAACTCACCGGCCGGGCCGGTGAGTTCGACGCGGAACTCCTCGAACGGCGGGGTGAGTCCGTGCACACCGAAGGCGAAGTCGCGGGTGCGGATGCCGAGGCGGGTGATGTGCCGGAGGCGGTCGGTGGGGGCGATCCGGGAGACGCCCAGTCCGTCGGCGATGTCCAGGCCGTGGGCCCAGGTCTCCATCAGGCGGGCGGTCGCCATGGAGGCGGTGGACATGGGCGGGCCGTACCAGGGGAACCGCGCGCCCTCGGGCGCCGCGCGCAGCGCCTCCTCCAGGGCCGCGCGCCCGGCCCGCCAGTCCGCGAGCAGCTCCTCGGGCGGCTTGCCGGCCCCTTCCTCCGCGCCGCTGTCCACGAAGTCCCCGGGCGAGGTCAGCGCGCTCTCGACCTCACGGGCGAAGGCGGCCTGATCGGTCACCGCCAGCACGGAGGAGTGGTCGGTCCAGGCGAGGTGGGCGATCTGGTGGGCGACGGTCCAGCCGGCGGCGGGCGTCACGAGCCCCCACCGCTCCGGGCTCAACTCGGCCACGAGCAGGTCGAGTTCCTCGCTCTCGGCGTGGAGATCGTCGATCACGGGCGTTGGGTCGGCCATGGGGGGAGCATGGCAGCGGGAACAGAAACAAGCAAGCGTGCTTGGATTTTTGGTGGTGGGTTCGCCGGCCGGGTCGTGGGTTCGACTTTGCTGCGGGGTCGGGGCGGCGGGTTCGGCGGGTTCGGCGGGTTCGGCGGGTTCGGCGGGTTCGGCGGGTTCGGCGGGTTCGGCGGGTTCGGCGGGGGGCGCACTCCTCGCCGTCGTAGCCCTCTCAGAGCTTGCGGGCCGCAGGCGTAAGTTGCAAAGTCGACTACACGCCTGACTTAGTCCATTGCCTTGCACTACCGAGTCGCTCATACTGAACGAAACGCTCGCCCAGACACCTCACCCCTCCGTTCTCCGCTCTCTTGGACGGCCCCCGTGACACGCCCCAGTGCTGACCAGTCCGCACCCACCGCCGCAACGACGACACCACCGGCCGATCTCGCCCCCGGCGGAACCGGCGCCCCCCGCGCCCCCCGCGCTCTGGGCTCCCTCGGGCCGGTGGGGCTGGTGCTGGCCGGAGGGATATCGGTGCAGTTCGGCGGGGCGTTGGCGGTGACGCTGATGCCGCGCGCCGGGGCGCTCGGGGTGGTGACGCTACGGCTCGCGGTGGCCGCGCTGGTGATGCTGGTGATCTGCCGCCCCCGGCTGCGCGGGCACTCGCGTACCGACTGGACCACGGTGGTCGTCTTCGGCGTCACCATGGCCGCGATGAACGGCCTCTTCTACCAGTCCGTCGCCCGTATCCCCCTCGGCCCCGCCGTCACCCTGGAAGTGCTCGGCCCGCTGGCGCTCTCCGTCCTCGCGTCCCGCCGGGCGGTGAACCTGGTGTGGGCCGGGCTCGCCCTCTGCGGAGTCTTCCTCCTCGGCGGAGGCGGGGCCGGTGGCTTCGGCGCCCTGGACCCGCTGGGCGTCGCCTTCGCCCTGGCCGCCGGGTTGGCGTGGGCCCTGTACATCGTCTTCAGCGCGCGTACGGGGAGGCGGTTCCCGCAGGCCGACGGGCTGGCGCTGGCCATGGCCGTCGCGGCGGTGCTGTTCCTGCCGCTGGGGATCGTCGAATCGGGGACGCGGCTCGTCGACCCGAAGACGCTCGCCCTGGGCGCCGCCGTCGCCGTACTCTCCTCCGTCCTCCCCTACACCCTCGAACTCCTCGCCCTGCGCCGCCTGCCCGCCTCCACCTTCGCGGTCCTCATGAGCCTGGAGCCCGCGATCGCCGCGACCGCCGGCTTCCTGATCCTCGACCAGGCCCTCGCCACCACCGAAGCCCTCGCGATCGCGCTGGTCATCGGGGCGAGCATGGGGGCGGTGCGGACGCAGGTGGGACGGGGGAAGGCGCGGCAGGGGAAGGCCGGGGCTTCGGGGTGAAGCGGGGGCTTCGAGGCTAGGCGGGCGCTTCGGGGTGGGGCGGAGGCTTCGACGCGAGGCGGGCGCTTCGGGGTGGGGCGGAGGCTTCGACGCGAGGCGGGCGCTTCGGGGTGGGGCGGGCGCTTCGGGGTGAGGTCTTGCCGAAACGGCAACGGGCTTCGTGACCGGGGCGCGGCCCGACGGAGGATCGGCACGCACTGCTTCGCTCGCCCGCCTCTGCAGGAGGACCCATGCCGCAGAAGACGACCGCCTCCGCCCCCGACTCCGCCGCACTTGGCTCGGCAGCCCCCGACTCCGCCGCCTCAACCACCGTCCCCGCCCCGGCCCCGGGCGCCCGTACGCACCGCCTGGTCCCCTCCCCCGCCGGCCGGATCCACCTCGTCGAGCAGGGCAGCGGGCCGCTGGTGCTGCTCGTGCACGGTTTCCCGGAGTCCTGGTACTCGTGGCGGCACCAACTGCCCGCGCTGGCCGCCGCCGGGTACCGCGCGGTGGCGATCGATGTGCGGGGGTACGGCCGTTCGTCACGCCCCTCGGCTGTGGAGGCGTACCGGATGCTCGACCTCGTGGCGGACAACGTCGCCGTCGTGGAGGCCCTGGGCGAGGAGTCCGCGGTGATCGTCGGACACGACTGGGGCGCGACCATCGCCGCCACCTCCGCGCTGCTCCGGCCGGATGTCTTCCACGCGGTCGCCCTGCTGAGCGTGCCGTACACCCCGCCCGGCGGCCCCAGGCCGAGTGAGGTCTTCGCCCGGATGGAGGGCGGGATGGGAGGCGAGGCGGAGCACGGCACGGCGTCCGAGAAGGAACCGTCCGAGGAGTTCCAGGAGTTCCAGGAGTTCCAGGAGGTCCAGGAGGTCCAGGAGGTCCAGGAGGTCCAGGAGGTCCAGGAGGTCCAGGAGGTCCAGGAGGTCCAGGAGGTCCAGGAGGTCCAGGAGGTGCAGGAGGTGCAGGAGGTGCAGGAGGTGCAGGAGGTGCAGGAGTTCTACGTCTCGTACTTCCAGCGGACCGGCCGGGCCGAGGCGGAGATCGAACCCGATGTGCGGGGCTGGCTCGCCGGGTTCTACGCGGCGCTGTCCGCCGACACCATGCCCGGGGCCGGCGCCCCGGACCCGCACTTCGTCGGCCGTGGCGGGACCTTGCGCGACAGGTTCCCGGCGGACGGCCGCCTGCCGGCCTGGCTCGGCGAGGACGATCTCGACGTCTACGCGGCGGAGTTCGAACGCACGGGCCTGACCGGCGCGTTGAACCGCTACCGGAACATGGACCGCGACTGGGAGGACCTGGCCGGCCACACGGGCGCCCCCATCCCCCAGCCGTCCCTGTTCATCGGCGGCACCCGGGACGCCTCCACGACCTGGCTGGCCGACGCGATCGAGGCCTACCCCGTCACCCTCCCCGGCCTCACCGCCGCCCATCTCCTCGACGGCGCCGGCCACTTCGTCCAGCAGGAACGCGCCGAGGAGACGAACCACCTGCTGACCACCTGGCTCGCCTCCCTGACGGCGGACCGGTAAGGACGACGGTAGCGACCCGTACCGCAGCCCGTACCGCAGCCCCTACTAGCGGGCCACGCCGCCCGGCACGGCGAAGCGAACCGGGATGTACTGGTCGTACAGCCGCTCGTTCGTGGCCGTGAAGTCGGCGCGGGTGACGATCGCGCAGCGCACGGTCTCCCCGCACACCTTGCCGTCGGCGATCTCGGGCCGGAGGTTCAGCGTCGTACGGAACGCGCCGCCCTTCTCGTACGGGAGGGTGGTGTACGTCGAGGGGTTCACCGACCCTGACGCCGTCCGGGATCACGCAGAAGGCGAGGAAGATGCCCTGGGCCCGGTTGTATCCGGCGCCCTTGACCTTGACGGTGGGCCCCGTCGCCTCAGCCTTCCGGCCCCGCCTCGATGGCGAGGGCGATCTCGTAGCGCAGTCGCTGACGCCCCGCCGGCATCACCATGCGGTCGACCTGGAACGGGCGGTGGTCCCGGTCGAGGGTGACCCTCGTCAGGCGGAGCACCGGCTCTCCCGGTGCGGTCCGGAGGGCTTCCCGCTCCTCGGCGTCCGGGTTGTCCGCTGTCACGTCCTCGCGGACGAGGGCGCCGACGTGCCCGAGTTCGGCGAGCAACGTGACTGCCCCGCCGGGGATCTTGGCGGTTCCGGCGAGACGGGTGCCCCGGGCGATGCCGGCCGGGTAGTACGTATCGGTCAGCTCGTTCGGCTGATCGTCGAGAAGGATCAGCCGTCGGCGTACGACGACGGTCTCGCCCTCACCCAGCCCGAACAGCCGCGCGACCTCGGCGGGAGCCGCCACCTCACCGGCGTACAGGATCCGCTGGGTCCCACGCCGCCCCTGGGCCGCCGCGTCCGCACCCCAGGCGTCGCCCTGCCCCTTCTCCCGCGGTGTCAGATACGGCATCGAGGTGCTGACCCAGTTGCCGGCCCAGTTGCCGAGCCCGTCACCGACCCCGTCGCCGACCCCGTTGTTCGCGCTCACGCTGTCCTCCGCATGGCTACGACCGTACGTCGGCCCCCTCGGTCACCGCATCGAGCGGTCACCGCATCGAGCGGTCACCGCATCGAGCGCAGTTCCGGGTGTTGCGTGGTGATGCCCATCGGCTGGAGGAGGGGCGGGGGTTCGGGGCCGGGGTCCGGGGTGGGGGTGGTGTCGGCGGTGGTGGGGTCGAAGCCGGGGGGCCAGCGGGTGTGGGGGCTGGTGAGGGCGCCGGTGAGGCGGGCCTCGGTGAGGTCGGCGGTGGTCAGGTCCGTGCCGCGCAGGTCGGCCAGGCGGAGGTCGGCGCGGTGGAAGACGGCGCCGGACGCGTCGGCCTTGCGGAGGTTCGCCTCGCGCAGATCGGCCTCGGTGAAGTCGGCGTCCCGCAGGTCCGTTTCGACCAGTCGGGCGCCCCGCAGGTCGGCCAGGGTGAGGCGGGTGCGGCGCAGGATCGCGGTCTTGAGGTCGGCGTGGCGCAGGTTGACGGAGACGAGCGAGGCCTGTGTCAGGTTGGCGTGGTAGAGGCCCGCCGCCTCCATGCAGGACCGGTCGAGGTTGACGGCGGTCAGCCACAGCCCGTCGCAGTCGGCCCGGCGCAGATCGGTGACGCTCAGGTTGAGCCAGGACTGCTCCCGGGGCTGGAGCAGCAGCACGCCGAGGCCGGTCAGCGCGACCTGCGCGTCGGCCGTCCGTACCTCCAACGGCATGACGTCGTTGATCGGCGTCTGTGCCGCCGGGGCGTCCGGTCCGGTGGGCGGCCAGGGCAGATGCGTACGGAGATAGGCCGCCAGGATGGAGAGGATCGCCTCGCGGTCCCTCGCCGAGTGTTCCGCGATCCGCCACAGCGCGTGGAGCCCGCCGATGCGTACGTCCACCTTGTCGCTGCCGAGTTGGTCGACCGCCCGGCTGAACCGGTCGGTGACATAGCCCTCCTGCGTCGCGCGCAGACCGTCCTGGCTGACCCGGAGCTGGCGCCAGGTGGCGTACGCGCCGAAGAGAACGGCCAGGCCGCCGATGGCCTGCAGCAGCGTCGTACGGACATCACTCACGGCCTTGAGCCTGTCCCGCGCGTCCACACTCGCCCCGGCGAGATCGTGATCCACCACCGCGCCCGGCAACAGGACGAGTACCGCGCCGACTGCGACGAGACCCGCCAGCCCGAGGACCACCACGGCCGACGCCCGTCGCCTCCCGGACAGTCGGTCCCGCCATGTTCGACGACCCTGCCCCCGGTTCTCCATGGGCACGTGAGCCTAGGCGGCGGGTGAAAACCGATCAAGGTCGGTCAGGGGCCGCGGACACCAACTGCCGCCGCCCGTCGCCATCACCGGACGCTGCTGTTATAACCGGCCCATGATCTACCACGTCGTCTCCCTCGATGCCTGGAACGCCCGACCCGACCAGCCGTACGCCCCCGCGTCGCTCCCGGAGGACGGTTTCGTGCACTGTTCTCCTGACGAGGCGACGACGCTGGCTGTCGTCAACGCCTTCTATCTGGACGCGCCCCGGCCGTTGCACGTGCTCGTCCTCGACGAGGAACTGCTGGACGCCAGGGTGGAGTTCGAGGCCGCCGCGCCCGCTCCGCCGCCGGGAGTCGGGGCGGACGTGCTGTTCCCGCACGTCTTCGGTCCCCTCAACCGTGACGCCGTCGTGCGGATCCTGGAGATCCGGTGGGACGGGGAGGGGCGCGCGGCGGGGCTGACGGCGAGCTAGCGGTTCATGCCCCGCGAGCGGTTCCTGCGGTTCACATCACCGAGAACGCGAACGCCCAGTACACCGCCGTGATCGCGACGCCCAGGCGGATCCTGCGGCGTCGGGGCCAGCCCTGCACCTGAGGGTTCTTGTTCCACCAGTACACGCCCGCGCCCCAGATCACGGTCATCACGAAGCCGATCGGGGTCTGGGTCCAGAACCAGGCCATCACGCCGACGATGGAACCGCCGACGACATGCCCGATCACATGCTCGGCGATGCGGTCCTTCTCGTACTTCTCCTGCTTCCGGGGCGTCGCCTCCCCCGGCGCCGCCACGCTGTTCTCCGGCTCCCCCTCTCCCTCCCCCTCGCGCCCCTTCGCCGTCTCCCCGTCGTGCCGGTCCATGCGCCTCCCTCGCGCCGAGAGCTGGGACGAGACCAACCCGATACTCCCCGTGCATGCGCGAACACGAACGGTCAAGGGGGCGGCGCGCGGGGGCGGTGGCGGGGAGCCCCGGGAGGGCGGGCGCCGGTGCCGTCTCACCCCACGACCTCACCCCACGAGCTCACCCCACGACGTCACCCGGCGACGTCACCCGGCGACGTCGCCCGGCGACCCCGAAGGGCGCATTTCCGGACGTTCTTCGGGGCGATCACCGGGAGGGGGTCCCCGACGGCTCCGCGCGCTCCAGTCCCTCCGCCAGCACCTCCGCCATATGCGACCCCCGCCTCCCCGCCAGCTGTTCCAGCTGTGTCCGGCAGGAGAAGCCGTCCGCCAGGACGATCGTGTCGTCGGTCGCGGCCCGTACCGCCGGGAGGAGTTGGTCCTCCGCGCAGGCGACGGAGACGTCGTAGTGACCCTTCTCGAAGCCGAAGTTGCCCGCGAGGCCGCAGCAGCCTCCGCTGAGGTCGCCGGTGAGGCCGGTGGCGGTGCGGAGACGGCGGTCAGGGGCGTCACCCAGGACCGCGTGCTGGTGGCAGTGGGTCTGGCCGACGACCGGGCGGCCGATGGCGGGCGGGGTCCAGTACGGGGCGTGGCGTTCGAGCGCCTCGGCGAAGGTGATGACGGAGGCGGCGAGCCGGTGGGCCCGGGGGTCGTCGGGGAGGAGTTCGGGGAGGTCGGTGCGGAGCGTCGCCGCGCAGCTCGGTTCGAGGACGACGACGGGGAGGGGCGGCGGGGCGAGGTCCGGGTCCTCGTCCAGGAGCCGCTGCGGGACGGGGGCCAGGAGTACGTCGAGGATGTCGAGCGTGCGGCGCAGCACCGCGCGGGCCTGGTCCAACTGGCCCGTCGAGAGGTACGTCAGTCCGCAGCAGACCCGGCCCTTCCGCGTCGCGAACAGGGCCCTGCCGAGCCGAAGTCGGGTGACGTCGGCCTCCTCGCCCGCCTCCGCCCTCCGCACCCGGGCCGGCTTCCGCTTCATCCGGAACGTCGGCGGCACCATCACCTTCAGCCCGGCCGCCTCCAGCACCCGTAGCGCCGCCTGCCCCACGGACGGCGAAAGGTACTCGGTGAAGGTGTCCGTCCACAGCAGCACCGTCACCGGTGCCTCGTACTCCTCGTACTGCTCGTCCCCGTCGCCATCCTCGTCGTCCTCTTCGACGCCGCCGGGCTCGACGCCCTCGTCGATGCCCGCCCTGGCGGGCCCGAGCGCCTCCTCGAACATGTCCGCCATCTCCTCGGGGCGGAGGGGGCGGCCCAAGTCCCTCTTCTTCCTCTTCCACCTTCTCCGGAAGTCCGGGTCGTCGAAGGGGTCCCCGATGACCGGCTCCTCCCCCGACAGCGCCTCGGCCTCCGCCGCGTCCACCTCGTCCAGCCTGGCCCGCTCCCTGAGCATCCCCCCGTACCACCGCGTGAACGGCACCCTCGCCAGCCGGGGCAGCTCCCGCTCCCCCGCGATCCCGCCCAGCCGCTTGGCGAGCGAGGCCAGGGGACGTACACCCGCGAGGAGGTTGACCAGCCCGGCCGTGCGCGTACGGGCGACCAGGCCGAGCCACCGTGGCAGCCGGCCCATCGCGTAGTGGGCGGCGGGGCGGCGGCGCCCCGCGTAGTGGTGGTGGAGGAACTCCGCCTTGTACGTGGCCATGTCGACGCCGACCGGGCAGTCCGAGCGGCAGCCCTTGCAGGAGAGGCAGAGGTCGAGCGCGTCCCGTACCTCGGGGGAGCGCCAGCCGTCAGTGACGACCTCGCCGGCCAGCATCTCGTGCAGGAGGCGGGCCCGGCCCCGGGTGGAGTGCTCCTCCTCGCCCGTCGCGCGGAAGGAGGGGCACATGACGGCTCCGGACGCCGGACTCACCTCGGTCGTACGGCACTTGGCGACGCCCACACAGCGCCGTACCGCCGCGGAGAAGTCACCGCCGTCGTCCGGGTACGCGAACTCCACCTGCACGGGCTCGCGCGGCAGGACCGTGAAGCGGAGGTTGGAGTCCAGGGGCGCGGGGCGGACCAGCATGCCGGGATTCAGGAGGTCGTCCGGGTCCCAGACGCCCTTCACCCGCTCGAACAGCCGGACCATCTCGGTGCCGTACATGGTCGGCAGGAGTTCGGCGCGGGCCTGGCCGTCGCCGTGCTCGCCGGAGAGGGAGCCGCCGTGCGAGGTGACCAGTGCGGCCAGTTCCTCGGAGAAGCCGCGGAAGCGGGCGATGCCGGGCGGTGTCAGCAGGTCGAAGTCGATGCGGACGTGGATGCAGCCGTCGCCGAAGTGGCCGTAGGGCGTGCCGCGCAGGTCGTGGGCGCGGAGGAGAGCCCGGAAGTCCCGTAGGTACGCGCCCAGTCGGGCCGGCGGCACCGCGCAGTCCTCCCAGCCCGGCCAGGCCTCGCTGCCGTCGGGCATCCGGGTCGCCGTACCGCTCGCGTCCTCCCGGATGCGCCACAGCGCGCGCTGGGCGGCGGCGTCCGTCACCACGAGGGAATCCACAAGCGCGCCGTCGGCCTCCGCCGCGCGGACGATCGCCTCGGCGTACGCCCGGGCCTCGGCGGGCGTGTCGCCGCCCGTCTCCACGAACAGCCACGCCCCGCCGCGCGGCAGCCCGGTCGCGCCCGGCGGGACCAGGTCCGCCGCCATGCCCTCCACGGTCAGCGGGCCGTGCGGCAACAGCCCCGGGGCCGCCTCCGCCGCCGCGCTCTCGTCGGCGTACGCCAGGACGGCGAGCGCACGCGCGCGTGGGGCCTCGACGAGGCGTACGACCGCTTCCGTGAGCACACCGAGCGTGCCCTCGGAGCCGCAGAAGGAGCGGGCCACGTCCGCGCCGTTCTCCGGGAGGAGGGCGTCCAGGGCGTAGCCGGAGATACGGCGGGGGAGGTCGGGGAAACCGGTGCGCAGACGGGCCAGCTCCCGTTCCACCAGCGGGCGGAGGCCGTCCGGCGCGCCTGCCCAGCCCTGCCCGAGCCGACGTACGTCCCCTCTCCCGCCGACCACCGACAGCTCGCTCACGCTGTCCGCCGTCGTGCCCCAGGCGACCGAGTGCGAGCCGCAGGAGTTGTTGCCGATCATGCCGCCGAGGGTGCAGCGGCTGTGGGTGGAGGGGTCGGGGCCGAAGCGGAGGCCGTGCGGGGCGGCGGCCTCCTGGAGACGGTCCAGGACGAGGCCGGGCAGCACGACCGCCGTACGCGCATCCGGGTCGAGGGAGACCAGCCGGTTCATGTGGCGGGTGAAGTCCAGGACCACGCCCGTGCCCGTGGCCTGCCCGGCGATCGAGGTGCCGCCGCCGCGCGCGACGACCGGAACGCCGTGCTCGCGGCACACGGACAGGACGGCCGCCACGTCGTCCGCGTCCCGGGGCGCGACCACGCCCAGCGGCACGCGCCGGTAGTTGGACGCGTCCATCGTCATCAGCGCGCGTGCGGTCGCGTCGAAGGAGACCTCGCCGCGCACGCCCGCCGTCCGCAGAGCGGCCGACAAAGCGCCCCTCAGCTCCCCGGCCCCTGATTCCGTCATGCGTCCCAGGATGCACCCGACCACTGACAGTGACCGCGAAATGACGCGACACCCTGTGGACAGACGGCGCGCCGCTCACCGGGAACGTTGGCTTGATTCCGGAGAGCTAACTTGAAACCGGCCAACCCCCGTCACGAACTCCCATATAGTGACGGCCAATTGAGCACCAAAACGAGCACCGAATCGAGCACCAGACGTCGCTTCTCGTTCAGGGACCGACCGAGTTACCGACTCCAGGAACCGACTGAGTTACCGAGTTCAGAACCGACCGAGGACACCAGCCGATGACCGCGCCCAGCCCCCCTCGCTCACCAGGCGAACGCCCCGCCCTGCGCTCAGTTCTTCCCTTTCCCCTGGTGACCGCCGTGTTCGCCGCGACCGCCGCCGGGGCCGCGGTCGCCCTGGCGCCGCAGTCCGTACGGCTGCCCGTCGCGGGCGGCGCGGGCGGGGCCGCGCTGCTGCTCACGGTCGCCGTCGCGGTCGCCGTGCACGCGCGCGTGTCGGTACGGCTGCTGCGCGCCCGGCTGGACGCCGTCGCCCGGGACACGGGGATGCTGCTCCAGGAACGCGCCCGGACGGCCGAGGAGTTCGCCCAGGAACGGGGGCGGCTGACGGAGGAGTTCGTCCAGGAACGGGCGCGCGTCGCCGCCGAGTTCGCGCGGGAACGGTCACGGCTGACCACGGAGTCCGAACGGGAACGCGAACGGCTGTCCGGCGAACGGGACCGTACGGCGGAGGAGAGCGCCCAGGAACGGGCCATGCTCACCGAACGCGCCAAACAGGCCGAGACCGAGCGCGCCGCCCTCCTCGCCGTCACCGCGAACGTGGCCGGCCGTATGCAGGCCCTCGCCACCGGCACCCTCGCCGATCTGCGGGCCATGGAGGAACGTCACGCCGACGAGGACGTCCTCGCCGACCTCCTCCACCTCGACCACCGCACCGCCCAGGCGGGCCGCCTCGCCGACTCCGTCGCCGTCCTCGCGGGCGCGCGCTCGGGCCGCCGCTGGGCGCGGCCGATCCCCATGGAGTCGATCCTGCGCGGCGCGATGGGCCGTATCGGCGCCTACCGCCGGGTCCGGCTGCACTCCTCCAGCGGGGCCGCCGTCGCCGGCCACGCCGCCGAGGGCGTCATGCACGCGCTCGCCGAACTCCTCGACAACGCGGCCAACTTCTCGCCACCGACCGCCGAAGTCCATGTGTATGTCGAGGAGGTCCCGGCCGGCGCGATCATCTCCGTCGAGGACTCCGGGCTCGTCATGGGCGACGTCCAGCTCCGGCGCGCCGAACGCGCCGTCTCGGGCGAGACGGCCGACCTCACGAGCCTGTCCGGCACCCGCCTCGGCCTCGCCGTCGTCGGCCGCCTCGCCCGCAAGCACGGCCTGCGGATCTCCTTCCGGCCGTCCGCGCGCGGCGGCACGGGCGTACTGATGCTCATCCCCCAGGACGTCCTGGCGAGCACGATCCCCACGACGACGTCTCCCACCACGGCGTCTCCCACGACGACACCCTCTTCGGCGTCGGCTTCCGCGTCCGCATCCGCGTCCGCATCCGCGTCCGCATCCGCGTCCGCTCCCGCGCAGTCGCCGCCGTACGCGGGCGTACGCGCCCCGCGCGACCTGGACACCGAGCCGACGCCGACCCACGAGTTCCCGACGGAGGCGCCTGCCGCCCCCGTCGCCGACCCGGTGGCCGACGCCTTGATCGACTCCCTGCAAGGGTTCGGTTCCCCCTACGGTTCCTCCTCCGGTTCGTCGTCCGGTTCGTCGTCCGGTTCGTGGTCCACCTCGTCGTCCACCCCTTCGTTCAACTCGTCGTTCACCTCGTCGTTCAGCTCCGAATTCGGTTCCGGGAGCGCCGAGTACGGTCACGGCTCGGGCTTCGCCCCCGAGCCCGGCGCCGCCCCCGGCTCTGCGACCCCCGCCGACGAGCCGCCCACGTCCACCGGCTCCCTCCCCCGGCGCCGTCGCGGCCAGTCCCTCGCCGACGCGGAGGCCCGTACCCGGGCGGGCGCCGCCGACGCCGCCGCCCGGACCGAGCGGCCCTCCCGGCCCGCCGAGGACGCCAGCACCGGCGCCGTTCGCTTCAGCAGCTTCCGCCGCGCGGTGCGTGGCTCGGGCGGCCTGGACCAGGCGTTCGTCCAGGGGACGGCCGCGGGAGACGAGAGCTCGACGGGGATGCCGACGGCACCGACGACACCGGGGGCGTCCACCGCCTTGGACCGGTACGCCGCCCCGGCCGACCGACCGACCCCGGCCGGGCCTCCCCTACCGGAGGCCGCCCTCGAACCCGTACGGGATGCCGCCCCGCCCGCGGAGGCCGTAGGGCAGCCGGAGTTGGAGCCGGTACGGGAGCCCGAGTGGGGTGCCGTAGGGGGATCGGCGTGGCAGCCCGGCCCCGAACCCGTATGGGAGGCGCAGTGGGACTCCGGCGCCGTGCGGGAGCCCGAACCCACGTGGGAGCCGACCGAACAGGCCGCGGCCGAGCAGGCGGCAGCCCAACAAGCCGCGGCCGAGCAGGCGGCGGCAGCCCAGCAGGCGGCGGCCGAGCAGGCGGCACTCCAGCAGGCGGTGTGGGAAGCGGACGCCGGCAGAGAGCTTCCGTGGGCGCCCGAACCCGTACGCGAGGCGAGGTGGGAGCTGGATCCCGTACGGGAGCCGGCCTGGGAACCCGTACGGGACACCCGCCCCGACCCGGACGACGGCACCTCTCCCGCCGTCTTCCCCTCCTACCCGGCGCCGGGCCAGTACCCGGATCCGGAGCCCGACCCGGCCGGCGAGCGGCCCCCCGCCCCGGACCCGCGCACGCACCCCCACCTGGAAGGCGACCACACCCCATGACCGGCACCGGTATCGGCACCACCGCCGACGACAGGCTCACCTGGCTCATGGAAGGGCTGCTGGAACGCACTCCGGGCGCCCGGCACGCGCTCGTCCTCTCCCGGGACGGCCTGCGGCTGTGCCGTACGCCCGAGCTCTCCGTCGACCGCGCCGACCAGCTCTCCGCGATCGCCGCCGGCATCCAGTCGCTGTCCCACGGGGCGTCCCTGGAGTTCGGGGACGGCAGCGGGGGCGTGCGCTCGGCGATGGCGGAGTTCTACGGCGGGGTCCTGTTCATCGTGGAGGCGGGCGAGGGCGCGCATCTGGCCGTGGTGACGGACGAGGAGGCGGACGCCGGACTCGTCGGACACAACATGAGCGAGCTGGTCGAACAGCTCGGCGAACACCTGAGCGCGAAACCGCGCCACCCCACGGGCACGGCGACAAGCCCGGCGAACGGCACGGCGACGAGCCCGGCGAACGGCACGACCACAGGCCCCGCGACCGGTACGACCACGGCTACGACGACGACCGCGGCTACGGCTCTGGCGCCCCGTACGTCATGAGCCGGCCCGGCAGGGACGACCTGCCCGACCGGCTGTACACGCTCACCGGGGGGCGCAGCAGGTCCGCGCCCGGGACGCCGTTCGACCTGGTGACCCTGGTGGTCGCGGAGAGCCAGCCGGTGCCGGGCATGCAGTCGGAGCATGTGGCGATCCTGCGGCTGACGGAGCGGCCGACGGCGGTGGTGGAGATCGCCGCCGAGCTGCGGCTGCCGGTGAGCATCACGAAGGTGCTGCTCTCCGACCTCCTCACGGCGGGCCGGGTCAGTGCCCGGCATCCGAACCAGGCCACGCTGGTCGATCTGGACATTCTGGAGCAGGTGTTAGTTGGACTTCGCAATCTCTGAGAACGGCGACGGCCACGCGGTCGCCATGCCCGCGCGGGCGACCGCGCCCATGCCGGAGCCCGCGCCCGCGCCCATCCCGGAGCCAGCGCCCGCGCCCGCCCCCATGCCCGTACCCCTCTTCGGTGCGCGCTTCCGGGGCGAACCGGCGGCCCTGTACCAGGAGTTGCGGCGGGAGCACGGCGAGGTGGTGCCCGTGCTGCTCGACGGGGGCGTACCGGCGTGGCTGGTGCTCGGCTATCGCGAGCTGCACCAGGTGACGAGCGACCCGGAGCTGTTCAGCCGGGACTCCGGGCTGTGGAACCAGTGGCCGAGCATCCCGGCCGACTGGCCGCTGCTCCCGGTGATCAGCCCGGAGCAGCCGTCGGTCCTCGGCACGGTCGGCGAACGGCACCGGCAGCGCGCCGCGCTGATCGGGGAGGCGCTGGAGGCGGTCGACCCCCTCGAACTGCGCGGCCACGCCGAGCGGTTCGCCGACGAACTGATCGACGCGGTGTGCGGGGTGGGGTCGGCGGACCTGGTGGCGCAGTACGCGGCACCGCTGCCCGTCCGGGTCCTCGCGTACCTCTTCGGTTTCCGGGAGGAGCACGGTCCCGGGCTGGTCGCGGCGCTGAACGACATCCTCGACGGCCAGGACCGGGCGATGGCGGCGGAGGGGTATCTGCGGACGGCGATGGCCCGGCTGGTGGCGGAGCGGCGGCAGCAGCCCGGGGACGATGTGGTGTCCCGGCTCCTCGCGAACGCGCGGGCGTACGAGGTGACGGTCGAGGAGGTCACCCACGATGTGATGGTGATGCTGGCGGTGGGGCACCAGCCGACCGCCGACTGGATCGGCAACTCCCTCCGTCTGATGCTGACGGACGAGCGGTTCGCGGCGTCGCTGTTCGGGGGGCGCAGCAGTGTGGCCGAGGCGATGAACGAGGTGCTGTGGGAGGACGCGCCCATCCAGAACGCGGCCGGTCGGTGGGCCACGCGGGACACCCGCCTCGGTGGGCGGGTCCTCCGTGCGGGTGACCTGGTGCTGCTCGGGCTCCAGGGGGCCAACTCCGATCCCCGCGTCCGTACGCAGGGGGCCGGGCTCACCGGGGGCAACAACGCGCACTTCTCGTTCGGGCACGGCGACCACCGTTGTCCCTTTCCCGCCCAGGAAACCGCCGAGGTCATCGCCCGAACAGGTATCGAGGTCGTCCTCGACCGCCTTCCCGACCTGGACCTCGCGGTCCCGACCTCGTCCCTGACCCGCCGGGCGTCGCCATGGCTGCGGGGGTTGGTGGAGCTGCCGGTGCGCTTCACACCGGGGCCGGCCCGTGGCGCTTGAACCAGGCCCTTTTGTCGCCCCCGCCGCCCCTACCCGTCCCATCCCCCAGGGGCTGCGCCCCTTCGACCCCCTTCGCGGCAGACGGTTCGGGGTGGGTGGGCAAGCGCGCGCCCGGTGGGGCTTCTCGCGCAGTTCCCCGCGCCCCTGAAGATCCAGGCCCCTGCGGGCCTGAAAGACCACGGCCAGCGGGCTTGGAAGGCAACGTGCCGACGACCTGAAAGCCGACGATGCCCCGGGTTGCAAGGCACCAGTGCCGCGGCCTGAAGGGCGACAGGGCTGCGGATTGAAAGGCGCCGGGGTTGCGGGTTGGAAGTCGACAGGGCTGCCGGTTGGAAGTCGCCCGGGCTGCGGGTTGCAAGTCGCCCGGGCTGCGGGTTGAAAAGCATGGGGCGCAGCCCCTGTTTTTCAGGGGCGCGGGGAACTGCGCGAGAAGCCCCACGCACCCGCAGTCGCCCTCCCACCCGAACCCCCGAGCTATTAGGCACCCCGCACCCGCACCCCGTCACCCCGCACCCCAACACCCCGTCTCACCCGACGGACGACGTTTCACCCACGTTTCCCGAAGCCGATAGGCTCGCGCCCGTGGCTGATATCCAGATCCCCGCTGACATCAAGCCCGCCGACGGACGTTTCGGCGCGGGCCCCTCCAAGGTGCGGACGGAGGCGCTGGACGCCCTGGCCGCCACCGGCACCTCCCTGCTCGGCACCTCCCACCGCCAGGCCCCGGTGAAGAACCTGGTCGGCCAGGTCCGTGAGGGGATCCGCGAGCTGTTCTCCCTCCCCGAGGGCTACGAGGTCGTCCTCGGCAACGGCGGCTCGACGGCCTTCTGGGACATCGCGACCCACGGCCTGATCGAGAACAAGAGCCAGCACCTGACCTTCGGCGAGTTCAGCTCGAAGTTCGCCAAGGCCGCGAAGCTCGCCCCCTGGCTCGCCGAGCCCACGGTCGTCTCCTCCGACCCCGGCACGCACCCGGAGCCGTCCGCCGAGGCGGGCGTCGACGTCTACGCCTTCACCCACAACGAGACGTCCACCGGTGTCGCCGCCCCGCTGAACCGCGTGGCCGGCGCCGACGAGGGCGCCCTCGTCCTCGTGGACGCCACCTCCGGCGCCGGCGGCCTCCCCGTCGACATCGCCGAGACCGACGTCTACTACTTCGCCCCGCAGAAGTCCTTCGCCTCCGACGGCGGCCTCTGGATCGGTGTCTTCTCACCGGCCGCCATCGAGCGCGCCGAGCGGATCCACGCCTCCGGCCGCCACATCCCGGAGTTCTTCAGCCTCCCCACGGCGATCGACAACTCCCGCAAGAACCAGACGTACAACACCCCGGCCCTCGCGACCCTCTTCCTGCTCAACCAGCAGCTGGAGTGGATCAACGGCCAGGGCGGTCTGAGCTGGTCCACGGCCCGCACGAAGGACTCCTCGACCCGGCTGTACACGTGGGCGGAGGAGAGCAAGTACGCGAGCCCCTTCGTCACCGACCCGGCCAAGCGGTCCCAGGTCATCGGCACGATCGACTTCTCCGACGAGATCGACGCCGCCGCCGTCGCCAAGGTCCTGCGCGCCAACGGCATCGTCGACACCGAGCCCTACCGCAAGCTCGGCCGCAACCAGCTCCGCGTCGCCATGTTCCCGGCGATCGACCCGGCGGACGTCGAGGCCCTCACCAAGTGCGTCGACCACGTGATCGAGAAGCTCTGAGTTTCACGTCGTCCCGCTGACCGCCGTCGGCGGGACGGACCTGCCGAACGAGGCGCGTCCCGGGTCACCCAGGTGACCCGGCCGGCCCCCTCAGGCCGCCACCGGCTCCGCCGCGAGGAACCCTTCCACCGCCTCCCCCGCGCGGCGGTCGAACTCGGCGTACTGTGCCTCGCGTTCGGCTCCCACGATCGCGTCGCCGACCAGCAGATTGCCCTCGGCGTCGATGCGCTGGGGGCGCTCCTCGGCGTCGGGGAGCAGGGCGACGGAGGAGTGGGCGAACCCGCAGTAGTAGGCGATGCCCTCGCTCAGGTTGGTCTCCAGCACGGCCCGCATTCCCTCCGTGCCGGGGTCGTCGGAGGTGACACCGGCCAGGCCCAGCCACAGCATGCGCTTGCCCGCCAGGCGAGGCTTGCTGCGTCCGTAGGCGAATCCGTAGTTCCACACGCGATCGATCCAGCCCTTGAGTAGGGCGGGCACGCTCTGCCAGTACACGGGGAACACGGCGACGACGACATCGGCGTCGAGAACGCGCCGCATATGGGCCCGGACTTCGTCCGAGTACGGCTTCTCCCGGTCACCCCAGTCGGGCTGGTCCGCCACGTTCATCCGCGGGTCGAATCCCTCGGCGTGCAGGTCGAGCAGGTCGACGACGTATCCGGCGGTCTCGAGTCGCGCGACGGTACGGCGGGCGGTGTGCGCGGTGAGGGAATCGGTGCGGTGGTGCGCGACGACCACAAGGGCGGTCCTGGCTGCGTTGTCGAGCTGCGACATGGTCTCTCCTGACTGGTCCCGGTCGGTTCTGCCGGTCGGTTCTTCCGGTCGGTTCTGCCGGTCCAGTACACCCGTGATCGATTGGATGATCCATGGGAGAAAAGCTCCGACACATAGGAGTTCGTCTACGCTGGCATCCGTGGATCCCTTGAGTTCTCTGCTCAGTGGCATCCGGGCCGAGGGCTCGGTCGTCACTCACACCGTGCTCGAAGCGCCCTGGACCATCCGCTTCGCCGACGGCGCCCCGCTCGTCATGGTGAGCGTGCTGCGTGGCGGCGGCACCCTGCTGCTGCCCGACGGCACCGAACGGGCGGTCGGCGTCGGCGACACGGCCATCGTGCGCGGCCCCGACCCGTTCCACCTCGCGGATCGGTCGGCCTCCGGCAACCGCCCCCATGTCGAGTACGAGATCGCCTGCTTCACACAGGACGCCGCATGCACCGCCCAGGACCTCGGCGGCATCCGCTGGGGCAACGATCCGGACGGAGCGACCGCACTGATCGTGGGCGCCTACCGCGCGTCGGGCCATCGCCAGCAACGACTGCTGCGCGCCCTGCCACCCGTCCTGGTGATCAACGAGGACGCCGAGGTCTGCGCACAGCTGGAGACGGCCGCCGTCGACGCCGCCGGGCGCTCGGCCGGCTCGCAGGCGCTGATGGACCGGCTCCTGGACTGGGCCCTGGTGTGCACGCTGCGCACCTGGTTCGAGCAGGCCGGCTCGGACGCCCCCGACTGGTATCGCGGCCTGGCCGAACCGATCCTCGGCCCCGCCCTCCAGGCCTTCCACGCCCGGCCCTCCCGGACGTGGACGGTAGCGGCGCTCGCCGCCGAATCCGGCGTCTCCCGGGCGCTGTTCGCCAAACGCTTCACCGAGGTGATGGGCCGCCCGCCGCTGACCTACCTCACCGAATGCCGCATGGACGAGGCCGAGGCACTCCTGGCCGACACCGACTTCGCCATCGCTCAGATCGCCAAGTCCGTCGGCTACGCCGATGCCTTCGGCTTCAGCGCCGCTTTCAAACGCCATCGGGGCCTGAGCCCCAGCGTCTTCCGCGCCGCGGCGTCCTGACGCCGCTACGACGCCGAAGGGCGCCCGGCAGCAAGTGCCGGGCGCCCTTCTCATCGCCGTACGAATCGCCGTACGAGGTGTTACTCAGGCAGGCATGCTCAGCCGCGGAAGCCGAGGATCCCGTGCAGGGTGTCGCCGCCCGTCACGGCCGGTCCCTGGGTCGAGCTCAGCGTCGACTGGGCCGAACCCTCTTGCGCGGCCGCCGGCTTCGGGTCGGGCAGCTTCTTGCAGGTGGCGTCGACGGTGCCCTTGCCGCGCGGCACCTTGCCGTTGGTGAGGTAGGTGGCCAGGTACTTGTCGAGGCAGCTGTTGCCGCTCAGCGAGATGCCGTGGTTGCCGCCGCCCTGCTCGACGACCAGGCTGGAGTTCTTGAGCAGCTTGTGGACGGTGACGCCGCCCTGGTACGGGGTGGCCGCGTCGTCCGTCGCCTGGAACAGCAGCACCGGGGGCAGCTTGGAGTTGGCGACGTTCACCGGCTTCAGCGACTTGGTCGGCCAGAAGGCGCACGGCGCATTGTACCAGGCGTTGTTCCAGGCCATGAACGGCGCCTTCTTGTAGACCGCCCAGTTGTCCTTGGTCCACTTCTTCCAGTCGCGCGGCCAGGCGGCGTCACGGCACTGCACCGAGGTGTAGACGCTGTAGCCGTTGTCACCGGAGGAGTCGACGGCGGCGAAGTTCTGGTACGCCTCGACCAGCGGGTCGGCGTTCTTGTCGCCCACGTAGGCGGCGAACGCCTCGGCGAGGAAGGGCCAGTAGCCGTTGTAGTAGCCGCCGGGGAGGAAGGTGTCCTCCAGCTCGGAGGCGCCCACCTTCACCGAGCCGCCGACCGGCTTCTTGGCGAGGGCGGCGCGCATGGCGTACCACTTCGCCTCGATCTTCTTCGCGTCGGTGCCGAGCTTGTAGGTGGCGTTGTTCTTGGCCACCCACTTCATGAACGCCTTGTGCCGCTTGTCGAAGGCGTAGTCCTGGTCGAGGTTGTCCTCGTACCAGACGCCGGTCGGGTCGACGATCGAGTCCAGCACCAGACGCCGTACGCGCTCAGGGTACAGCTTGGCGTAGACCGCGCCGAGGTAGGTGCCGTACGAGTAACCGAAGTAGTTGATCTTCTTCGCGCCGAGGGCCTTGCGGATCGAGTCCAGGTCCTTCACGGCGCTGATCGTGTTGATGTGCGGCAGGACGTCCTTGTACTTCTTGCCGCAGGCATCGGCGAAGGACTTGGCGCGCGAGATGTTGGCCTTCTCGATCGCGGCCGTGCTGGGCACCGAGTCCGGGCGCACCGGGTTGAAGTAGCCCGGCTTGCAGTTCAGGGCGGGCTGGCTCTTGCCCACGCCGCGCGGGTCGAAGCCGATGACGTCGTACTGGGCGGCGACCTTCTTGGGCAGCGAGGCCGCGACGAATCCGGCCAGCGTGAGACCGCTGCCGCCGGGGCCGCCCGGGTTGACCAGGAGCGGGCCCTGGTACGTCTTCGAGGTGTGCGGCACGCGGGACAGCGCCAGCGTGATCTTCTTCCCGCCCGGCTTCGCATAGTCGAGCGGCACCTTCACCGACGCGCACTGCAGCGTCGGGTAGTTGTCCGTGGCGCACTTCTTCCAGGCGACCTTCGCGACGGCGGCCTGCACGGTGTTCGCGGCGGGCGACCCGCTCGCGTGGGCGGGAACGGCGATGACCGTCCCCGCCAGAACAACACCTGCGCCGCACAGCACGGCTGCGCTTCTTCTCATGGAGTTCTCTCGCAACGGTGAGGGGGGTTCAGGACCGCGAGGTACGCGGCCTGTGCCGCATGGTTCCGGAAGAGCACGCCACACAAGAACACATTCGACCAAGACTTGACCGAATTGAGTCATTGCTTATTCTCAAACCCCGCACAGAAAGGGGCAGTCGTACCAATCCGGACCATGCTCTCCCACCTGTGCCGTTCCCGTCCCCTTCTGTACGTAGGGACTTCAGTGATTTCCCCGATGGATTCCGCGCCGCGCGTTGCGATGGTGGTGGCGCCGCCGGCCATAGAGGGCCGGTGCGCTCAGGGGAGAGAACGTGGATCTGGCGCGGACAGGCAAAGGCGTTCGCGCGGCGAGCTGGGGTACAGGTGTGGTGCTCGCCCTCTGCTCACTGGCCGGATGCGGCAACGGTGACGAGAAGGCGTCCGCCGCGGGTGTGGGCAAGAGCACCCCGACGGCGACCGCCGAAGCGACGAAGGGGCCGGGCGACTACCGTCCGCCGACCGACCTCCGCTCGGCACTCGACTTCGGCCCGCCGGCCGACGCCATCGCTCCCAACGACGGGCCCCCGAAGGGCAAGCGGACCGGCGCCGATCCGGCGACGGGCAGCGGCGCCGCCTGCCTGCAGCCCTTCGGGAAGACCGGGTCGACGGCGCAGGGCCGTACCGTCGTCTACTGCACCGCGTGGAAGAACGTGACCACCGCGGTCAAGCACTACGAGTACATGGAGCGCTCGGTGTCGAAGGCGGCCCAGGGCCCGGTGGCGCAGGTGCCGGATCTCGGCGACGGGGCCTTCCGCCAGGAGAGCGTCGAGGAGGCCGCGGTGTTCCCCAGCGACCTCCGGCTGGTGGTCCGGGACAGCAACCTGGAGTGCGAGGTCCAGGTGCAGAGCAAGACCCTCCTCACGGATCAACAGGTCATCGCGGCCTGGCCGTCCATGGGGGGGGAGATCGTCCAGGCACTGCTGCCCGAGCTGCGTTCCTGACCGGCGGCGGAGCGGACGGCCAGGCCGTGCGCCCGCGTTCGACGGGGATGCCCAGCAGCCCCCGGGCACCCCCACCTCCTGCCGCACCACTCCCGTGGACGCACCACTGATGTGGACGCACCACTCACGTGGCCGCGCAGGTCACACTCGGCGCACCCCCGCCCCCAGGCGCACCCCCGAAGCCGAAGCTCGCCGAACCGCCCGCGGCGACCGCCCCGTTGTGCGCCGCGTTGGTCGCGGTCACCGTCGCCCCGCTCTGGGTGTGGGACGCGTTCCACATGTTCGTCACCCGCTGGGAGCCGGGCCAGGTCCAGGTCACCTTCCAGGAGCTGATCGCGGTGGTGCCGGTGTTGGTGACCTTGACCTCGGCGTTGAAGCCGCCGCCCCAGTCGTTGGTCACCGTGTACGTGGCGGCACAGGCGGCGGTGCCCGGACCGCCGGGGTCGCCCGGATCACCGGGGTCGCCGCCTCCGCCGCCCGGGAAGCCCGGGGCCTTGATGCTCGCCAGATAGCCGTCCTTGACGGTGTCGACGGTCTGCCAGTCGTCCTTCAGGATGCCGCCGGTGTCACCGGAGTTGGGGTTCCAGGACCAGAAGGTCCAGTGGAAGGAGTCGTTGCCGTGGGCGGAGGTCGAGCGCAGATAGGTGACCAGGGCCGCCAGCCACCGCTGGTCCACGGTCGACTGGAGCGTCGTACCGAACTCGCCGACCCACACCGGCGCGATGTTCTGCTTGAAGATGTAGCCCCAGTACCTGTCCCAGATTCCGGGCATGTTGGCGGGGAAGGACGGATCGCTGAACCAGCTCTGCTGGGCGACGCTCGTGGCGTAGTCGTGGGCCGAGTACACCACCCGGTTCGCGACATCCAGCTGTACGGGGTACTGGGCGACGCCCATCAGGTTGCCGCCCCACCAGCCGGAGACGCCGTTGTACGTCTGGACGCCCTCGACGAGGATCAGCAGCTCGGGGTTGACGGACAGGACCGCGTTGCCGGCACGCTGGGCGGCCAGACGCCAGTCCCGGGCCGTGTCGCCGCAGCCCCAGCAGGCGGGGTCGTGGGGCTCGTTGTGGAGGTCGATGCCGACGACCGTCGAGTTGCCCTTGTAGCGGGTGGCCAGCGCCTTCAGGTTGGTGATCCATGTCGTCTCGGGGACGGCCGAGGTGTACCAGAGCGCCGACTGCCCCGCCGCGTCCGGGCGGTGGCGGTCGAGGATGATCTTCAGGCCGCTCTGACCGGCGTACGCGACGATCCTGTCCAGGACCTGGAGCGAGGTCAGGCCCCGCAGGTCGGCGTTCTTGCCGTCGGAGTGGTTGACGCTGTCGGGCATGGTGCCGGGCTTGAGGATGTCGTCGCTGTAGGGCATCCGGATGGTGTTGTAGCCCAGCGACTTCATCTGGTCGATCATGCTCTTGTAGTCACGGGCCCAGAGGCCGTGGGTGACGTGGTTGGCGGTCTCGAAGCCGAACCAGTTGATGCCGGCGATACGGACCGACTGGCCGGACGCGTCCAGGATCTGACGCCCGCTGGTGTGCCAGTAGCCGGCACCGGCCGCGGCGGCGCCGACCTCGGCCGCGCCCGCCTGAGGCGCGGTGGCCGCCCGCGCGCCACCGGTCAGGGGCAGCGCCAGCACGGCGGCGGCCGCGCACAGGGCGCCCAGGGTTCTCCGTAAGCTGCGGAACATGTCGCTGCTTCCTCCTCGGGAGGCGCGGGCCCGGAACCGGGTGGGAGCGCTCCCACCACCCGCACCACCCATGGAAGACAGGTCACATGAACACGTCAAGGCGTCCGGCATCACCTGATACACCGGACGCCCCGACACATCCCGTCACCGACGCGCCTCACCCGCACACATCACCGACGCACGTCACCGGCGCACAGCACCAGCACACGTCACCGACGCGTCACCGGCTCAGCCTCTGGAACCTCCGCACCGCCAGCGGCAGGAAGATCAGCGTCAGTACCGCCGGCCACACCCCGGCCATCAGCACCGCGTTCTGCTCGATCCAGGAGTCACCGCCCACCGGCGTCCCGAACAGCTCGCGGGTCGCCGCGGCCGTGGAGGAGACCGGGTTCCAGGCGGCGATCCAGCCCAGCCAGTCGGGCATGAGCTGCGGGGCGACGTAGATGCTGGAGATCATGGTGAGCGGGAAGGCGACCGCGAAGAGACCGCCCGCCGCCTCCGGGTTGGGGACCAGGAGGCCCAGCCAGACACCGATCCAGATCAGCGCGAAGCGGAGCCAGAGCAGCAGGCCGAACGCGGCCAGGAAGCCGAGGCCCGCGTCCGGGCGCCAGCCCATCGCGAAGGCCGTC
Organism: Streptomyces sp. NPDC001868; assembly: GCF_040297125.1. Lineage (NCBI taxonomy): Bacteria > Bacillati > Actinomycetota > Actinomycetes > Kitasatosporales > Streptomycetaceae > Streptomyces > Streptomyces sp. NPDC001868. The sequence goes on along the minus strand of NZ_JBEOYO010000013.1, from coordinate 125,332 downwards.
AGCATCATGATGGCCAACTCGGCGCAGGCGGCGAGAAGATCGGTCACCCCCCGCCCCGCGACCACCGCCGACGGCGCCATCGGCATGGAGCGGAAGCGGTCGATGACGCCCTTGGTGGAGTCGTAGACCACCAGCGTCGCCGTGTTGATGAAGCCGAAGGCCATCGTCATCACGAACATGCCCGGCATCAGGAAGTCCCCGTAGTCCCCGCCGCCGGGCACCTTCACGGCACTGCCGAAGACATAGCCGTACAACAGCACGGACAGGATGGGAAAGCCCAGCTGCCAGGCGATGTTGATCGGCTGGCGCTGGTAGTGGGTGAGGCCGCGGCGGACGACGTTCCAGACGTCGGCGAGCAGCCAGTACGTACGGCCGCGCGCGCTCTGCACCTCCAGGTCGACGGCGCGCGAATCCACGGTGCTCGCACTCATACGGCGACCCCCTTCTTCTCCGTCTTGGTCTCGGCCTTGGTCTTGGTCCTGGTGTCGATCCCGGTCTTGGTGTCGATCCCGTCGGCCTTCTCCGTGCGGTGGCCCGTCAGACGCAGGAACACATCGTCCAGGCTCGGCCGGCGCAGGCCGATGTCCTCGACCCGTACGCCCTCGTCCTGGAGGGTGCGGGCCACCTCGGTGAGGGCCGAGACGCGGTCGGTCACGGGCGCGTGGACGCGCAACTCCGTGTCGTCCGACTCCGGTTCGCCGTCCGAGACGCGGGCGACGACCTTCACCGCGCGCGGGATGTCGGCGCGCTCGGCGACGACGACCTCGATACGGTCGCCGCCGACCGCGCTCTTCAGCCCGTCCGGGGTGTCGTCGGCGATGGCCCGCCCCTGGTCGATGACGGTGATGTGCGAGGCGAGCCTGTCGGCCTCCTCCAGATACTGCGTGGTGAGCAGCACGGTGGTGCCGCCCGCCACCAACGCCCGTACGGATTCCCAGACTTCGCCCCGGCTGCGCGGGTCGAGACCGGTCGTCGGCTCGTCCAGGAAGAGGACGGCCGGGGCGAGGATCATCGAGGCGGCGAGGTCGAGCCGGCGCCGCATACCGCCGCTGTACTTGCCGACACCCTTGTCGGCGGCGTCGCTGAGGTCGAACTGGTCGAGCAGCTCGACGGCGCGCGCCTTCGCCCGCTTCCCGCCCAGATGGAACAGCCGCCCGAACATCTCCAGGTTCTGACGGCCCGTCAACACCTCGTCCACAGCGGCGTACTGACCGGTGAGACCGATCCTGGCCCGCACCTCGCGCGGGTGCGCCGCCACATCGAGCCCGGCCACCGTCGCCCGGCCACCGTCCAGACGCACCAGCGTGGAGAGGATGCGTACGGCGGTGGTCTTGCCCGCGCCGTTCGGGCCGAGCAGGCCGTGCACCGTGCCCTCGCGGACGGTGAGGTCGAAGCCGTCGAGCGCGCGCTTCTCCCCGTACCGCTTCTCCAGCCCCTCCGCCCGCACCGCGTATCCGTCGCCGCCTCCGGCGCCGTTTCCGTCGCTCATGGGTCCCCCTTCCGACTACAACTGAGTACACCGTACCCGATTTCGCGTACGACGTACCCAGTTTTTCCGCGAGGACCTAAACTCGGGTGCATGACAAGGGGCAAGGGCCAGAGCGGTACGGACGAGGACGCGAGCGGCGGTCGTACCGGTGGAAGGGGCGAGGGCGGGCGCGACGGCAGGGGCGTCGGCGCCGTCGGCGGCGGTACGGAGTCCAGCGGCAGCGGTGACATCGTCCGCACGCTCCATCTGCTGTGGGACACCGGCCCGCGCCCCAGTCGCGGCCCCAAGCCCGGACTCACGCTGGACCGGGTCGTGGAGGCGGCCGTCCGGGTCGCCGACGCGGAGGGGCTGCACGCCCTCTCGATGCGCCGGGTCGCCACCGAACTGGGCACCGGCACCATGTCCCTGTACCGCTACATCCCCGGCAAGGCCGAACTGCTGGACCTGATGCTCGACCACGTCCAGCGGCCCTCCGAGAACCCCGCCGACCTGGGCGACGGCGGCTGGCGGTCCGCCCTGGAGGCCATGGGCCGCGCGACCCTGGCCCTCTACCGCCGCCACCCCTGGCTGCTCCAGGTCAACCAGTCCCGCCCGGTCCTCGGCCCGAGCGCCCTGGACGGCATGGAGAAGGTCCTCTCCCGTATCAAGTCCATGGGGCTGACCGACCCGGAGCTGATCTCCGTGATCATCGCCGTGGACGGCTATGTCGTCGGCGCCGTCCGTACCCAGCTCTACCAGCAGGAGGCGGAGCACCTGTCCGGCCTCACCGACGCGGAGTTCTGGCAGGTCCAGGCGCCGGTCCTCACCGAGCTCATGTCCTCCGGCCGTTACCCCCTGCTCGCCGGCCTCTCGGACGACGCCTTCGGCACGGACTTCGACCACTTCGAGTTCGGCTTGCAGCGCCTCCTGGACGGGCTGGAGGTGTTCGTCGCACGGCGGGGCGGCGGGGCGGCGGGATGACACCGGGCACCGTTCCCGGTGCCCGGGCGCCTGGTGCCGGGCGGCTCAGGACGACGGCCGGCGCAGCAGCCTCTTGAAGCCCCATACGACGACGACCGCCCCGGCGACGGCGAGGGCGCCGACCTTGAAGGTGGAACTGGTGCCGTCGCCGTCCGCGCCGGTGGTGCCGGAGCCATTGCCGTCGCCGTCGGAGGACGAGGAACCCGAGCCGCCGCTCCCGGAGCCGCCGCCGGGCACGTCCCGCGCGACGACCGAGCTGCCCGACCCCTCACTGCCGTACATGATCTTCGAGCCGTCGTTCTCGAAGGTCACCGACTCCCCCTGCCGCTGCAGGGGCACGCTCAGCCGCTCGGCCTTCTTGATCTTGCCGCCGTTCCAGTCGTAGAGGATGCCGCCGAAGTACGCGCGCAAGGCGAGCCGCTTGCCGTCCGGTGAGAACGCGCCGTCGGTGACCTCCAGATCGGGCACGGCGGCGACCTTCTTGAACACGTTCGTGCCGGAGGCGGACAACTCGGCCGGTCCCTCGTACAGCGACCCGCCCGCCTCGTTCTTGTCCGCGATGTAGACCCGCCCGGTCTTCGGATGCACCATCAGCGCCTCCGCGTCCCGTGCCCCGTCCTCGTACTTCACGACGTACTGCGTGGCCTTGACCGTCTGGTCCTTCAGCTCCTTCGGCTCCGGCAGCTCGTAGATCCAGACGTACGCCCAGGTGCCGCCGAGGTTGTCGCCGATGTCGCCGACGTAGAGCTTGTCGCCCGGGCCCATGGAGATGGCCTCCACGTCCCGCGGGGTGCCGACGCCCGTCAGGGTGACCGTGGCGACCGTCTCGCCGGTCTCGCTGTCGACGGCGTACAGGAACGCCCCGTCGTCGCTGTCGTTGTGGGTCCAGTAGACCCCCGGGTGCTGACGCGACGCGGCGAGACCGCTCGACTCGGTGATCCGCGGGTCCTTCATCGTGAACCCGTCGTCATCGGCGACCGCGGGCGCGGCCGGGAGGGCGGCGAGCAGAACCGCGGCGAGACCGGCGAAGCCGGCGCGGAGCCGGTGGCGGGGGGAGGGGAGGGGGCGACGGCGCATGGGCCAAGCCTGCCATCTCGCTCCGCTGGGTGGGGTGGGGAGCGCCGTGGGTGGGCTGCGTGTGGTCGGGTGCGGGTCCGGTGGGGCTTCACGCGCAGTTCCCCGCGCCCCTGAAAAGCCGGGGCTGCGCCCCGTGCTTTTCAACCCGCAGCCCCGTCGCTTTTCAACCCGCAGCCCCGTCGCTTTCAGGCCGGCGGGGCCGTGGTCTTTCAGGCCCGCAGGGGCCTGAATCTTTAGGGGCGCGGGGAACTGCGCGAGAAGCCCCACCGGAGCCGCGCCCGCCAACCGACCCGAACCCCCGAGCTCTTGGGCGCCGCGTGGCAAGGTTCACAGGGCCGGGTGGGGCGACCGGGGCCTACCAGCCGGTAGGCATCGTTCATGATGAGCGCATGCTCAGGTTCATGCCCGTAGGCGACTCCATGACGATCGGAAGCGCCGGCGAACACACATGGCGCTTCCGCCTCTGGCAACACCTGCGCACCACCCACCACGGCTCCTTCAAGATCGTCGGCCCACGAGAGACGCTCTACGACAAGGCCCTGGACACCCCGACGTCGTACGAGTACGCCGACACCGACCCCCGTTTCCCCCGCGCCCACCTCGCCGGCTGGGGCGAGGGCTGGCTCCACATGGCCCCCCTGATCGCCGACGCGGTCCGCGTCCACCGGGCCGACATCCTCCTCGTCTCCCTCGGCCTCATCGACCTCGGCTTCTACACCAACGCCGAGCAGACCGCCGAGAACACCCGCCGTTTCGTCGAGGCCGCCCGCGAGGCGAACCCGCACATCCGCATGGTCCTCCTCCCCGTCACCCCGAACGTCCGCGCCGAGTCCGACGCCTCCTTCGCCGCCCAGGTCGCCCGCTTCAACGAACTCCTCGCCAAGACGGCCGCCGACCTCGACGAACCCCGCTCCCCGCTCCTCCTGGCGTCCCCGCCCCTCTCGTACGACATCCACTGGGACACCTACGACGGCACCCACCCCAACGCCTCCGGCGAACACAAGATCGCGGCGACCTTCGCCAACGCGATGCACGAGGCGTGGGCGCTCGGAGGCCCGTACGAACAGGCGTAGCCGCCGCACCCGTTCCGCCCGTCGTGTCCTCGTCACCGTGCGTATCGTTGTACTGCGCGGCCGTCTTCGATCGAGGGGCGGCCGGGGAGGAACGCCACGATGACCGTCCTTGAAGACAGGATCGCGATGGCCGAGAGCGACAACACGCGCCAGCTCGACGAGATGTTCGAGCGGCTCGAGAAGATGCCCGTCCCCGAGGGATACAAGGTAGAGATCGTCGAGGGGACCGTCTACATGTCGCCGCAGCGGGACATTCACTGGCAAACCATTCGCACGATCCTCTGGGCGCTGGAGGATCGCTTCGGACGGGACGCGACGGTGTTCTCGGACGTCCGCATCGACTTCCCCGGCCGTCTGAACGGCTACTGCCCGGACGTGGCAAAGCTGTGCGACGACGCCGAGAAGAACACCGAGGGCCGCTGGCGCCACCAGGACATCGAGTTCATCGCCGAGGTCATCTCCACGGACACCGCCAAGAACGACTACGGCCCCAAGAAGACCGCGTACGCCCTCGCCGAGGTCCCCGTCTACCTGATCGCCGACCCCTACGTGGGAAAGTGCCGGCTGTTCACCCAGCCCAAGGACGGCGACTACGTCAGCGACCTGTCCGTCACCTACGGCGGCGACGTCGACATGACCTCCACCCACCTCGGCCTGATCCTTCCGACCGCCAAGTTCCCCCGAGGCTGACGGCGTCTCCCCCGCACTCCAGACTCGGGCGACCCGCGCTTGATCGGCCGCCCCCCACCCGCTTGGATGACCCGGTCGAACGGCACGCTGACGAACACGGGGCGGGGTGGGCATGGCGCGAGCCGGGCAGGACCGTGGGCTGGGGCGCGAGTTCCGGTGGCTGTGGGCGGCGTACACGGTCAGCGCGTTCGGTACGCGGCTGTCGTTCGACGCGTTCCCCCTGATCGCGGTGCTGGTCCTGGACGTCGGCCCGACGGAGGTCTCCGCGCTGGCGGCCACCGGTCTGGCGGTGGGCGCGGCGGTGGCCGTACCGCTCGGCCCCTGGGTGGAGTTCCGCCGCAAGCGCCCGGTGATGATCTCGATGGACCTGGTCCGCTGCGCGGCCCTGCTGACCGTCCCGGCGGCCTACGCCCTCGACCTGCTCACCTTCCCCCAGCTTCTCCTGGTGTCCGTGGTCGTCGCCGTCGCCGACATCACCTTCACCGCGGCGAGCGGTGCCTTCCTGAAGTCCCTGGTCCCGCCGGAGCACCTCGTGGCCGCCAACGGCCGCTTCGAGGCCACGACCTGGACCACGACCATGCTCGGCCCGCCCCTGGGCGGCGCCGCGATGGGCCTCTTCGGCCCGGTCGTCACCCTGCTGACCGACGCCGCCAGCTACCTGCTCTCGGCAGCGGGCGTCCGAGCGATCGGCCGTACCGGTGAGAAGGCCGAGAAGCCCCCCGCCGACCCGCCCGAGCCCCTCGCGGAGCCGACCGACCCCTTCCCCGACCCGCCCGAGCCCCTCACCGACCCGCCCGGACCCCTCACCAAGCCGGCGGCGCCGAGCGGCACCCCCCGTCTCCGCCCCGGCGACCTCCTCGACGGCTGGCGGTTCATCCTCGCCGACCCGGCCCTGCGCCCCCTCTTCCTGAACACCGTCCTGGTCAACGCCCTGATCATGGCGCCCGCGCCCGTGCTGCTGATCCTCATGGTCGGCCAACTCGGCTTCGCCCCCTGGCAGTACGGCCTCGCCTTCGCCGTGCCCTGCGCCGGCGGTCTGATCGGCTCCCGCCTCTCCCGTCGCCTGGTCGACCGGCACGGTCACCGCAGGGTCGTGTGGACCGCCGGAACACTGCGGGCGTGCTGGGGAGTGGGGCTGGCGTTCATCGGCCCCGGCCCGGCCGGTCTCGTCCTCGTCATGGCCGTCGAACTGGGCCTGATCGTCTGCATCAGCGTCTTCAACCCCGTGATGGCCACCCAACGCCTCACCCGGACCCCACCGGACCGCGTCGCCCGCACCCTCACCGCCTGGTCGGTCACCGGCAAACTCGTCACCGCCGCCATGACGGCCCTCTGGGGCGTCCTCGCCGCCCTCACCACCCCCCGCACCGCGATCGCCGTCGCGGGCCTCCTCCTCCTGGCGACCCCGCTGCTCCTGCTCCCCTACCGCCGCCGCCCGCAACGGGCCTCACCCCTCACGGACGACGACCAGGACCAGCGGGACCGGCAGAACCCCCAGCCCCTCCCGAAGAACTGACCCGAGCCCGGCCCGGCGGTCAGAACCTCACGTCGCCGGTCAGAACATCGTGTTGTCGTTCGCCGAAGTCGCCGGTACGTCCTGGAGCACGTCCCAGTGTTCGACGATCTTCCCGTTCCGCACCCGGAACAGGTCGAGGACGGCCTGGCCGCGCTCGCCCGGTGCGTTGACGTAGTGACTGTGGACGGCGACGAGATCGCCCTCGGCGATGACGCGCTTGCGCGAGACGGCGAGGTCGGGGAACTGCTGGAAGTAGGCGCCCAGACCGGCCCTGACTCCCGCCACCCCGTCGGGGATGTTCGGGTTGTGCTGGTGGTACTCGGGACCCCAGTACGTGTCGAGCGCCGACAGGTCCTTCCGTACCAGCAGCCGGTCGAAGGCCTTGGTCACCAGCTTCTCGTTGTACGAGGTCAGCCACGCCGGTCCCGGCTCGCTGGTGCGCGGCCGGCTGACCGTGGAGAACATGTCGTTGCCGTTGGCCGAGGATTCCGGCACCTCCTGGGCCACGTCCCAGTGCTCCGCGATGCGCCCGCCCTGGAAGCGGAAGATGTCGAAGACGGCGGAGCCCCGGGTGCCGGGGGTGAGCACGACGTTGGAGTGCACGAGGACGAGGTCGCCCTGCGAGACGACCCGCTCGATGTCGTACACAGCGTCCGGGAACTGCCCGCTCACCACCCCCGCGAGCCCCTTCAGCGTCTCCGCCCCGTCCGGCGCGAGCGGGTTGTGCTGGATGTAGTCCGGGCGTACGTAACGGTCCACGACCGCCGTGTCCCCGTCCTCGAACACCCCCTTGAGGACCCGTACGGCGACGGCCTTCTGGTAGTGGCCGACACGCGAGGCATCGCCGTACGGGCTCCGCTCGGCGACCGCCGTCGGTGCCGCGGCGGCGGGTACGACGGCGACGGTGGAGGTGAGTGCGACGGCCGCGAGGACGGCGACGAGCGCGCGGCGGGCAGGCGTGGTGGGGGTCACGATGCTCCCATCGGAGGGTGGCGCTTGAAAGTTCAAGCTCATACTTACCGAAGGAAAGCACTAACCACCAGTTAGCGTCAAGATCTTCTCCGCCAGGACGCCCCCGCATCCGCCCGCGCTTGCCTAGAGCGCACTCCAGCGCCTTGGCTTGGGAGTCATGAAGTACACACAGCTCGGACGCACAGGACTCAAGGTCAGCCGCCTGGTCCTCGGCACGATGAACTTCGGTCCGCAGACGGACGAAGCGGACAGCCACGCGATCATGGACGCGGCGCTGGACGCGGGCATCAACTTCTTCGACACGGCGAACGTGTACGGCTGGGGCGAGAACAAGGGCCGCACCGAGAGCATCATCGGCAACTGGTTCGCCAAGGGCGGCGAGCGTCGCGACAAGGTCGTCCTCGCGACCAAGGTCTACGGGAACATGGCGGCCTCCGCCGACGCCTGGCCCAACCACGACAAGCTCTCCGCCCTGAACATCCGGCGGGCGGTGGACGCGTCGCTCAAGCGGCTCCAGACCGACTACATCGACGTCTACCAGTTCCACCACATCGACCGGGCCACCCCCTTCGAGGAGATCTGGCAGGCCGTCGACGTACTGATCCAGCAGGGCAAGATCCTCTACGTCGGCTCCTCCAACTTCCCCGGCTACAAGATCGCCCAGGCCAACGAGATCGCCTCCCGCCGGGGCGGCACGATCGGCCTGGTCAGCGAGCAGTGCCTCTACAACCTCGCCGAGCGCCGCGCCGAGATGGAGGTCATCCCGGCCGCGCAGGAGTACGGCCTCGGGGTCATCCCCTGGTCACCGCTGCACGGCGGCCTGCTCGGCGGGGTCATCAGGAAGGAGGCCAAGGAAGGCCGTCGCAGCTCGGGCCGTTCCGCCGACGCCCTCGCCGACAGCGCCGTACGCGCCCAGGTCCAGGCGTACGAGGACCTCCTCGACAAGCACGGCATCGAACCGGGCGAGGCCGCCCTCGCCTGGCTCCTGACCCGTCCCGGTGTCACGGGCCCGATCGTCGGCCCCCGTACGGCCCAGCAGCTCGACTCCGCGATCCGCGCGGCCGACCTGGACCTGAGCGCCGAGCTCCTGACCTCCCTGGACGAAATCTTCCCGGGCCCGGGCCCGTCCCCGGAGGCCTTCGCCTGGTAGGCCCCGTCAGGGGCGCGAGGAACTGCGCGACAAGCCCCCACCGGGCCGCAGCCGGCGAACAACGCGCAGTTCCCCAGCTCCACCGCACACGACGGCTACTTACCCACCGCCGCCGCGAGAGCGACAACCACGAACATCAGCACAAGCACACCGGCCATGATCCGGTTACGGGTCTTCGGGTCCACACCACCGAGCCTAACCGCCCGCCCCCGGCCCCCTTCAGACGGCCCCGGCGGTCAGCGCCCAGCGGTCCACCACCTCGTACCGCGGCTGCTCCCCCGCCACCCCGGACGTCGGCAGATTGCTGCGCACCAGCGCGAGGTCGGCCACCGTCCACGTACGCCCGGCGAACGAGTTGAGCACGGCGACGTACGGCCGTACGTCGAGGTCCTCCCGGCTGCGGGCCACCGTCAGATGGGGCGTGTACCGGCGGTGCTCCCCCATCGGCACCCCCGCCTTGCGGGCCGCCGCCTCCGCCCGGTCGGCCAGCAGCCGCAGGGCCCCGAGGCCCCCCTCGGCCCCCGCCCACAGCGCCCGCCCGTGCCCGAACTGTCCGCCGCCGCGCACCGCCAGCGGAAACGGCCCGCTCCGCCCGGCGGCCCGCTCCAGGCGCCGCGACAATTCCGGTACGACGTCCTCGTCGACCTCCCCGTAGAACGCGAGCGTGAAGTGCCAGCCGGCCGGCACGGTCCACCGCAACCGCTCCGCCCCGACCAGCCCCTTCAACTCCCCGATGACCAGCCCGAGTTCATCGACGACTTCATCGGGCGGCAGCACAGCGGCGAACAGTCTCATGCCGCCACCCTCCCAGAGCACCGGATCACCCACGACCCCCGCGCCCCGAACCCCGCGCCCCGAAAGGGGCGCGGGGAACTGCGCGACCAACCACAACACCGCCGCACCCGCCCACCGACGCACCCCGGCACCCCCGTAGGCGCCACGGCACCGCAGGCACCAGCACCGCAGACGCCACGGCACCGCAGACATCTCGGCACCCCCAGCGGAGCGCCACGGCACCCCCAGCGGAGCGCCACCCCTCGGTCAGACGGGCACCGACTTCTGTTCCTCGGCCCGCTCCTGGGACAGGACCCGCACCCGTGGATGCCCCTGGTTCCACCCCACCGACAGCCGCAGCCCACCGGCCCTGACGAGGACGAGACCCACGACGACCGCGGCGGCCGTGGCGACGACACCGCCGGCGGCGAAGCCGATCCGCGCGCCGTACGTGTCGGTGGCCCAGCCGGCGACCGGCGCGCCCAGCGGGGTGCCGCCGAGGAAGACCATCATGTAGAGGGCCATGACCCGGCCGCGCATCGCGGGGTCGGTGTTCATCTGGATGGCCGTGTTGGTGGTGACGTTGACCGTCAGGCCGAACATCCCTATCGGGACCATGAGCAGCGCGAACATCCAGTACGCCGGTGCCAGCGCGGCCACGATCTCCAGCAGGCCGAAGGCGAGCGCGCCCCCGATCAGCACCCGCAGACGGGCGGTGCCGCGACGGGCCGCGAGCAGGGCGCCTGAGACGGAGCCGACCGCCATGAGCGTGTTGAAGAGGCTGTACGAGCCGGCGTCCGCGTGGAACACGTCGTCCGCGTACGCCGAGAGCCAGACGGGGAAGTTGAAGCCGAAGGTGCCGATGAAGCCGACGAGGACGATGGGCCAGAGCAGTTCGGGACGGCCGGCCACATAGCGCAGGCCCTCGCGGAGCTGGCCCTTGGCGCGGGGGGCGCGGCGCACGGGGTGCAGGTCGCGGGTCCGCATCAGCAGCAGGCCGGTGATGGGGGCGATGAAGGAGAGGCCGTTGTAGAGGAAGGCCCAGCCCGTGCCGACGGTGGTGATCAGCACACCGGCGACGGCGGGGCCGACCAGACGGGCCGACTGGAAGTTCGCCGAGTTCAGACTGACCGCGTTCTGCAACTGCTCCGGCCCGACCATCTCCGACACGAACGACTGGCGGGCCGGGTTGTCGATCACGGTGGCCATGCCCATGGCGAAGGCGGCCACATACACGTGCCACACCTGGACGTGTCCGGAGAGCGTCAGCGCGGCGAGCGCCAGCCCCGTCACCGCCATCGACGTCTGCGTGAGGAACAGCAGCCGCCGCTTGGGGAACCGGTCGACCAGCACCCCGCCGTACAGCCCGAAAAGCAGCATCGGCAGGAACTGCAAGGCCATCGTCACGCCGACAGCCGTCGACGACCCCGTCAGGCTGAGCACCAGCCAGTCCTGCGCGATCCGCTGCATCCAGGTGCCGATGTTCGACACCACCTGCCCGAGAAAGAACAGCCGGTAGTTCCGCACCCGCAGCGACCGGAACATGGAAACACGCTCCCGAGGGGCGGGGGTCTCCGGGGCTTCGGGGGCCGCCGCGGCGGAGTCGAGGGTGATCGCCGAGGCGTCCACACCCTCGGACGGACCCGTCGCCGAACCGGCGGCATCCCCGTTCGCCGAGCCGGCGGTATCCGGCGGCGCTTCCCGTACGTCCGGGATGGGCGGGGGCTTGTGGGCGGGTGGTGGTGCGGGGACGGAAGCTGCTCCGGGGCCCGTACTCAAAGGGGGTCGCCTCCTTGCGTGAAACGCGTGCATGTCGTGCGGTTGCGTAAGCCTCACCGCTCCTGTTCTGTCTGCTGGTTTTCGGGTCGGCCCATGCCCGCCCCCTGGCGGCGCACGGGCTGTCGGCAGGGGCGTACCGGCGGCCGATCGGGCGTGTCCCCACAGCCGAGGCGCACACGGCGGCCGGGCGCCGGGTCAGAGATGCGCGAGCCTCTCCAGCACCGGCGCGGCCGTCCGGAGCGCGGCCCACTCCTCCTCGTCGAGGCCCTCGACCAGGGACGCGAGGAACGCGTTGCGCTTGCGGCGGCTCTCCTCGAGCATCGCCTCGGCCCGCTCGGTCTGGGTGACCACCTTCTGCCGCCGGTCGTCGGGGTGCGGCTCCAGCTTCACCAGCCCCTTGCTCTCCAGCAGGGCGACGATGCGGGTCATCGAGGGCGGCTGCACATGCTCCTTGCGGGCCAGTTCACCGGGGGTGGCCGTGCCGCAGCGGGCGAGTGTGCCGAGCACCGACATCTCGGTCGGGCTCAGCGACTCGTCGACCCGCTGGTGCTTGAGCCGACGGGACAGGCGCATCACGGCGGAACGGAGGGCGTTCACAGCGGCCTCGTCGTCGCCATGGTTCAGGTCAGGCATGTTCTTTAGCGTAACTCATTACCCTAGCTAAAGACCACCGGAACTCCACAGCCGTGCCCGTGAGCCCCGCCACTCACGCCCGTTCCGGCCCCCAGATCACTCATATGAGTGACTAGTACGCAGAACATGACACGACAGAGCGGAGCACACCTGACCCTCGTACACATGGGGACCACTGTGCTCAGCCTGCGGATAGACGAGGAGCTGCTCGACCGGCTCCGGACCCACGCGGCGAAAAGGGGAATGAGCGTCCAGGACTATGTGATCGGGACGCTCATTCGGGACGACTTCGACGAGCGGTTCCAGACCGCCGTCGACGAGACGGAGAAGTTCTACGGGGTGACGTGAGCGACCCGGGCGCCGGAAGGAACCCGGGCCCCGCTCACGTCAGCCCCAGGGCCGGCATCAGGTAGTAGAAGCCGAAGACCGCCGCCACCACGTACATCGCGACCGGAACCTCACGCCCACGGCCCGCCGCCAGGCGCAGGACGACGAAGGTGATGAAGCCCATGCCGATGCCGTTGGTGATCGAGTAGGTGAACGGCATCATCACCATCGTCACGAAGGCCGGGATCGCGATCGTGTAGTCGGCCCAGTCGATCTCGCGGACGGAGTTCGCGAGGATCAGGAACCCGACCGCGAGCAGCGCCGGGGTGGCCGCCTGGGAGGGGACCATCGTGGCGACCGGCGTGAGGAACAGCGCGAGACCGAAGAGGGCCCCGGTGACGACGTTCGCGAAGCCGGTGCGCGCCCCCTCGCCCACCCCCGCCGTCGACTCCACGAAACAGGTCGTGGCGGACGAGGAGCTGGCACCACCGGCCGCGACCGCGATGCCGTCGACGAACAGCACCTTGTTGATGCCCGGCAGCTGACCGTCCGCGTCGGTCAGCCTGGCCTCGTCGCCGACGCCCATGATCGTGCCCATCGCGTCGAAGAAGCACGACAGCAGGACCGTGAAGACGAAGAGGACACCGGTCAGCACCCCGACCTTCGCGAAGCCGCCGAACAGGCTGACCTCTCCGATCAGCCCGAAGTCGGGGGTCGCGACCGGGTTGCCGGGCCACTTCGGCGTCGTCAGGCCCCAGGAACCGGCGGGCAGCTTGGCCACGGCCTCGACGATCACCGCGAGCAGCGTCATCGCGACGATCGAGATCAGGATCGCGCCCGGCACCTTGCGCACGATCAGCGCGAGCGTCAGCAGCGCGCCGAGCACGAAGACGAGCACCGGCCAGCCGTTCAGATGCCCGGTCGCGCCCAGTTGCAGCGGCACGGTCGTGTGCGCGGCGTCCGGGATACGGGTGACGAAACCGGAGTCCACCAGCCCGATCAGCATGATGAACAGACCGATACCGATGGAGATGCCCTTGCGCAGGCTCAGCGGCACGGCGTTCATGACGCGCTCCCGCAGCCCCGTCGCCACCAGCAGCATCACGATGAAACCGGCCAGCACGACCATGCCCATCGCGTCCGGCCACGACATACGCGGCGCGAGCTGGAGGGCGACGACCGTGTTCACCCCGAGGCCCGCCGCCAGCGCGATCGGCACATTGCCGATGACACCCATCAGGAGCGTGGTGAACGCGGCGGTGATCGCGGTCGCGGTGACCAGCTGGCCGTAGTCCAGCTGATGCCCGTACATGTCCTTCGCGCTGCTCAGGATGATCGGGTTCAGCACGATGATGTACGCCATCGCGAAGAAGGTGGCGAAACCGCCCCGGATCTCGCGCGACAGCGTGCTGCCGCGCTCCGTGATCCGGAAGTAGCGGTCGAGGGAGCCCTGCGGGGACATACGAGACCTCATCCCCAACGGACAGAGCGAACGCCCTCGCACCATTGGAGTTTTCTACGAACAGAAGTAGCCAATCAGAAACCGTTTCAGTATGAACATACATTGCGCGGAAGGCCATCTCCGCGCGTAGACCCGCGCGCCTCGTAAGCTGTGCCCCATGGCGAAGTGGATCCCCAAGCACGAGGCACCGGAGCCCCTGGAGGGCCCGATCGTGCCGACCATCATCGGCGGCACGATCCTGTGGCTCGTCCTCTTCGTCGTCCAGCTCCCCTTCTACGGCTGGTTCGAGGACCACGGGCACACCTGGTGGGTGTGGACCTGCCTGGCGGGCGGCGGGCTCGGGTTCATCGGCATCTACTACGTCCGCAGACGCGACGCGGCGATCAAACGGGACGCGGCACGTGCGGCTGCCGCCGAGTCCGGGGCGGCCGATGTGACGCCGGTCGAGTAGGCACCCTCCGCCGGGGCCGGCCGATCCGGAGGGTCGTGTACGACCACGGCATCACATCGCCCCTCCCCCGTCCTCCTGTGGTCGGATCTTTCCCGCACTCGGCGGGTGAACCCCCAAATCCGCACGTACCGTCGAATGCATGACGCACATCGACGCGGGTACCGACCTCGACCCTGTGCACCCCACCACCGCCCCGGCACCGGCCCACCCGGGGCGGGCGCGTGGGCTGACGGCCGCCGAGGTGGCCGAGCGGGTGACCCGCGGCGAGGTGAACGACGTACCCGTGCGGAGCAGCCGCTCCATGGTGGAGATCGTCCGCGCGAACGTCTTCACCCGGTTCAACGCGATCATCGGCGTGCTCTGGCTGATCATGCTGTTCGTGGCGCCGTTCCAGGACAGCCTGTTCGGTTACGTCATCCTCGCGAACACCGGCATCGGCATCATCCAGGAGTGGCGCGCGAAGAAGACCCTCGACTCCCTCGCGGTGATCGGCGAGGCGAAACCGACGGTCCGCAGGGACGGGGTCGCCGCGCCGGTCGGCACCTCCGACATCGTCCTCGGGGATCTGATCGAGATCGGACCGGGCGACAAGATCGTCGTCGACGGCGAGTGCGTCGAGACCGACGGCCTGGAGATCGACGAGTCGCTGCTCACCGGCGAGGCCGACCCGGTCGTCAAACAACCCGGTGACCAGGTGATGTCGGGCAGTTTCGTGGTCGCGGGCGGCGGCGCTTTCACCGCGACGAAGGTGGGCCGGGAGGCCTACGCGGCGCAGCTGGCGGAGGAGGCGAGCCGCTTCACGCTCGTCCACTCGGAACTCCGCTCCGGTATCTCCACCATCCTCAAGTACGTCACCTGGATGATGGTCCCGACCGCGATCGGCCTGATCATCAGCCAGCTGATCGTCAAGGAGAACGACTTCAAGGACTCCGTCGCCCGCACGGTCGGCGGCATCGTCCCGATGGTCCCCGAGGGCCTCGTCCTGCTCACCTCCGTCGCCTTCGCCATCGGGGTGATCCGCCTCGGCCGCAAGCAGTGCCTGGTGCAGGAGCTCCCGGCCATCGAGGGCCTCGCCCGCGTCGACACCGTCTGCCTCGACAAGACCGGCACCCTCACCGAGGGCGGCATGGACGTCACCGAGCTGCGCCCCCTCAACGGGACGGACGAGTCGTACGTACGCAAGGTCCTCGGCGCCCTCGGCGAATCGGACCCCCGCCCCAACGCCTCCCTCCAGGCCGTCATCGACGCCTACCCGGACAGCGAGGACTGGCGCTGCACCGAGTCGCTGCCCTTCTCCTCGGCCCGCAAGTACAGCGGCGCGTCCTTCGGCGAGGGCGGCGGCGAGTCCAGCACCTGGCTGCTCGGCGCCCCCGACGTCCTGCTCCCCGAGGACGACCCGGCCCTCACCGAGACCGAACAGCTGAACGAACAGGGACTACGGGTGCTGCTGCTGGCCCGTGTGACCCGGGAGCTGGACGACCCGGAGGTCGCCCGGGACGCCCACCCCACCGCCCTCGTCGTCCTCGAACAGCGGCTGCGCCCCGACGCCGCCGACACCCTGCGCTACTTCGAGGAGCAGGACGTACGGGCGAAGGTCATCTCCGGCGACAACGCGGTGTCGGTCGGCGCGGTGGCCGGAAAGCTGGGCCTGACCGGCGAGGTCGTCGACGCCCGCCGGCTCCCCGCAGAACGCGACGGGATGGCCGAGGCCCTGGACTCCGGCACCGTCTTCGGCCGCGTGACCCCGCAGCAGAAGCGGGACATGGTCGGCGCGCTCCAGTCCCACGGGCACACGGTCGCGATGACGGGCGACGGTGTGAACGACGTCCTGGCCCTCAAGGACGCCGACATCGGTGTGGCGATGGGCTCGGGCTCCGAGGCCACGCGCGCCGTCGCCCAGATCGTCCTCCTCAACAACAGCTTCGCGACACTGCCGTCGGTGGTCGCGGAGGGCCGCCGGGTGATCGGCAACATCACGCGCGTGGCGACCCTCTTCCTCGTCAAGACGGTCTACTCGGTGCTCCTGGCCGTCCTGGTGGTCTGCTGGCAGGTGGAGTACCCCTTCCTCCCCCGCCATCTGACGCTGCTCTCGACCCTGACGATCGGCGTCCCGGCGTTCTTCCTCGCCCTGGCCCCCAACAAAGAGCGGGCGAAACCCCACTTCGTCCGACGGGTCATGCGGTACGCGATCCCCGGCGGGGTCCTGGCGGCCCTGGCCACCTTCGCCACGTATCTGATCGCCCGTCACCACTACGCGGGCGAGGGCGCGTTGGAGGCGGAGACCAGCGTCGCCACCCTCACCCTCTTCCTGATCTCCATGTGGGTGCTGGCCATCATCGCCCGCCCGTACACCTGGTGGCGTCTGGGCCTGGTCGCCGCGATGGGCACCGGCTTCCTGGTGGTCCTCGTCGTGCCCTGGCTCCAGGACTTCTTCGCCCTGCGCCTGGTGGGTACGACGATGCCGTGGATCGCGGTCGCCATCGCGGCCGGGGCCTCGGCTGCCCTGGAGTTCCTGTGGAGGTGGGTGGACCGCCGCTTCCCCGCGTAGAACGCGGGGCCCGCGAAGGACGTACGGCCCATGTAGAACGTACGGCCCGCGTCGGAAACCGGACGCGCCCGGCCGGCGTCCTCGCCTCTGACCGACCTCGTCGAGGCCGTGCCGTCGCGTCACCCGCGACGAGCGCACCGGGAGGCGGGACAGGAAAGGGGAGACAGCCCATGAACCCGGATCCGCGGGTGGAATTCCACGCTCCGTGCGGACATGTGATCTCGGCTCCGGCCGACCGGGTCGGGCAGGACGTCCGTTGCCCGCACTGCCACCAGGTGGTCCGGGTCCCGTCGCCCGACGTCCCGTACGCCTCGGCGGTCCCCGTGCCGGCCGGCGCCGTCGAGCCGCCCGCCCTGACCACCCTCTATGTGACCGCGCTGATCGGCGGCCTCCTGAGCGCCGGTCTCGTCTATCTGGTCCTGTTCGACGAGTTCTCGGAGACCGAGCTGGTCTCGATCACACCGCTGTGGTTCTTCCCGATCGTCTTCGGCCTGTACGGCTTCGCCTCCCAGCGGCTGCTGCGCTACATCTCGGGCGGCCGTGCGAGGACCCTCGGCGAAGCCGCCCGTGTCTCCCTCGACGTGGCCGGGCACTGGGCGGCCCTGGTGCTCTTCCCGTTCCTGGTGCTGAAGTGGCGCAGTTCGCTGCTCGTGTCGCTGGCGGCGGCGCTTTTCTGGGCCGTGCTGCTGAGGCTCTTCTTCGCCCTGCTCTTCCCGAGCCTCTGACAGCACGGCCCGCCCTGCTCACGTCACCGCTGCGGGCGCTACCTCACGTCGACGTAGTCACCCGTGGCGCTGACCGGTGCCGTCGTCGTCACGCCCGCGTAGCTGAAGCGCCAGTAGCCGTCGTACGTGGCGGTGCCGGTGGCCCTCACATTGCCGGAGGCGTCCGAGTAGACCGTCCTGACCGTGGTGTACGTGCTGGTGCCCGCCTTGCGGAACTGCAGCTTCACCGGCTGCTTGGCGAAGGCCTTGTAGGTGTGGCTCTGCCAGTCCGCGCGGGTGAGCTTGCCGGTCGCGGTGACGGTCTTGCCCTTGGTGACCGGCTCCGGCCCGGCGTTGACGGTCAGCTTCGCGATCCGCTGGACGAGGGTGGAGGCCAGTCCGCCCTGCTCCTTGTAGCCGATCTTGCTGTAGTCGAGGTTGTCGCTCGTGGGGTCCTGGCCGTTGAACGCGATGGCGTCGGCGCCCGCCTTCCAGGTCCCGGCCTGCGAGTTGAGCAGGTCGCCGTCGCCGGGCCGGATGTCGATGGTGCCCGTGCAGCTCGCCGTCGTCGACGTCACGACCTTGCAGGTGGCGAAGTCGTCGCCGAAGAGCTGCGGGGTGGCGTCGTCGCCGAAGGTGCCGTGGTAGAGGAAGGGCTCGGCGAAGAAGTCCTTCGCGGTGACGTCGACGCCGGAACCGTGCGTCAGCGTGAACGACACCGGGGTGCTGACGGTGCCGCCGACACCGACCTTGACGGACTTGGCGACCTTGAAGTTCGAGAAGCCGACGTTCAGCGTGTACGGCTGACCGCTCGTCGCGGCCGAACCGGCGGCCTGCGCGGACGGCACGGCGAGGGCGGAGAAGGCCAGGGCGCCGAGGACGGCGGCCGCGGTGGCTCTAGTGCGCATATGTTCCCCAGGTGGAGAAAGAGTGATCGTGGGGCCAGTCGGCCCGGATGATCAGAACACGCGTTCCCCGCACTTACCGGATTCTTTCGCCCACCTCTTACGAAAGTCCGAATCCCGCCTTACGGAAAGACAGAAGGACGGATCGACGGAACGACGGAAAGGGCGCCGGCCCCGGGGATCCCGGAGCCGACGCCCACACCTCTTACCGCTTGCCGCGTGCCTACTTCACGTCGACGGCGTCGGCCGCCGACGTCACGGCGGCCGTGCCGGCGCTGCCCGCGAAGACATAGCGGTACGTGCCGTCGACGGTCGCCTTGACGGTGGTCTTCAGGGCGCCCGTGGAGGACGACTTGACCGTCTTGACGTCCTTGTAGGTGGACGTGCCCTTCTTCTTGAACTGCAGCTTCACGGGCTGGCCGCCGTACGCCGGGGTCTTGTTGGTGTCCCAGTTGGCGCGGGTCAGCTTGCTGGTGACCGTGAGGGTCTTGCCCTTCTTGACCGGCTCGGGGGTCGCGTTGGCGCCGGCGAGCTTCGTCTCGCGCTGGAGCTTGGCGGTGCCGAGCTTGCCCTGCCAGGTCTCGCCCAGCAGTCCGTTCACCTCGTCGCCCTTGAAGGCGAGGCCGCCCACCTTCCAGGTCTTGGCGTAGGAGTTGGCGAGGTCGCCGTCCTCCGGCCTGATGTCGATGAGCGCCTTGCAGGTGGCGGTGGTCGCGGAGGTGGCCGTGCAGGACGCCGCCTTGTCGCCGAAGAGCACCGGGTCCTCGAAGACGTCCACCACGGAGGTGGGCATCGACTTCAGGTACAGGAAGGGCCCGTGGGCGAAGTCCTTGGCCGTGATGTCGACGTCCGCGCCGTGCGTGAGCTTGTAGGTGACGGAGACCGAACGGTGCTTCTTGGCGCCGACGACGATCGGCTTGCCGCCGTTCACCTTCATCGCGGAGAAGGAGACATCGAGGTCTCCGACGGTCGCGTCGGCGGTGGTGGCCGCGCCGAACGCGGACCGCTCGGCACCGGCGGAGGGGACCCACGCCCGGTCGTCGGCCTGGGCGGCCGGGACGGCGAAGGCGGAGAGAGCGAGGGCGCCGGAGACGGCGACCACGGTGGCTCGGATACGCATGCGTTCCCCCGTTGGTGAGTGGGGCCCGATGGTCGTCCTCACATGGGCCCGGGGTTGTCGCGGGTCCGTCGACCCGCGTGATCTGTGCGGCAGGGGGACGCGCCGGGGTGAACCGGCGCGTCCCCCTGCTTCCCGTCGCGGCGCGATGCCGGCCGGGAGGGGTGAGCCCTGGGGCTCGCCGCTTACTTCACGTCGATGGCGTCGGCCGCCGAGGTCACGGCCGCCGTGCCCGAGCTGCCCGCGAAGACGTAGCGGTAGGAACCGTCGGCGGACGCCTTGACGGTGGTCTTCAGGGCGCCCGTGGAGGACGACTTGACCGTCTTGACGTCCTTGTAGGTGGACGTGCCCTTCTTCTTGAACTGCAGCTTCACGGACTGGCTGCCGTACGCCGGGAACTTCTCGGTGTCCCAGTTGGCACGGGTCAGCTTGCTCGTGACCGTGATGGTCTTGCCCTTCTTGACCGGCTCCGGAGAGGCGTTGGCGCCCGTGAGCTTGGTCTGGCGCTGGATCTTGAAGGTCTTCGCCGGGTCCTTCTTGACGAAGTCGGCGTCGTTGGCCGCGGCGAGCGCCCAGACCTTCCAGGTGCCGGCCACGGAGTTGATCAGGTTCTGCTGCGTCTCGACGGTGAAGCTCGCCTTGCAGGACGCCGTCGTCGCGTTCACCTTCTTGCAGGTGGCGAGGCTGTCGTCGTTGCCGTTGGCCACGGCGCCGCTGTCGGCGGTCTCCAGGCTCGCGCCGTGGTACAGGACCACGGTGACGTCCTTGAGGCTGACGCCCGAGTCGTCCGAGGCGGTGAAGGAGACCGTGAAGGTCTTCTTGCCGGAGCCGACGACGACGGCCTTACCGCCGTTGACCACGACGTTGGAGATCTTCGTGTCCCCGGCGGTCGGAGCGGCCTGCGCGGCCGGGGCGACGAAAGCGGTCAGGGCCAGGGAACCGATGACGGCACCCACGATGGCACGCTTGTTCAATGCATTCCCCACGTGGAAGGGATCTCGCGGACGATCGGTCGCGCGGGACCCGGTTCAGATCCGATGAGCCGGCCGGCTTCCAAGAGTCCTTCCAGAAGTCCCGGAGAGTCGAGTGACTCCCGCGACTTCTGTGACTCCTGAGAAAGCCGTCGGCTCGGGGGATCAGATCCACGAGGGGGGCGAATGGTTGTACGAGTTTTGCGCTTCCCGTGAAGATGTTGCCCAGATCACAGTGACCTCGCGCGCAACCCACGGCGGCGCTCAGTCGAACCAGCGGTCCCGCGCCAGCTCCGCCGTCCTGGACGGGTCTTCGAGCAGCGCGGCCACCTCGAAGCGGCGCGGCCACTGACCCGCCGCCCAGGCCAGCCCGGCGGCGACCCCCTCCAGCGTGGCGGCGTGCAGGACGCCGTCCCGGGTACGGCGCCAGTCCAGCTCGACACCGTCGACGACGAGCTCCTCGTGCTCGAAGTACGAGGCGGGGGTGGCCGGGCCGAGCAGGACCCGCACCGACTCCGGCACGTCGTGTTCCGTGCCCTCGGAGTCCACGTCCCCGGTGACCGACTCGCTGAGCCGCCGCACCTGGAACAGTTCGGCCAGCTCGGCGGCGCGTGCCGGCCGTACGGGGAGCAGGGGCACCCCAGAGGTGAAGGGCAGCAGGTCGGGCGAGTCGACGACCACGGCGTCGGCCGCGTCCACGACGGTCACCTCACCGTCCACCACCGCCCGCACCTCGTCCGGCAGGGTCACCTGTTCGGGGTCGAGGTCGGCCAACGCGCTGTACAGGCCGTGTAGTTGGGCGGCGGCCACGGGAAGGTCCGGGTCGGCCAGGCGGTCCAGCAGCTCGGCGGCGCCGCCCGGTTCGTCGAGGAGCGCGGCCACCGAGGTGCGCACGCCCAGCGCCCGCAGGACCTGCTCGTCGTCGAAGCCGGTGGCGTCGGCCTCGTCGTACAGACCCCGCAGCAACGGGTCGCCGCCGGCCGCGAGGAGGCCCGCCGGGCGGCGGCCGTCGAGGACGGGGTGCCCGCGCAGCCACCAGGCCGTGTAGGGGCGTACGACCTCGTGCGTGCCGTCCGGGAGCAGCACGCGCACCGGCTGGACGAGGGCGTCGCGCAGCGGCGGCTTCGCGAGCAGGGCGAGCGCCTCCGGCCAGCGGTCCTCGTCGACGAGGTCCAGGTCGCGCACGGCCACGATCTCCGTCGCCACGGGCGGCACGGGGCTGTCCGGGAAACGGTCGAGGATGTCCTCGGACCACACGTCCACCGCGTCGAGCAGCCCCGGGTCGTCGGGTTCGGCGAAGTCCCCGTCACGCGGCTCCAGTTCATCCGGGTCGAGGACGACGTCGGTGGCGCGTACGAGGGCGAAGTCGGCCAGGACTCCACAGGCGGCCAGGGGCCGTTCGCCCCAGCGGTCGGCCAGTTCGGCGTCCACGAAGGCGAGTTCGTCCTCGCGGATGACCCGGGCGAAGGGGCTGCCGGGGAGGACGAGTTCACCGGCGGGCGCCAGTTCGCCGTCCTCGTCGGGCAGGGCGAGGGCGCCGAGCCAGGGTTCGTCGCCGGGGTCGAGGGCCGCGTCGCGGACCAGGGCGAGGACGAGGTCGGCCAGTTCGTCGGCGTCCGGCCGTCCGTCCTCCTCGTCCCAGACGCCGCCCTCGTCGTCCAGGGACGCGGCGACGGCGGCCCGCACCTGCGGGGTGGTGAGCACGGCGCGCGGGGTCGCGGGCAGGGCGCCCAGTTTCTCCAGGAGCGGGTGCGCGGCGTCCGGGTGCGCGACCTTCAGGCCGAGACGGGCCAGTGTCTCGGGGGCCGTCTGCGGCCCGTCGGGGGTCGGCAGGAGCACCTGCCGGGGGCCGATGGTCGTCCGCCCGTCCGCGAGCGGGACCGGGAGGCCGGACAAGCGGTCCGGGTCGACGCCGGCGAGGCTGTCGTAGAGCCGCCGCCACCAGTCGGGCGCCTTCTCCAGCCCGGCGAGCCGGTCGATCACCTCGCCCAGCGGCAGGCGCGCGACACCCAACGTACGCAGCTCGGCGCGCCGTTCGAGCCCGGCGGGCAGCAGACTGGGGAGCACATCGGCGAGGACCCGTACGGTGTCGGCGCCCGCCCCTTCGACGACCTCGGCGTCCCGGGGGCGGAGGGCGGCTGGCATCTCGTCCAGCTCGTCGTCGGGTTCGGGGGTCACCGCGCGCGGCAGGAACGCCGTCCGCGGCAGCCGCTCCAGGATCGCCTGGCGCAGGGCGCCGTCCAGCTCGCCCTTGCCCAGCGGGCCGGGCACGAGGTCGATGATCCCCTCGCACACCGGCTCCCAGTCGGCGAGCAGCCCCGCGTACGCGTCCGCCGCGCGTTGCACGAGGAAGTCGGTGAGCGGCCCGGGCGCGGCGTGCCGACGGGTCGTGTCCAGGGGGAAGGAGGCGATGAGCAGCGCGGGCACGCCGAGGGCCTCGTCGCTGGGGGTGGGCGCGTGCACGACGGCGCTGGTACGCGGCCGGACCGGCTCCCCGTCGGGCCCGGTCGGTACGGCCCAGGTGACGGACCAGTACGGCCGCAGCCGCTCCTCGACGGGCCGGTCGGCGAGCAACGCGCCCTCGACCGTCCCGTGTTCGGCGGCCGTACGCCAGCGCGTGACCCCGTCCCGGGAGTCCTCGACGACGACGTACGCCCCCTCCACGCGCCGCCGCAGCGTCCGCGCCTCACCGGTGCCGACCTCGATGACGACCTCGTCGAGGCCGGGCAGGGCGAGGAGCAGCGCGTCGTCGACCGCGTGCAGCAGCCGCTCGGCGAGATCGGCTGCGGCGGTGTCGCGCAGCGGCAGGATGACGACGGTGTCGTACGTGTCCGGGGCGGTCCCCTCGGCCGCGAACGGCAGCCGCAGCAGCGGCACATGGCCGTCCCGGCGGCGGATCTCGTCCCCCAGGCCGGGGCTGTGCCGGGCGGTGTCGGCGGCGAGCAGCCGGGCCTCGGCGAGCGACCAGCGGATACCGCCGTGGCGCCCGACGACGGCGGGCTCGTCGGTGACGGCGAGCACGGCGGCGAAACCGACGCCGAAGCGGCCGACCGCGCCGTCGTGGCCGCCCGGGGTGTCCCGCTTGGCGGAGGCGCGGAGCGTGGACAGCGACTCGACGCCGCCCGCGTCCAGGGGGGCGCCGGTGTTGGCGGCGACGAGGACGCCGTCCCGGAGGGTCAGCCGCAGCCGTCCCGGGACCTTGGCGCGGGCCGCGGCGTCGGCGGCGTTCTGCGCCAGCTCCACGACGAGCCGGTCCCGGTAGCCGCCGAGGACGAGGTCCTCCTCGGCGTTGGCGTCCTCACGGAACCGGGCCGGGCTGGTAGCCCAGGCGTCGAGCACGCCCCGCCGCAGCCGAGCCGTCCCGAACGGGTCCGCACCCTCGGCCGCCGGCCGCACGAACTTGCTCACGGTCACTTCTTCCTGTCGCCTGATGGCACGAAGGTACCGCGTCGCTGCGCTGCGTGAGCCGGGCGCCCAGGGGGGTGGGGGGTAGCTGGTACGTGGGCGGGTGCGGGTGGGTGGGGGCTGGTCGCGCAGTTCCCCGCGCCCCTTAAAAGCATGGGGTGAGCCCGGGTTACCTAAGGGGCGCGGGGAACTGCGCGAGAAGCCCCACCGGGCCCGCGGCCGCCGACGAACCCGAACCCCCGAGCTATGAGGCGAACCCTCGCCCCGCCTTACGAATGCCCGAGATCCGCCTCGGCCTCGGTCTCCTCCACCCCCACGGACACCGACCCGGAGTCGGGAGACGGCCGCAGCGGGAAGGGATCCACCCGCGTCTCGTCCAGCCGCGGCGGCGCCGGCCGGGGCGGCGCCGGCATGACCGCCGCCTCGGAGTGCCCGCCACACCCGTACGTCAGCGACACCATCCGCCCGTCCGCCGGAGCGAACTCGTTCGCGCACACCCCGAAGGCCTGCCCCAGCGACCCCCCGATCGGCACAAGGAATCCACAGCTCACACACGCGGCCGGCGCGGCCTGCGCCATCGCGGTCTTCGCCCCGAACCCCTCCTCCCACCGGTCCGCGGCCGTGTGCAGCCCGTACCGGGACAGGACCCGCGCCCGCCGCATGCCGAGTTCCTCGGCGACCGCGGCGATCGACCCACGGGTCGGCGCGAACGGCAGATTCGCCGGCACCCCACCGGTGACCTCGGCGTCCTCCGCCTCCACCAGCTCGGCCATGTCGTGCGAGACCGGGGAGTTCGGCAGCGGCTCGTCCTCGCCGGAGTAGCCGGGCTCCAGCCGCAGATCCTCGGCGTCCGTGGGCAGCAGGTCGCCAGGGCCCATGTCACCGGGCCGGAGCCGCTCGCTCCACGGCACCCACTCCGGCGCGAGCAGCGCGTCGGGGCCGGGCAGCAGGACGACCTCGTCCAGCGTCACGAACTTCGCCCGTGAGGCCCGGGCGACGGTGACGGCCCAGCGCCAGCCCCGGTAGCCCATCTCCTTGCACTCGAAGAAGTGCGTCACGACACGGTCGCCCTCGGAGACGAGCCCCGCGTGTTCACCCACCACGCCTGGCGCGGCGGCCTCCTCGGCGGCGGAGCGGGCCAGGTCGACGGCCTCGGCACACAGGCGGTCGGGGGTGCGGCTTCGCGTTGTCGCTGCGCTCACAGGTATCGCTTCTCTCCTACGCCGTCTCACGAGTGCGCCTCCCTCGGCGGGGGGTGCGGACGGAGCGGACCAGTGGGCCGCGTCGACGTCCGCGCCCGATCGCACTCGGGCGCACCTATGTCATCCATTCTGCGGGATGAACGAGAGGCGCGCGGCCGAGAACAACCGCCGCAGGCGCGCTATGCACGCTACCTTCTCCCGGGCTCCACGCCCACACCGACGTTACGGTTCCGCGATTCCGCTGCGCTCGGCCTGGGCCGGAGCGGGTGTCTTCGGGGGCCGGACAAGCGGTGTCGGCTGTTGGCGGGAAAACGCCGTGGCCTGCGGCCCGGCCCCGCGAGAGAGCTCGGGAGGCGGGGTCGTCGGGCGTCCGCGGGTCCGGTGGGGCTTCTCGCGCAGTTCCCCGCGCCCCTGAAAACCCGGGGCTACGCCCCACGCTTTTCACCCCCGCAGAACCGTCGTCTTTCAGGCCCGCAGGGGCCTGGAGCTTTTAGGGGCGCGGGGAACTGCGCGAGAAGCCCCACGCACCCGCAGCCACCCACACACCCAAGCCACCCCACCCCCCAACACCCACCCACCCACCCTCGCCCAACACACACCCCCACCAGCCATCCGAGCGGTAAACCCGCTACACCCCCCGTCTTCGGGGCACTATGACGAGGTGACCGGCGCCGAGCGGAGCGGAGCGCGCGGATCGGGTCGGGTGACCGGCGCCGTCCGCTCGGTGGGCCGCGCCCTGCACCTCCCGGTCACCGGCCCGGCCCGAGGCATCCGCAGGGCCACCCACGCACACGGCGCCGGCGAATCCGGCCTCGGCAAACTCATCGAACTGCACGGTGTGAACGGCGCCGGCGACGTGATGATCACCGTCTCCCTCGCCTCCACGGTCTTCTTCTCCGTCCCCACCGACGAGGCCCGCGGCCGAGTCGCCCTCTACCTCGCCATCACCCTCGCCCCCTTCGCCCTCCTCGCCCCCGTCGTCGGCCCCCTCCTGGACCGCCTCCCGCACGGCCGCCGCGCCGCGATGGCAGGCGCCATGCTGGCCAGGGCCTTCCTCGCCCTGATCCTCGTCGGCGCCGTCGAGACCGGCGGCATCGAGCTGTACCCCGCCGCCCTGGGCGTCCTGGTCGCGTCGAAGGCGTACGGGGTGGTCCGCAGCGCGGTCGTACCCCGGCTGCTCCCGCTCGGGTTCTCCCTGGTGAAGGCCAACTCCCGGGTCACCCTCTGCGGTCTGCTCGCCACCGGCGTCGCCGCGCCCATCGGCGCCGGACTCCAGGCGCTCGGCCCGCGCTGGCCGCTCTACGGCGCCTTCGTGATCTTCCTCGCGGGTACGTTCCTCTCCTTCACGCTCCCCTCGAAGGTCGACTCCGCGAAGGGCGAGGACCGGGCCCTGCTCGCGGCCGACCCTGAGCATCTGCACGGCCCGCACCGCAGCAGCACCCTGAAACGGCCGGGCCTGCGGACGGTCGGCCCGGCGGTCACGCACGCGCTCGTCGCGAACGCCGCCCTGCGCTGTCTCTCCGGCTTCCTGATCTTCTTCCTGGCGTTCCTGCTGCGCATCCACCCGCTGAACGGCCAGAGCGCCGCCGTGTCGCTGGGCATGGTCGCCGTGGCCGCCGGTACGGGCAACGCGCTGGGCACCGCCGTGGGGGCGTGGGTGAAGCAGCGGTCGCCGGAAATGATCATCGTGGCCGTCGTCGCCGTCGAACTCGGAGTGGCGATCACGGCGGCCCTTTTCTTCGGCTGGTTCTTCGTCGCGTTCCTCGGCGCGGTCGCCGGGTTCTCGCAGGCCCTGTCGAAGCTGTGCCTGGACGCCCTGATCCAGCGCGACGTCCCCGAACTCGTGCGGACCTCCGCCTTCGCCCGCTCCGAGACCCTGCTCCAGATGTCCTGGGTGGTCGGCGGCGCCATCGGTATCGCTCTCCCCCTCAACGGCACCCTCGGCCTCTCCGTGGCCGCCGCGATCGTCGCCGTCGGCTGGCTCACCACGGTCCGCGGCCTCCTCTCCTCCGCCCGCCACGGAGGGGCGCCCCGCGCCCGCGTGGCCTGACCGAAGGCCCCGCCGACCCGGCACGCCGTACCCCACGTAGGGGCACCCCCGGGCACGCCAGATAGCCTTCGCCCATGACCTTCCCGCGTTCCCGTCGCGCCGCAGCCACTCTCGGCGCCGTTTCCGCCGGACTTCTCGTCCTGTCGGCCTGCGATGAGCCGACGCCGATGGCGACCGTCACGATCGGCACCGACTCGATCAGCGCCGAGGCCGCGTGCTACCGGACCCTCGATGCCGCCGGGGCCGCGGAGTGCGCGAAGGAGAAGCCCTCCAAGTCCATCGAGCTGCCCTCCGACGAGACCCTGCGCATCGGTGTCGACCCGGAGATCGCGGACAGGGGCTGGACCCTGTGGATCGACGGACAGCCGGCCCTCAACGAGACGTTCACGAAGACGTACAAGTCCTTCGAGAACCCCGGCCTCTTCGCCGCCCAGCCCGGTCAGCCCAAACAGAAGTCGCTGACGATCAGCATCGTCGAGCAGAACGAGGCGGGGTCGGAGATCAAGGGCGTGTGGAACTTCGAGCTGAAGAACCCGGACGCCTGATCCCCGGCCGCCGCGCATGCGCATCCTCGTAGCCACCGCCGTCCCCGCCGAACGGGACGCGGTGGCACGAGCGCTTCCGGGCCCCGCCACCGAGACCCGCCTCCCGGCGGCGACCCTCCACGGCTTCCGTACGCCCCCGCACGACTACGACCTCCTCGCGGCCGGTGTGGGCCCCGCCCTCGCCGCCGCCTCCGTCGCCGGCGCGCTGACCGCCGCCGTCCTGGAGGGCCGGCCGTACGGGCTGGTCGTGTCCGCCGGGATCGCGGGCGGTTTCCAGCCCGAGGCGCCCCTCGGCTCGCTCGTCCTCGCCGACGAGATCACGGCCGCCGATCTGGGCGCCGAGACCCCGGACGGCTTCGTCCCGGTCACCGACCTGGGCTTCGGCACCGTCACCCACCGCCCGCCGCCGCATCTCGTACGGGCCGTCGCGACCGCCACCGGCGCCCGTACCGGCACCGTGCTCACCGTCTCCACGGTCACCGGCAGCGCCGCGCGCGCGACCGCCCTGCGGGACCGCCACCCGGGCGCGCTGGCCGAGGCGATGGAGGGCTTCGGGGTCGCCGAGGCCGCCGCCGCGCACACCACGCCCGTCCTCGAACTGCGCGCCGTCTCCAACCCCGTGGGCCCGCGCGACCGCGCGGCCTGGCGCATCGGCGACGCGCTGACCGCACTCACCGAGGCCGTCGGGAAGCTGACGCCCGTACTGGAGAGTTGGGACCCACATGACCCCCATGAGCCCCATGACGCCCCTGAGCTCTGAAGCGCCGAACGACCCGCTGCGGATCGCGTACTCCCCCTGCCCCAACGACACCTTCGTCTTCGACGCCTGGGCCCACGGCCGGATCCCCGGCGCGCCCGCGCTCGACGTGACGTTCGCGGACATCGACATCACCAACGGCATGGCCGAACGCGGCGACCTCGACGTACTGAAGGTGTCGTACGCCGTCCTGCCGTACGTCCTCGACGACTACGCGCTGCTGCCCTGCGGCGGTGCGCTCGGGCGGGGCTGTGGCCCGCTGGTGCTGACGCGGGAGCCGGGCACGGACCTCACCGGCCGTACGGTGGCCGTGCCGAGCGAGCGGTCGACGGCGTATCTGCTCTTCCGTCTCTGGGCGGCGGACACCCTGCCCGGCGGGGTCGGGGAGATCGTGGTGATGCCGTTCCACGAGATCATGCCGGCCGTCCGGGACGGCAAGGTCGACGCCGGTCTCGTCATCCACGAGGCCCGCTTCACGTACCAGAACTACGGCCTCCACAAGCTCGCCGACATGGGCGAGCACTGGGAGGACACCACGGGCCTGCCGATCCCGCTGGGCGCGATCATCGCCAAGCGCTCGCTGGGCGCGGAGACGCTGACCGGGCTGGCGGAGACGATCCGCGCCTCCGTCCGCGCCGCGTGGGACGACCCCGCCGCCTCCCGCCCGTACGTCCTCGAAC
This sequence comes from Streptomyces sp. NPDC001868, assembly GCF_040297125.1. Classification (NCBI taxonomy): domain Bacteria; kingdom Bacillati; phylum Actinomycetota; class Actinomycetes; order Kitasatosporales; family Streptomycetaceae; genus Streptomyces; species Streptomyces sp. NPDC001868. The sequence goes on along the minus strand of NZ_JBEOYO010000013.1, from coordinate 96,095 downwards.
ACGCCCAGGAGATGGACCCGGCCGTCGCCGACCAGCACATCGGCCTGTACGTCAACGAGTTCACGGCCGGCCTCGGCGAGGACGGCTACGCGGCGGTCAGGGGTCTGCTCACCCGCGCGGCGGCCGAGGGACTGGTACCGCCCCTCGGCCCGGACGCGCTCGAATTCCCTTGAGAACGGCTGGAGTCGGCGGCCCTAGACGTCCAACTGGTCGGCGACGGCGCGCAGCAGACCCGCGATCTTCTTGCCTGCGGGGCGGTCGGGATAACGCCCCCGCTCCAGCATCGGCGTGATGTTCTCCAGCAGCGTCGTCAGATCCTGCACGATCGAGGCCAGCTCGTCGGGCTTCTTGCGCTGCGCGGCGGCGACCGAGGGGGCCGGCTCCAGGATCGTCACGGAGAGGGCCTGGTCGCCGCGCTGACCCGCGACGACTCCGAACTCGACCTTCTGGCCCGGCTTCAAGGTGTCGACACCGGCGGGCAGTACGGAGGAGTGGACGAAGACGTCACCGCCGTCGTCGCGGGAGAGAAAGCCGAAGCCCTTCTCACTGTTGAACCATTTGACCTTGCCGGTAGGCACGTCTGTCCTCGTCCTCGTACTCGTCGGGAAAATGCGTCTGAAAGGTGTTCTCGGTGTGTGCAAACCGCTCTGGACAGCACTACAGCGGGTCGTCGGACCCGCCGGTCCCCAGCCTATTGGTCCGGGGGCGGGTGACAAGACGTCGGCCGACTGTTCCCTCGCGCTGGGAACTACCCTGGTCGGGTGCGTGACAAAACCCAACCGAATTCCGCCGAACCCGGTGACCGGCTGATCCGTGTCGGTGCCATCGTCTTCATCGTCGGCGCCGTGGCCACACTCGTCACCGTGGCCCCGCTGTTCCTCGGAACGACTCCATTCCCCACCTTCATGTTCGTCCTGAGCATGCTGATGGGCGTCGGATTTCTCATCGCCGGCGCGGGAGTCCTCCAGTCCGTCGCGGCGGGCCGCAGAAGGGCGCGCGAGGCCCGTTCCTAACTGCTGATGTGCGGCTGCTGTCGGTGGTAGGTCCTGAGCCACTCCGGGAACGCGGTCAGATCCGTGAGGACGACATCGGCACCGGCCTCGCGCAGCTCCCGCTCGTCGCAGGGCCCGGTGGCGACGGCGACCGAGTACGCTCGCGCGCTGCGGGCGCCGCGTACGTCGCCGGTGTGGTCGCCGACGTACACGCTCGCGCCGTGCTCGCGCAGCGCCTCCGCCTTGGCCTCCGCCCACAGGTCGCCGACCAGTTCGTCCGGCTCCATGCCGAGGTGCTCCAGGTGCAGCTTGGCGTTGGGCTCGTACTTGGCGGTGACCACGATCGCCCGGCCGCCGGCGGCCCGGACCGCCGCGATCGCCTCCGGCGCGCCCGGCATCGCGGGGGTCGCGGCGATCGCGATCGCCGGGTACATCTCCCGGTAGAGGTCCGCCATCCCCGGGATCTCCGCCTCCGGGAACCAGTACGCCAGCTCCTCCGCGAGCGGCGGCCCCAGCCGCGTGATCGCCAGATCGGCGTCGATGTACGCCCCCGTCCGCGCCGCCAACGCCACGTAACAGGCGTGGATCCCCGGCCGCGAATCGATCAACGTCATGTCGAGATCGAACCCGACGGTCAACACGCGAGAAGTCATACCGCCCATTGTGAGCCGGGGCGGGTGTCCGGCCGGGGGAGGGGGTGGGGGGGGCGGTTCGTCGGCGAGTGCGGGCCCGGTGGGGGCTGATCGCGCAGTTCCCCGCGCCCCTAAAAGATCAGGCCCCTGCGGGCCTGAAACCGACGGGACTGCGGGCTGAAAAAGCAGTGGGCGCAGCCCCTGCTTTTTCAGGGGCGCGGGGAACTGCGCGAGAAGCCCCACGCACCCGCACCCACCCACGCACCCAAACCACCCCCCACCCCCAAACAACCCACCCACCCCCAACCACCCCACGGGGTCGAAGGGGCAGCGCCCCTGGGGATGGGACGGGTAGGGGCGGCGGGGGCGAGGAAAAGGGCAGGTCAACGGGGGCGTTGGGAGCGCCAGAGGAGATACAGGGCGGAGGAGACCGCGGCAACCCGAAGCATCCACGGCCACGCATCACTGAGCGCATCGCTCATATGCCCCTGAGCAATGGGCTCCCCCCACCTCCCCTCATTACGCCCCCACAACCACACGACCCCACCCCCGGCCACCACCCCCGGAATCCCCATGACCGCCCACTTCGACTCCGCGGGAGTCAACCGCCGCGACAGATAGGCGATCAGCCACCCCAGCCCGAGCGGCACCAGACTCCCCATCACGGCCCCCGCCACCAACAACACGGCGGCCAGCAGCAGGAGCGGATTGCTCCACCCCCCACCGGAGCCCCGCAACCGGGGAAGGGACAACCGCCGACGCCGCCCACCCTCCTCCGAGACGACCGCCGGAGCGACCTCCTCCTCGACCGCCCCCCGCTCCCCCCGCCCCTCCCCCGCCGCCTCCACCGGCGGCGGCGGCTTCAACAACTCGGGAATCTCCACACCCCCGACAAACCCCGGCACGGAGTCCCCGAGCCCGAACCCGATGTCCCCGCCCCCGGGCACCCCACCCCCACCGACCCGCCACCAGTCGGGCTGCGCGTCCCCGTCGCCCAGCTCATGCAGCGGAGCGAGATGCGGCGGAGCGGCCCCACCCCCCACCGACGGCGGCGACACGCCATCGGCGGGACGCGGCCGCGGCACGACCCGCCGCAGCCCCTTGGACAACCCCTTGGCCCGCTCCCCGGCGCCCCCGGCGTCCCCCGCACCCTCCGCGTCGCCCTCACCCCCACCACCGGTCACCCGCTGCACGGGCACGGCGGCGGCAGGCGGCTCCGGTACGTCACCGGGCGCGCCCGCACCCTCGACGACCTCGTCCGGGGTGCCCAGACGGGCGATGATGCGCCGTACGGCGGCCGGGCTGTCCACCGGCGCCTTGGCCCGCCGCCGGTCGATCTCGTCCCGCAGCCCCGACACCAGCCGCATCCGCGTCGCCGACGGCAACTGCCGCTGCTGAGCCAGATCACCGACCCGGCTCAGATACTCATAGACGACCTGGTCGCTCTCAATCCCCACGAAGCCCCTCCGGGGTTGGCGCGCGTACTCCCCTGACGGTATCGCTTCCGAGCGCGGTCCTCGGGGGCCGAGCGGGGGTCGGATCCGTTGCTCGGCGCTTCCGAGGCGCCGCCGCGCCCACCCGCCCCCAACGGCACGACGACGAGAAGGGGCGCAGCCCCCTCCAGGGGCGCGGGGAACTGCGCGACCAGCCCCCACCGACCCGACACCGACACGACGACCCGCAGCCACGACGACGAGAGGGGGCGCAGCCCCCTTCAGGGGCGCGGGGAACTGCGCGAGAAGCCCCACCGACCCGCAGCCGCCCGAACACACGCACCCCCGAGCTACTGGGCGCCCCGGTCCGGCGCAGCCCCTCCGCTACGGTTGGCCGGATGAGCACCGAGGAGCACACCCCCACGGAGACGGCGCCCGCCGGTGGAGCCCCCCGTTCCCTGGCGGAGGCGCTGCGCGGGCGGGACGACCGTTCGCTCGCCGTGCTGCTCCGGGCCCGGCCGGACCTCATCACGCCCGTGCCGACCGACCTGACCCAGCTGGCGACCCGGGCGGGGACGCGTGCGTCGGTCGTACGGGCCCTGGAACGCCTGGACCGGTTCGCCCTACAGACGGCGCAGGCCCTGGCCGTGGCGTCCGACCCGGCGCCGTACGACGAACTCGCCTCCCTGCTGGCCGGTGACGACGCGGACCCCGCCGTCACCGCCGCGCTGCCGCACGCGCTCGGCGCCCTGCGGGACCAGGCCCTGGTGTGGGGCCCCGACGACCGTCTCCGCCTCGTCCGCACGGCCCGTGAGCTGCTCGCGCCCTCCCCGCAGCACCCTTCCCCGACCGGTCTCGGCCCGACCGTCGCGGAGGCCACGGCGGGCATGTCGCCGGGGCGGGTGCAGGAGATCGTCGTGGAGGCGGGCCTGGCGAGCACGCACGACTCCGTGTCGGCCGTCACCGCGCTCGGCGGGCTGTTCACCGACCGCCGCCGCATGGCCGCGCTGCTCGCCACCGCGCCCCCGGAGTCCCTGGACGTCCTGACCCGGCTGGTGTGGGGGCCGCCGTACGGCCAGGTCACCGCCGCTCCGGCGGCGCATCTGCGCTGGCTCCTGGACCGGGGGCTGCTCCTGCCGACCGCCCCGGGCACGGTCGTCATCCCCCGTGAGGTCGCCCTGCATCTGCGGTCGGGCCGCGCGCACCGGGAGACCCGGCCCGTGCCGCCGCCCGTCGAGGCGTCGGCCACGCACCGTCCACAGGTTGTGGACGCGACGGCGGCCGGACAGGCGTACACCGCGCTGGCGACCGTGGAGGAGCTGCTGAAGGACTGGGACGAGGGCGGGCCGGGCGTCCTGCGCGCGGGCGGGCTCAGTGTGCGGGACCTGAAACGGACCGCGGTGGCCCTCGACATGCCCGAGCCGGTCGCCGCCTTCTGGATCGAACTCGCCTACGCCGCCGGGCTGTTGGCCTCGGACGGCGAGGCCGACGAACGGTACGCGGCGACCCCCGCGTACGACGAGTGGCTGGAGCTGCCCGCCGCCGAGCGCTGGGCGCGGCTCGCCTCGGCCTGGCTGACGGCGACCCGTACGGCCGGGGTGATCGGCGAACGGGACGCCAAGGAACGTACGTTGTCGGCGCTGGGCCCGGGCCTGGACCGTTCGGCCGCGCCCGAGGTCCGCCACCGGGTCCTCGCACTGCTCGCCGGGCTCCCGGAGGGCACCTCGGCCACCCCCGACTCCGTCCTGGCCCGCCTCCACTGGGAACGCCCCACCCGCGGCGGCCAGCAGCCCCCACAACAGCAGCAGGCCGCGCAGCCCCGCCAGGCCGACGATCTGCGGGCCCGGATCGCCCGGTGGACCCTCTCCGAGGCCGAGACGCTCGGTGTCACCGGGCGCGGTGCCCTGTCCTCGCACGGCCGCGCGCTCCTCGGTTTCCCGCCCGAGGCCCCGGCCACCGCCGACCTGCCGGAGACCCCCGGCGACAAGCTCCCCGCCCACCACGTCCCGCTGCCGCACCCTCCCGCGCCCGCGCTCACCGCCTCGCACGCCCCCGACCCCGTCGCCGAGCAGGCGGCGGCCGCCTCCCGGGCCGCGCGGCTGCTCGCGCCGCTGCTTCCCGAGCCGCTGAACCACGTCCTGTTGCAGGCGGACCTGACGGCCGTGGCGCCCGGCCCGCTGAAGCGTCCGCTGGCCGACGCGCTGGGCGTCCTGGCGGACGTGGAGTCGAAGGGTGGCGCGACGGTGTACCGGTTCACGCCGGGGTCCGTGCGCCGGGCGCTGGACGCGGGCCGCAGCGCCTCCGATCTGCATGACTTCCTGACCGCCCACTCGCGTACGCCGGTCCCGCAGCCGCTCGCCTATCTGATCGACGACGTGGCCCGGCGCCACGGTCATCTGCGGATCGGCGCGGCGTCGGCGTATGTGCGCTGTGACGACGACGCGATGCTCAGCGAGATCCTCGCCGACAAGCGGTCGGGGGGGCTCGGGCTGCGGCGTCTGGCGCCGACCGTGCTGGCGGCCCAGGCGGACCCGGCGACGCTGCTCGACGGGCTGCGGGCGATGGGGTACGCGCCGGCCGCCGAGTCCGCGGAGGGCGATGTCCTGATCACCCGGGCCCATGCCCACCGCACCCCGCCCCGTACGGCCCCGGAGCCCGTCCCGGACGGTCCCCCGGCCCCGGACGACACGCTGCTGGGCGCCGCGATCCGGGCGATCCGCGCCGGTGACCTGGCCTCCACCACGCCCCGCAAGGCGACGGCCGGGGACCCGGCCCCGTCCGGCGCCCTGCCCCGTACGGGCTCCGCCGAGACCCTGGCGACGATGCAGGCCGCCGTCCTCACCGGCGAGGCCCTGTGGATCGGTTACGTCAACGCCGAGGGCTCCGCCAGTCAGCGCGTCATCGCCCCGGTCCGGGTCGAGGGCGGTTTCGTGACGGCGTACGACCATACGGCGGACGAGGTGCGGACGTTCCCGCTGCACCGGATCACGGGCGTCGCGGAACTGGCGGACGACCCGACCTGAGCGCCGGGCCGTCCCACTCGTCCCCCGGCCCGCTCACCGGTCCGGCCGAGTTGATCAAACCGTCGCTCGCCCATCACCCGTTCGGGCGTACGCCGGAGTTCATGCAGGCCACCCGGTCATTTCACCCCGATGGGCGGTCGCGGACGGGGGCGCGCATCGGGCCGGGGCCGGCGGGGCAGCCACCCTGTGTCCGATCGAGATCGACTCCTGCGCTCGAAAGGCCCACACGTACGCATGCGCCCCCTCGTCACGCTCGTCTCCGCCGCCGTCGCCGTCGCCCTGGTGGGCGCGCTCGCCTCCCCCGCCGCGGCCAACCCGCCCCTGCCCCTTCCCGAACTCGGCACCCTGGTCGGCGACAGCATCACCCTGGAAGGACCCCTGATCCAGAACGTCAGCCTCCTGAAGTAGCGCGCCGCAGCCGGTAGCTGTCCCCTTCGAGACGGACGATCTCGGCGTGGTGCGCGAGGCGGTCGACCATCGCCGGGGCGGCCCCGCCGAAGATCTCCTCCCAGCGGCCGAGCGGGCGGTCGCTGGTCACGACCAGCGAGGCCCGCTCGTAGCGGTGCGCGATCAGCTGGAAGAAGAGCCGGGCGGTGTCCGCGTCGAAGGGGAGATAGCCGACCTCGTCGACGATCAGCAGGGGGCAGGCGTCGAGCGCGGACAGTTCCTCCGCCAGCCTGCCCTCGTCCCGTGCCCCGGCCAGCCGTGCGGCCCACTCCGTGGCGGTCGCGAACAGCACCCGGTGCCCGGCGTGGCAGGCCCGTACGCCGAGCCCGATCGCCAGATGGGTCTTGCCGGTGCCGGGGGCGCCGACGAACACCACGTTCCGCCCGGTGGAGACGAAGTCCAGCGTCCCGAGCCGCGCCAGCAGCCGCCGGTCGAAGGAGCGCGGGTGCCCCTCGTCGAACTCCTCCAGCAGCTTCCGCGCCGGGAACCCGGCCGCCCGCACCCGGCCCTCGACCCCGGCCTCGGCCTCGTGCGGCACGCGCCGGGCCTCGTACTGCACGAGCCGCGTCCCGCCCTGCGTGAACCGGGTCTCGTAGGGGGAGACCCGGCTCTCGTAGGTCACGTAGTTCTCGTACGAGGTGGCCTGGGCCGGGATCGGCAGCGGCGTCCGCAGGAGAACGGGGGCGGCGGGCTCCCTCGACCGGGCCGGTGCCGCCGGCTCGACCGGCTCCATCGGCTCGACCGGGTGCGTCGGCTCCGTGGGTTCCGTCGGCCGGCGGGGGCCGTGCGGGGGCCTCGGGCCGTCGGGCGGGCCGGTGTGGGAGCCGTGGTGGGAGCCGTGGCCCTTGTCCTCGCGCAGCATCGGTCCCGACATGTACGCCAGGAGCACCGCCGAGGCGATGAAGGCCATGTGGATCACCGTGCCCCACAGCAGCGCGTGGTGCGAGGTGTGGTGGACGTCCACGAACATCTGGAGCAGATGGACGGAGGAGATGCCCACGATGGCGGTGGCGAGCTTGACCTTCAGTACGTTGGAATTGACATGGGAAAGCCATTCGGGCTGGTCGCGGTGGCCCTGGAGGCCGATGCGGGAGACGAAGGTCTCATAGCCGCCGACGATGGTCATGATCAGCAGATTGGCGATCATGACGACGTCGACCAGCTTGAGCACCGCGAGCATCACATAGGTCTCGGTGGCACTGCCGCTCACGCACCGGACGATTAACGTCCACAGTTCGTTGAAGAACTTGTAGACGTACACCCCCTGTGCGGCGACCAGACCGAAGTACAGCGGCGCCTGGAGCCAGCGGGTGGCGAACAGGGCGTAGCCGAGCGTGGTGCCCTGCGGGGAGACGGACGGGGTGACCGGATCGGCGGGGTCGGCCGGGATGGGTGGCTGCACGGTTCGCCATTCTTCGGAACCATTGCCGCAAATCTGAATTCCCGCCACTCAGGGGAATGAATAGACATTCAATAACACTGGTGAACGTGGGCGGGATCGCACGGGCTGGCCCGCCGCGAGAGCCCGACGATCAGGCACACTGGACGTTTGGCCGAAGCGCCGAAGAGCCCACGACGACCGGGGACGTGCACAACGCCCCCGCACTCCGGTCCGGGCCGTATCGAAAGGGTGTCGTGCGGTGAATGGTCCCCTCATCGTCCAGTCCGACAAGACGCTGCTCCTGGAGGTCGGCCACGAGCAGGCGGACGAGTGCCGTCGGGTCATCGCGCCCTTCGCCGAACTGGAACGGGCACCCGAGCACATCCACACCTACCGGGTGACCCCGCTCGGCCTGTGGAACGCGCGGGCCGCCGGGCACGACGCCGAGCAGGTCGTGGACGCGCTGGTGCAGTACAGCCGCTACCCGGTGCCGCACGCGCTGCTCGTGGACGTCGCCGAGACGATGGACCGCTACGGCCGCCTCACCCTCTCCAAGCACCCGGTGCACGGGCTCGTCCTCACCACCACCGACCGGCCGGTGCTGGAGGAGATCCTGCGGTCGAAGAAGGTCACCCCGCTCGTCGGCGCCCGGATCGACCCGGACACCGTCGCCGTGCACCCCTCCGAGCGCGGCCAGATCAAGCAGACCCTGCTGCGGCTGGGCTGGCCCGCCGAGGACCTCGCCGGGTACGTGGACGGCGAGGCGCACCCGATCGAGCTGGCCGAGGACGGCTGGGCGCTGCGCCCCTACCAGAAGCAGGCCGTGGAGAACTTCTGGCACGGCGGGAGCGGTGTGGTCGTCCTCCCCTGTGGCGCGGGCAAGACCCTCGTCGGCGCCGGGTCCATGGCCCAGGCGAAGTCGACCACCCTCATCCTCGTCACCAACACCGTCTCCGCGCGGCAGTGGAAGCACGAGCTGGTGAAGCGGACGTCGCTGACCGAGGAGGAGATCGGCGAGTACAGCGGGACGCGCAAGGAGATCCGGCCGGTCACCATCGCCACCTACCAGGTGCTGACGACCCGCCGGAAGGGCGTCTACCCGCACCTGGAGCTGTTCGACTCCCGCGACTGGGGTCTCATCGTCTACGACGAGGTGCATCTCCTTCCCGCTCCGGTCTTCAAGTTCACCGCCGATCTGCAGGCGCGCCGGCGGCTGGGGCTGACGGCGACGCTCGTCCGGGAGGACGGGCGTGAGTCGGACGTGTTCTCCCTCATCGGGCCCAAGCGGTTCGACGCGCCCTGGAAGGAGATCGAGGCGCAGGGCTATATCGCGCCCGCCGACTGCGTCGAGGTCCGGGTGAACCTGACCGACTCCGAGCGGCTCGCCTATGCCACCGCCGAGCAGGAGGAGAAGTACCGCTTCTGCTCCACGACCGCGACCAAGCGGAAGGTGGCCGAGGCGATCGTCCGCCGTTTCGCGGGGCAGCAGATCCTCGTCATCGGCCAGTACATCGACCAGCTCGACGAGCTGGGCGCCCATCTGGACGCCCCGGTGATCAAGGGCGAGACCAGCAACGCGCAGCGCGAGAAGCTCTTCGACGCGTTCCGGCAGGGCGAGATCAACGTCCTGGTGGTGTCGAAGGTCGCGAACTTCTCCATCGACCTCCCGGAGGCCACGGTCGCCATCCAGGTCTCCGGCACCTTCGGCTCCCGCCAGGAGGAGGCCCAGCGCCTCGGCCGCGTCCTGCGCCCCAAGGCCGACGGCCACCAGGCCCACTTCTACTCCGTCGTCGCCCGCGACACCATCGACCAGGACTTCGCCGCCCACCGCCAGCGCTTCCTCGCGGAACAGGGCTACGCCTACCGGATCATGGACGCGGACGAGCTGCTGACGGAGGGCTGACGGGGCTGAGCAACAGGTCACCGGGGGTACCCGCGCTCGGTTCGGCCGTCTGCTCCTGGTGATGCCGCGGATCTTCGACGACACGGACATCCTGCTGCCCGAAGAAGGCTGAGGCCGCCGACGAGGGCGGAGAAGGGCTGAGCGGCAGGATTGATCGCCCCGTGGGCCGGCCCGGGGCTCAGCGGCGTACGTCAGGTGGGCCGGGGCTCACCGGCGGCGTATGCCCGCTTCCTCCGCGTACTCGCCGAGGACGATGACGCCGAAGGCGGCGCTCGCGAAGACCTTGACGGCGCGGAGGGCGTCGGCGAGGCGGTGGCGGTTGTGGTGGTCGTCGAGGCCGGTCGCGCCGGGCGGCGAACCGGGTCGGCCGGAGGCCGATGCTGGGATGAAGGTCGCTGCACTCATGTATCCATGGTGGATCGTCCGCCTTTGGATGACATCGGTCTGCGGAGTGAACCCGCTGAGCCCCCGGCTCCCCCTCAGGTCCGGCCCACCCCTAATACCCACGACGTACGGGCCCCCTAGGGGGTACCGGGAAATGCGTTGGCACCCGCCCCCTCCCTTCACCTACACTCTCCGCTCTTGCCCGCCTCCCGTTCGTGGAGCGCCGCCGACCGGACGGAAACCGGCCGGCCACCGCCGCCCAGGCGAACTCGCTCTCAGGCACACCCTTAGGTCCCGTAGGCCACCGGAGGCACCCCCTTGCCCGCGCACCCCGACGACCCCGCGCCCAGCGCCGTCCTCGATCCCGCCGACCCCACCGACCCCCTCTCCCGCGAGCGCGCCCACCTCACCGCCTCCCGTTCCGCTCTGCGTGCCATGCGGGAGGACGTGGAGGCGCTGGACATCAAGGACGTCACCGCGAACTGGGTGAACGCGGAGGTCCTGGCCCGCCAGATCGAGGAGCGGATCAAGGCGCTCGCCGACCTGAGCCACACCCCGCTCTTCTTCGGCCGCCTCGACTATCTGCACGCCCCCGGCGCGGACCGGGCCGAGGGAGCGGAGGGGGAGCGGTTCTACATCGGGCGGCGGCACGTCCACGACGCCGACGGCGATCCGATGGTCATCGACTGGCGCGCCCCCGTCTCCCAGCCCTTCTACCGGGCCTCCAAGACCGACCCCCTGGACGTCGGCCTCCGCCGCCGCTTCGGATACACCGGCGGCGACCTCACCGCGTACGAGGACGAGCACCTCTCCGACCCCGCCGAGGCGGCGGCCACCAGCAAGCTGCTCCAGCAGGAGATCGAGCGCCCGCGCGTGGGCCCGATGCGGGACATCGTGGCGACGATCCAGCCGGAACAGGACGAGATCGTCCGCTCCGACCTCGCCGGCTCCCTCTGCGTCCAGGGCGGCCCCGGCACCGGTAAGACCGCCGTCGGCCTGCACCGCGTCGCCTATCTCCTCTACGCCCACCGCGAGCGCCTCGCCCGCACCGGCACCCTCGTCATCGGGCCGAACCGCTCCTTCCTCCACTACATCGAGCAGGTCCTCCCGGCGCTGGGCGAGTTGGAGGTCAAGCAGGCGACCGTCGACGACCTCGTCGCCCATGTCGAGGTGCGGGGCGCGGACGAGGCACCGGCCGCCGTCGTCAAGGGCGACGCCCGGATGGCCGAGGTGCTCCGCCGGGCCGTCCGCTCGCACGTCACCATCCCCACCGAGCCCGTCATGGTCGTACGGGGTTCACGTCGCTGGCGCGTACCGGCGTACGAACTCGAAAGCATCGTGCGGGAGTTGCTGGACCGGGAGATCCGCTACGGGGCCGCCCGCGAGGCCCTGCCGCAGCGGATCGCGCACGCCGTGCTGGTGCAGATGGAACGGTCCGGGGAGGCGCCCGACGACCGGGTGCAGGACGCGGTGGCCCGCAACGCGGCCGTGAAGGCGGCCGTCAAGGCGATCTGGCCGCCGGTCGACCCCGCCAAGCTGGTCCTGCGCCTCCTCTCCGACGCGGACTTCCTCGCCGCCCACGCGGACGGGATCCTCACCGAGGACGAGCAGAAGACGATCCTGTGGGCGAAGCCGGCGCGGAGCGTGAAGTCGGTGAAGTGGTCGGCCGCCGACGCCGTGCTCGTCGACGAGGCCACCGACCTCGTCCAGCGCACGCACTCCCTCGGGCATGTCGTCCTCGACGAGGCGCAGGACCTGTCGCCGATGCAGTACCGGGCGGTGGGGCGGCGCTGCACCACCGGTTCCGCGACCGTCCTCGGCGACCTCGCGCAGGGCACGACGCCCTGGGCGACGCGGAGTTGGGAGGAGGCGCTGACCCATCTCGGCAAGTCGGAGGCCCATGTGGAGGAGCTGACGGCCGGTTTCCGCGTCCCGACCGACGTCATCACGTACGCCTCCCGCCTCCTCCCCCACATCGCCCCCGGCCTCACGCCGGTCGCGTCGGTCCGGGAGAACCCGGGCTTCTTCGACGTACGGCCGAGCACGGACGACGCCCAGGACGCCCAAGTGGTCGCCGCCTGCGCGGAGTCGCTCCGCAACGAGGGTTCGACCGGCCTCATCGCCGCCGACGCCCGCGTCCCCGCCCTCGCCGAGGCGCTCACGGCGGCGGGCATCGGCTACCTGGCACCGGGCGAGGAGACCACGTACGAGACCCGCCTCACCCTCGTCCCGGCCTCGCTCGCCAAGGGCCTTGAGTACGACTACGTGGTCCTGGACGAGCCGCAGGCGGTCGTCGACGGCGAACCCGACGAACGGACGGGCCTGCGCCGCCTGTACGTGGCGCTCACGCGCGCGGTGTCGGGCCTGATCGTGACCCACTCGGCGCCGCTGCCGGCGCAACTCGTGCAGGCCCTGTAGGCCCTGTAGGCCCTGTAGGCCCTGTAGGCCTAGGTCCCGCCCGGGGTGTCCGGGTCGGCGAAGTGGAACGGGACCGAGAGGTGGGCGGCCAGGGCTCTGCCGCAGCGGTCGGCGGCCACCGCCGACGGGTGGCCCCCGGCCCGGTCCCCCTCCTCGCCGAGGTACCGCTCGGCCGTCCCCCAGTAGATGGTGGCCAGCGGATGCTCGCCCTCGGGGTCGGCGGTGACGGCCCGCAGGTTGACGAACCAGTCGTGGACCGTGTCGCCGTCCCACTCCGCCTCGATCGCGACGACCCGGCCGGGGCATCCGGCGGCGAGGGCGGCCAGGGACTCCGGGTCGAGGGGGCTGTCGGGGGTACGGGCTACGCGGTCGCCGTGGTGGAGGTAGCGGTCGTGGACGACGTGTTGGGCGTCGTTCAGCCCCAGGCCCAGGGCGCGGCCGACGCTGAAGACCACGTGGATGGCCTGGAAGCGGGCGTCCTGGAGGACGTATCCGTCGACCTGTTCACGGATGCCGGCGGGCAGCAGTTCCCAACACGAGGATGTGTCGGACGTGTTCATGCCGCCAAGCTACGGGAACGCGAAGGCCCCCGGCGACCGAAAAGGTCACCGGGGGCCGCTCACCGCTTACGTACGAGTTCCGCCTACTTGAACTTGTTGCTGGTCGCCAGGTAGACCTGCTTGGCGTTCTTGCCGAGGCGCGGCCCGGTGATGAACGTGGAGCGGTCGCTCAGGGAGTTGTTGGAGACCAGGTAGGTGCGGCCCTTGTAGGTGGTGAACCAGGGGCCGCCGGAGGCGCCGCCGTTCATGGTGCAGCCGACCATGTACTGGGCCGGGTAGTCGCTCGGGTAGCTGTAGCCGAGGACGAAGCGCTTGGTGGCGCCCTGGCAGTGGAACATCTTCGAGCCGTCGTACGGGGCCTCGGCCGGGTAGCCGCGGACCTTCATGTTCTTGACCTTGTTGGCGGCGGGGGCGTTGAACCACACCGGCAGGGCCGAACCGAGGCGCTCCTCAAGGGACTTGGAGCCCTTCTCCGGCTTCACGTGCAGGACGGCGTAGTCGTACGCGGCGGCCACGGTGCCCTCACTCGCGGCGCCGCCCTTGATCCAGGTGCCGGAGGTGGTGGCCCAGTCGGCCCAGGCGATGCCGTACGGGGAGACGTTGCCCGCGCGGTAGTTCTTGGACGCCTGGGCGATGTTCAGCTTGCCCGTGTTGTTGAAGGACGGGACGAAGGCGATGTTGCGGTACCAGCCGCCGCCCTTGCCCGCGTGCACACAGTGCCCGGCGGTCCACACGAGGTTGGACTTGCCCGGGTGCGCCGGGTCCTTCACGACCGCGGCGGAGCAGACGCTCGACCCCTGGGGCGTGGTGAAGAAGAGCTTGCCGACCGGCGGGGCGTACTTGTGGTAGGTCGCCTTGACCTTGGCGGCCTGCTGCTTCTTGACCTTGCCGTCCGGCAGCCAGACCTGGGTGGTCTTGCCCGATCCCTTCGAGGTGTTGCCCGCCTCGGCGATCGCGGGCAGCTGGGGCAGGTTCTCCTTGGCCTCGGCGATGCGCTCCGGCGTCCAGAAGTTCTCGATGTACGGGTTGGCGAAGTCCTCCGCATCGGAGGCCCAGTCGCCGCTGAAGTCCTGCCAGCCGCCGTTCTTCCACTTCCGCAGCGCGTCACCGGTGAGGTCGGTGGGCACGCCCTCCGGGAGCTTGAAGCCGCCGACGGTCGTGTCACCGCCGCTCTCGTTCTCGCCGGTGTCGACGGCGTCGCCCGCGTCCGCCTGGGCGGTCGTCGAGTCCGAGGCCTTCGCCCCGTTCTCCTCGGTCTTGCTACAGGCGGTGGTGGTGACCATGATCGCGGCGATCACGGCGGCGGCGGCCGTGAGGCCGCGGCGACGTAGACGTATGTGTGGCATGGAGCTCGTCCCCCGTGTGACTGAAACCTTGTCATGCCCTCGCTTAGCGGGGCGGAGACAACTATGCACGCGGGCGGGGACGGAATGATCTCCGAGGCGGCCCTCGCGGCGACTTCGCACAAAACACCTACGTGGCGGATATCTACCTGTGATGTGACGTCGGGTTCGCGGCGCCCGGCCCCCTGGGGCAACTCACAGGGTCTTCACATTGATTGATTCTTCATCACTCCGACACCTCCCGACACTTGCGCACTACCCACGGGTAAGGCGAACCTGACCTGCGCATGTCACCCCCACATCGGCATCCCCCCGCCGCGGTCCACCAGGAGGACGCAGTGAAGACAAGCTCCCGCATCGGCAGATCCGTGCTCACCGTCGGCGGCGCGCTCGCGCTGGTCGTCGGCGTCGCCGGCAGCGCGTACGCCGCACCGCCGGCCGCGCTGCCCGCCAACGCGGAGGCGTTGGAGACGACCTGGCAGCCGGCCTACGACTACGACACGGACGGCTGTTACCCGACCCCCGCGATCGGCCCCACGGGCACGGTCAACGGCGGTCTGAAGCCCACCGGTTCACTGAGCGGCGACTGCCACGACCAGTCGGACCTGGACAACACCAACGGCTACTCGCGCTACAAGTGCAACAACGGCTGGTGCGCGATCATGTACGACCTGTACTTCGAGAAGGACCAGGCGGTCGCGGGCAGCGGTATCGGCGGGCACCGGCACGACTGGGAGCACGTGGTGGTCTGGGTGCAGGACGGCACGGCGCGGTACGTCTCGACGTCCAACCACGGCGGCTACACCGTGCACGCCGCGTCGTCGGTGCTCTGGTCCGGCACCCACCCCAAGATCGTGTACCACAAGGACGGCATCAGGACGCACTGCTTCCGCCTCGCGGGCTCGAACGACGAGCCGCCGGAGAACCACGAGGGCACGTGGCAGTACCCGCCGCTCGTCGGCTGGAACGGCTACCCGTCGACCGCCGTCCGCGACACGCTCGTCTCCTACGACTTCGGCAGCGCCAACTTCGGTTTGAAGGACGGCAGTTTCGCGTCCAACCTCGCGGCGGCCATGCCGTCGGGCATCTCGTTCAACCCCAACGCGTAACCCCTGCGGGGGGCTTGGCCGGGGGTGCGTGGGGGTGGGTGGGTGCGTTGTCGGGTGCCGGCCCGGTGGGGCTTCTCGCGCAGTTCCCCGCGCCCCTGAAAAGCAGGGGCTGCGCCCCATGCTTTTCAGCCCGCAGCCCCGTCGCCTTTCAAGCTGACCCGTCACCTCTCAGCCCCCGGCCCCGTCGACTTTCAGGCTGGCGGGGCCGTCGACTCTCAGGCCGGCGGCCATCGTCTTCCAGGCCCGTGGGCCGTGGTCTTTCAGGCCCGCAGGGGCCTGAATCTTCAGGGGCGCGGGGAACTGCGCGAGAAGCCCCACCGGGCCGCACCCGACAACGCACCCCCGCGCGTCAGCGCAAAGCGGTTGCGCGGGCCGGGCGCGTGTCCAAGGCCGAGCGCCATTCCCGTACGGCCTCGGCCGCGACCGGTGCCGCCCACCCCCCGGGGCGGGCCGCGCCACCGATGTGGAAGGCGTCGACGCGGGCGGCACGCAGGCGAGGGAGGTGGTCCAGGCGAAGACCACCGCCGACCATCAGGCGTTGCGTGTAGCCGGGGTCACCCCGCCGCGCCGCCTCCGCCAGCAGCACGGGCAGCCCGTCGTCCACCCCCACCCCCGACCCCGCCGTCAGATACGTGTCCAACCCCGGCAGGTCCGCCAACTGCTTGCGCAGGGCGTCCCGGTCGGCGGCGCGGTCGATCGCCCGGTGGAACGTCCACGCCCGCCCGTCCAACTCGGCCACCACCCGCTCCACGGCGTCCAGATCCGGCCCGCCGTCCTCCCCGAGGAACCCCAGCACGAACTCCTCCGCCCCGGCCGACCGCATGTCGCACGCGACCCGCACCAACGCGTCCACACCACCCGCCGCGAACCCGTCCGCCAGCCGCAGCATCACCCGTACCGGGATGTCGACGGCCGCCTGCACCTCCACGAACGTCGCGACCGTCGGCGTCAGCCCGTCCGCCGCCATATCCGCCACCAGCTCCAGCCGGTCGGCACCTCCGGTCTGGGCGGCGACGGCGTCCTCGGCGTCGAGGGCGATCACCTCCAGAAGCGCGCGCGTGGTCATGGGGCCCCTTCCGTCGGGCTACACGTGACGACAACAGGTCTAGTCCAATTTAACAACAACCCGGGGTGTTGGACGCGATCGTCACGGTTCGCACGCGGACGACCACTGTCCGCATCTACCCTGCTTTGGGCGCCGTTCAACAAGACCGGTCGTGCGAGAGGGAGTTGCCCATGCCGAAGCCGAAGACTCTCGACCCGTCCCAGTCGACCCGTGCGATGTACGGCGCGGAACTCCGCCACCGGCGGGAAAGGGCCGGGCTGTCCCAGGAGGAGCTGGGAGCGGCGATGTTCGTCAGCGGGTCCTTCGTGGGCCAGTTGGAGGCGGGGATCCGACGGATGCGTCCGGAGTACGCGAAGTCGGTGGACGAGATCCTGGAGACGGACGGGTTCTTCGTACGGAACCTGGAGGCAGCGCGGGAGTCGCCCTACCGTGCGCACTTCGCGGATGTGGTGGAGCTGGAAGGAGTGGCCGTCACGATCAAGGACTGGGCGCCGACTTCCGTACCCGGCCTCATCCAGACGCCGTCGTACAACCGGGCCGTGATCCGGGCGTACGACCCGCTCGTGTCGGAAGACGTCGTCGAGGAGCGAGTGGCGTTCCGAAAGGCCCGAGCCCACATCTTCGACAGTCCGACGCCGCCCCTGTACTGGGCGATCATCGACGAGGTCGTCGTACGGCGTCAGGCGGGCAGCCCGGCGGTGATGGCCGAGCAGCTCCGCCATGTCGCCGGCATGATCCGGGGCAACCGGATCATCGTCCAGGTGCTGCCCATCTCCGCGGGGGTGCACGCCGGGAACGCAGGCATCATCAAGTTGATGACCTTCAGCGACGCCCCTCCGATGGTGTACTGCCAAGGGTCCGAATCCGGGCGCCTGTTGGACGATCCGGCCGTGTTCGCCCGCTCTGCGCTGACCTACGATTTGCTCGGGGCCGCGGCGATGTCGCCTGACGCGTCCCTCGCGCTGATCGAACAGGCGGCCAAGGAGTACGCGGATGCGGACCGCACCCGATCTGAGGACCGCGACCTGGCGTAAGAGCAGTTACAGCGACGGCGCCGGCGACGAATGCGTCGAAGTCAGCGCCGCTCACCCCGGCCTCGTCCCCGTCCGAGACAGCAAGAACCCCGCCGGTGGCGTCCTCGTGTTCCAGGCCGCCGCATGGTCCCGCTTCGTGGGGGGCGTGAGGCGGACGGGCGAGTAGGTCACGTCCGATCGCCCAGACGAACCTGAGTAGGCGTACTCAGGCGCAACGCCTGACACTCCGCGACCGTCTTCCATGAGCGAATCATCGACGGTTCCAGGGGTGGGAGAACTGTGCTGCGGTACAGAAGAAGTATGGGTGCGGCCATGGTCGCCGCACTGGTCACGACATGTCTCACGGTGGCGGGGGGCGCTTCGGCAGCCGGGTCGGGAGCCGGGACCGGGTCGGGCGGGACGAGGGCAGGCGCGGGGGCCGGGTCCGTCGTCACACTGATATCCGGCGACCGGGTGCACGTCGACGCCGAGGGCCGGGTGACCCGCGTCCAGCCCGGCGAGGGCCGCGAGGGCATCCCGATGTCCGTCCAGCGGACGGGCGACGAGACGTACGTCCTGCCGGCCGACGCGCTCCCCCTGATCGGGCGGGGCACGGTGGACCGTCGGCTGTTCAATGTGACGGGGCTGCTCAGGGCCGAGTACGACGACGCGCACCGGGCGACGGTGCCGCTGATCGTCTCGTACACGAAGAACACGGAGAAGCGGGCCACCGCGCGGGCGGCGATCGCGGAGGCGGATGTCCGCGTGGGCCGCGAACTGCCCGCTCTCCGGGGTGAGGCGCTGACCGCGCCCAAGAGCGGTGCGGCCGAGGTCTGGGACGCGCTCACCGCGGCCGACCGCCACGGCGGGCAGGCCCTGACGACGGCTCCGGGTGTCGCCCACGTATGGCTGGACGGCCGCCGCAAGGCCGCCCTCGACAAGAGCACGGCGCAGATCGGCGCCCCGACGGCCTGGCGGGCCGGGTACGACGGTAAGGATGTGAAGGTCGCCGTACTGGACACCGGTGTGGACGAGACGCATCCCGACCTCAAGGGCGTCGAGATCGCCCAGAAGGACTTCTCGGGTTCGGGCGGCACCGTCGACCACGTCGGCCACGGCACGCATGTCGCGTCGACCGTCGCGGGATCGGGGGCCAAGTCCGGCGGCACGCACAAGGGGGTCGCGCCCGGTGCGCGGATCCTGGACGCCAAGGTGCTCGACAACGCGGGGTTCGGCTCGGACTCCGGCATCATCGCGGGCATGCAGTGGGCCGCCGACCAGGGCGCCAGGATCGCCAACCTCTCCCTCGGCGGCGAGGACTCGGTGGCGAACGACCCGCTGGAGGCCGCCGTCGACCGTATATCCGCCGAGAGCGGCACCCTCTTCGTCGTCGCGGCCGGCAACGAGGGCCCCGAGGCGACGACCATCGGCTCCCCCGGCAGCGCGGCCTCCGCGCTCACCGTCGGCGCGGTCGACCGCAAGGACGGCATCGCGGAGTTCTCCAGCGTCGGCCCCACGGCCGACGGCTCGCTGAAGCCGGACCTCACCGCTCCGGGCGTCGGCATCGTCGCGGCGAAGGCCGCCAAGGGTGTCGAAGGCACCCCGGCCATCCCCGGCTATGTCTCGATGTCCGGTACGTCGATGGCGACCCCGCACGTGGCCGGCGCTGCGGCGATCCTCGCGCAGCGGCACCCGGAGTGGAGCGCGGAGCGGATCAAGCGGGCGCTGACCTCCGCCACCGAGCCCGGCGCCCGTCTGTCGCCGTTCCAGCAGGGCACCGGGCGGACCGACCTGGCGCGGGCGCTCACCCAGACCGTGAGCGGCGAGCAGGCTTCGGTGAACCTCGGCACGCAGCTGTGGCCGCACGCCGACGACAAGCCGGTGACCCGCCGGATCACCTACCGCAACGACGGCCCGCAGCCCGTCACCCTCGACCTGTCGACGGAGACGACGGGGCCGAAGGGCAAGCCCGCACCGGCCGGTTTCTTCACCGTCGGCGCCGACCGGGTCACCGTCCCGGCGGGCGGCACCGCGGGCGTCGACCTCACGGCGGACACCCGGATCGGCGGCCAGGACGGCGTGTTCGCCGGGGTGCTCGTCGCCCGCGCGACCGAGGGCGGCCAGCGCGTCCGTACCTCGTTCGCCGTGCAGCGCGAGTCGGAGGCGTACGACCTCACCCTGAAGTACGTCGACACCGAGGGCAGGCCCTCCCAGTCCGGGACGCTGGTCCTCGGCCAGAACGTCGACCTCCAGCTGGACCCGTACGACACCGACGGCGACGGAGTCGCCAAGACCCGTGTGCCGAAGGGGACTTACCTTCTGGAGACGCTGGTCCGGACCCCCAAGGGGGCGCAGGACCGCCCGGACCTCGCGCTGATGGCGCAGCCGAAGCTCACCGTCTCCAAGAACACCACGGTGACGTTCGACGCCCGCAAGGCCAAGCCGGTGGACATCACCGTGCCGGGGTCCGCCAAGAGCGTGCAGACGTTCGTGAGGTACTCCCTGGAGAGCGGTCCCTTCTTCCACAACTCGGTCTGGCAGTCGGACTCCTTCAAGGGGTTCCGTACCGGTCATGTGGGCGGCACGCTGCCGGCGAAGGAGCTCGGCTCGCAGGTCGCCGGTATCTGGCAGAAGGGCAGTACGACGTACAACCTGGTCTACGACCGCGGCGGTTCGCTGTTCACCGGGCTCACCCGCAAGGTCGCCACGAGTGAACTCGCCCTG
Organism: Streptomyces sp. NPDC001868; assembly: GCF_040297125.1. Classification (NCBI taxonomy): domain Bacteria; kingdom Bacillati; phylum Actinomycetota; class Actinomycetes; order Kitasatosporales; family Streptomycetaceae; genus Streptomyces; species Streptomyces sp. NPDC001868. The sequence continues at coordinate 75,667 of NZ_JBEOYO010000013.1, read as the reverse complement.
GTGAAGCTGGGGATCGGCGCCTCCGTCAAGAACGCCAAGGGCGCGATCAGCCCGATCTGGGAGACGGCCTCGGGGGCCGGGTACGAGTCGGTCAGCAAGCCGTTCGCCCTGCCGGCCACCGCGAAGACCTACGTCACCGCGGCCAAGGGGATCAAGTGGAGCTTCAGCGCCGGTCAGTTCCGGCCCGGAGCAAGCGGCGAGCTCGATGTCTTCGTGGCGGAACCCGGTTCCCGGACCTACCGGGCCGGGCAGACGTACACGCGGACGTACAACGTCGGTGTGTTCAGCCCGAAGATCGACGAGTACAACACCGCCCGGCGCTGGGGCAATGAACTCAGCGTCTGCATAGGGGAGTTCGCGGACGTCTCCGGGAACTTCGTCGAGTCGGCGACCACCGGGCAGCGCGCCGTCGTCACCGTCGACGGCAAGAAGCTCATGGACGCGGCGGGGCCGCTCTGCCAGGACATCGACGGTCTGCCGTCCAGGTCCGCCAAGTACCGGATCAGCACGGACTCGACCCGCTCCACGAAGGTCGCCGGTGTCACCACCCGTCTCGTCGCGGCCTGGACCTTCACCTCGAAGAAGACCACGGGTGACGACTACAAGAAGCTGCCGCTCTCGTCGGTCCGCTTCGCCCCGAAACTGGACCTGTCCAGCAGCGCGCCCGCCGGCCGCGGGTTCACGGTCCCGCTGACCCTCCAGGGCCCCGCGGCCAAGAGCCTCAAGTCCCTCACCGTCCAGGTCTCCTACGACGGCGGCAAGAAGTGGTCCAAGGCCCCGGTCACCACGAAGAAGGGCGAGCGGAGCCTCAAGCTGAACCACCCGAAGAAGGCCAAGTCGGTCTCCTTCAAGGCGAAGCTCACGGACAAGAGCGGCAACACGTACGACGTCACCGTGGTGAAGGCGTACCTGCTGCGGTAGCCGTCACCACAGACGCGGCCGGGCTCAGGCGTACAGGTTGAGCTCGGCCTCGGTCGCGCCGGCCAGCTCGTACGACGTACCGGCGGGCGGGCGGCGCCCCGAGTAGAGCCGTACGAGGGTGGTGGCGTCGCCGAGGTAGCGCGCGGGCGGCGCCTCACCGCTCGGGGCGCCGAGCAGCAGGGGCTCGTCGGTGTCGTCGAGGTCGGCGTGCAGCGGGCGGGTCCCGCGCGCCCGGGTCAGGTGGGTCAACAGCTCGACCGCCAGGCCGAGTTGGGAGCCACCGTACGCCCCGGGCAGGTCCCAGGCCTCGCGTACGTCACCGGCGTGCACCCACTCCCCGAGGGCGACCCCGTCCAGCGCGCCACCGGCGTCGGCGATGACCGGGCCCGCCTCGGTCATGCCCCGCTCCAGCTCGTCCACGATCCGCGCGACGGGCCACTCCGCCCGCTCCGCGATGTCCCGGTCGTTGGACTCCGGACTGAACACGCCCTTCTCGAAGCGCCCCTCCACCACCCGCGACAGCGCGGCCGAGGAGTGCGCCAGCACATCCCGCACACTCCACCCCGGACAACAGGTCCCCGCCCCGAAGTCCCCCTCCGGCCGCTCCCGCAACAGCGGCACCAGCACGTCACGCTCACCGGCCAGCAGCCGCGCGGGGAGTCCGGGGTCCCGTACGTCGTGTGTATCAGCCATGGTCGTCATGGGATCCACGCTAGGGGGAGGGGCACAATGTGTATATGCCGTCCGAGCCCGACCCCGCTCCCGATCCCGACCACGGCGCCGACGCCGTCGACACCCGGCGGGAGGCCCTGCACTACCGCTGGCTGCCCGCGCTGCTGTCCGCGCGGGACGGGGCCTGCTACCCCGACCCGTTCCCGTTCTCCGAGAACCTGATCGAGCGGTGGGCGGAGCCGCAGCGGAAGTACCACACCCTCGACCACCTCACGGCGGTGCTGGACCGCGTCGAGGTGCTGGAGGACCACGCGGCGGACCCTGACCTCGTACGCCTGGCCGCCTGGTTCCACGACGCCGTGTATCAGCCGGAGCGGTCGGAGAACGAGGAGCGGTCGGCCCGGATCGCCGAGCGGGCGCTGACCGAGGCCGGGGTGCCGGAGGCGAAGGTCGCGGAGGTCGCCCGGCTGGTGCGCCTCACCGTCACCCACGACCCGGCCGACGACGACCCGAACGGGCAGGTGCTGTGCGACGCGGACCTCGCGATCCTGGCCTCGGAGCCGGACGCGTACGCCGCCTACGCCGCCGCCGTCCGCGAGGAGTACGGGTTCGTGCCCGACGACGCCTTCCGGGCGGGCCGGGCGGCCGTACTGCGGCAGCTTCTCGACCTGCCACGGCTGTTCAGAACGCCGTACGGCGAGCGGGAGTGGGAGGGCCGGGCCCGCGAGAACCTGCGGTCGGAGCTGGCCGCACTCACGGTGGACTGACGGCGGGCCAAGCCGGTTGCCCGTCCACGTCGGGGAATGCGACCCCTTGACCGCCTGTTGCCCTTGAATATGTCCTCACCCGCCGCTCCCTCGCCCGACCATGCCCGCTTCCGGATACCCCTCTCCGTCTACGTCCTCGGTCTCGCCGTCTTCGCGCTCGGGACCAGCGAGTTCATGCTGTCGGGGCTGCTGCCGCCCATCGCCGAGGACATGGGCGTGTCCATTCCACGGGCAGGGCTGCTGATCTCGGCGTTCGCGATCGGGATGGTGATCGGGGCGCCGCTGCTGGCGGTGGCCACGCTGCGTCTGCCCCGGCGGACGACCCTCGTCACCCTGATCCTGGTCTTCGGCCTCGGACAGATCGCCGGAGCCCTCGCACCCAACTACGCCGTCCTCTTCGCCTCCCGCATCGCGAGCGCGCTCGCCTGTGCCGGGTTCTGGGCGGTCGGCGCGGCCGTGGCCGTGGCGATGGTGCCGGTGAACGCGCGGGCCCGGGCACTGGCCATCATGATCGGTGGATTGTCGATCGCGAATGTGCTGGGCGTGCCGGCGGGGGCGTTCCTCGGTGAGCACTTCGGGTGGCGGTCGGCGTTCTGGGCGGTGGCGGTGGCCTCCGCGATCGCGCTGGTCGGCGTCGTCACGCTCGTCCCGGCCATCCCGCTGCCCGCCGAGCGGCCCCGGCTCGCCCGGGAGGCCCTGATCTACCGCGACCGGCAGGTCTGGCTCTCGATCGCCGTCGTCGCGCTCGCCGCCGGTGGCGTCTTCTGCGCGTTCAGTTACCTCGCGCCGCTGCTCACGGACGTGGCGGGGCTGGACGACGGCTGGGTGCCGACGGTGCTCGCGCTGTTCGGGATCGGCGCGCTGATCGGCACGGCGGTCGGGGGCCGGGTCGCGGACGCGCACCTCTTCGGGGTGCTGCTCAGCGGAATCACCGCCTCCACCGTCTTCCTCGTGGCCCTGGCGCTGCTCGCCCAGTACGCCGTCGCCGCCGTCCTCCTCTCCTTCCTCCTCGGGGTGTCCTGCTTCTACACCGCCCCGGCCCTCAACGCCCGCCTCTTCAACGTCGCCGGCGCCGCCCCGACCCTCGCCGGTGCCACCACCACCGCCGCGTTCAACCTCGGCAACACCGGTGGCCCCTGGATCGGCGGCGTCGTCATCGACGCGGGCCACGGCTTCGCCGCCACGGCCTGGGCGGGCGGCGCCATCACCGCGGCCGCCCTCGCCACCACCGCCGTCTCGCTCCGCCTCCACCGCCGCACCCGGGCCTCCCGCCTCGTGGCCAGGGCCCCCGTCGGTGAGACCGCCGTAAATCCGGTACGTACGGACGTCTGACCCCGCCTATTCTCGCGGCCATGCGACCAATGGGCGGGGAACAGGTACGGGAAGCCGTCGAGCACTGTCTCGCGGTGCTGGGGACAGTGCTGGACCAGGACTGGGAGGGCGTGAAGGCGGGCCGGCTGGAGTGGGACTGCCGGCAGACCGCCGAACACATCGCGCTGGACCTGATCGAGTACGCGGGGCAACTGGCGGGGCGGCCGACGACGCGCTGGGTACCGTTCGAGCTCGATCTGTCGGACTGCCAGGGGGACGAGGCGAACGCCGACCTCCTGGAGGTGATCCGGACGATGGGCGCCCTGCTCTCCGCCGCCGTCGCCGCCACCCCGCGCGAGGTCCGCGCCTTCCACCCGTACCCGTTCCGCGCGGCCGACCGCGAGGGCTTCGCGGCGATGGGCGTCACCGAGGTGCTGCTGCACACGCACGACATCGCGGAGGGCCTCGGTCTCCCGGCATCCGCCTCCGTACCGCCGATCGAGCTGTGCGAGACCGTCCTCGCGCGCCTCTTCCCGTACGTCAGGCCCGGTGACGACCCCTGGGCGACGCTGCTGTGGGCCACCGGCCGGGGCGAGCTGCCGGGCCGCGCGCCCGTGACGCGGTGGCAGTGGAACAACCCGCTGCACATCGACGCCGAGCGGATCGTGCTCCAGGGCGTCCATCCGGCCGCCGCGGCCGATCTCGCCGAGGACGGCACCGGTGGCTTCGACTGGATCGTCGGCGGGCCCGTCGAGGGGACGCGGATCGGGGCGGGCCTGGTGTTCCAGGCGTACGAGGCGGGGGTGCACCGGCCGGAGTGGGGCATGTTCGCGCTCGTGCGCAAGGAGGACGGGCTCGCCGTCGGCGCGCTCGGCTACCACGGCGCCCCGGACGAGGAGGGCCGCGTCGAGATCGGCTACGACCTCGTCGAGGGGGCGCGCGGACGCGGTTACATGACCGAGGCGCTGGGCGCGCTGACCGGCTGGGCGCGGGAGCGGGCCCGGGAACAGGGGGACGTACAGTCGCTGTTCGCGGTCGTCGAGAAGGCCAACTCCCTTTCGCAGGCCGTCCTTTCGCGGTCCGGATTCGAGAGGGTGAGCGAGGACTGGGGCGACGGGGAGCACGGGGAGCAGTTCGCGTACGAACTCCGTCTGCGCGCCTGACGTACGCCGGGCCCAACAGTTCCGGTTTCTCGCGGTTTCCCCTGTCCCGGGCGCTGTCGCGGTCCCGATAATTCGGTCACAGCGGCGCGAATGCCGTGAGCGCGGGCGCGAAAGCGTCGCACGCGCTCGCGCGCATCGGGGGATCGGGGGATCACGATGACTCAGCACGGCCCGAACAGCCCGAACGGCCCCGGCACCCCTCCCCCGCCCCCGCCGGGGCCGCCCCTGCCGGACCCGGACGCCGACCACGGGCGCCGCAGCGTACGCATCGCCGTCATCAGCCTGATCGTCAGCAGCGTGCTCACGGTCGTGGGCTTCGTGGTGACGGCGGCGACCTCGGGCAAGGGCGGCTCGGACGGCGGCACGACCGCCGGCGGCAGCGTGACCGGCGGCACCGGCGACAAGAAGGTGGACGCCCACACCGGCGGCACGACGGGCTCGACGGACGGCGGCTCGACCGGCTCGACCGGCTCGATCGGCTCGATCGGCTCGATCGGCTCGACGGACGGTGGTACGGACGACACGACCACCACGGGCGGCACGGGCGGCGGCACGGACGACACGACCACCACCGGCGGGTCGGACCCCGACGACGACACGGGGGCCGGCGACGGCCTCACCACCGCCGAGCGCGACCTGCGCGACTCGCTCAACGAGAACCAGTGGACGCGCGAAAGCTGCGTGAGCGAGATCGCGCCCGGCTCCGACGCCGCCGTGACCTGCACGGTGACCACGGAGAGCATCACCACCGGCCCGGTCACGACGAAGGCGAGCGTCGCCGTGTACCCGTCCAGGAGCAAGCAGCAGGAGGTCTACCGGGCCTACGGCGGCACCCTCCAGGAGGGCGACTGCTCGCAGATGTGGAACGTGCGCGGTTCCTGGTACGAGTCGGACTCCGGCGACCCCACCGGCGACATGTCCTGCTACACACCCAACGGCACCCAGTACGTCATCGTCTGCACCTACTACGACCGCGACGCGATCTTCCAGGTCATGGGCAGCGACCCGGCGGCGCTCATCACCTGGTGGAAGGGACTGGAACCCGTCTTCGTCGACTGACCGGGCAGACCCGACCCCTCACGCCGAAGCCCCCCTCCGCTTGGGCCTGCGCAGCCCCGCCCCGGTCAGCCTCCGCAGCAGCTCCTTCGAGCCCACCTCCACGGCCCCCGCCCGCACGACCTCCTCGTAGCGGTGGGACGGGATGTCGTAGTGGTCGCGCTCGAAGGCGCGCTCGGGGATGCCCAACTCCCTCGCGAAGCCGTGCAGTTCGTCGAAGGAGACGTCGCTCACGAGGTGCGACCACATACGCCCGTGCCCCGGCCAGGTGGGGGGATCGACATAGAGGGTCATGAGGACAGCGCCTCGCCCAGCGCCCCGACCGCCGCGACCCGTACCCCCGCCTTGTGGCACACCCACTGCGGATCGGGCCCCAGCTCCGGTTCGACGTCGAGCGCGTGCGGGTCGCCGCCGTCGCAGACCGGGCAGAGGGGCCAGCGGCCGTACCGTTCGAGCAGGGCGTCCTGGACGTCCTGGGCGACGAGCCCGGCGACGTACGGCGCACCCTCCGGCCACTGCTCGACCCACCACCGGCGCTGTACGACGGAGTCCTCGACCATCGAGACGACATCGGCCTCGGCGACCTCGCCGGACGCCAGGTCGGCGAGCACGAGGGCACGGGCGGCGTGCAGCGCCTGCTCAAGGGGGCCGAGGGGACTCGCGGGGTCACTGCTGGGACTCATGCAATCCATTGTGCGGCCCTTGACCATACGGCCGGACAGAAAATATCTTTCAAGATGTGAGCGATGACGTGAAGGAAATTTTCGCACCTCTCCCGGGAAGGGCCGCGAACACCCCGCCCGCCCCCGCCGCGCTCGCGGCGAAGGTGCGGACGCTGGCCCCTTCCATGACACGTTCCATGCAGCGGGTCGCGGAGACCGTGGCGAGCGACCCGGCGGGCTGCGCGGCGCTCACGGTCACCGGCCTCGCCGAGCTGACCGGCACCAGCGAGGCGACGGTCGTCCGCACGGCCCGCCTCCTCGGCTACCCCGGCTACCGCGACCTGCGCCTCGCCCTCGCCGGCCTCGCCGCCCACCAGGAGTCGGGCCGCGCCCCGTCGGTCACGGCCGACATCGCGGTCGACGACCCGCTCCCCGACGTGGTCGCCAAGCTCGCGTACGACGAGCAGCAGACCCTCGCGGACACGGCGGCCGGACTCGACATGGCGCAGCTCGGCGCGGCGGTCGGAGCGCTCGCCGGGGCCCGCCGCATAGACATCTACGGTGTCGGGGCGTCCGGACTCGTCGCCCAGGACCTCACGCAGAAGCTGCTCCGCATAGGGCTGATAGCCCACGCGCACAGCGACCCGCATCTCGCCGTCACCAACGCGGTGCAGCTCCGCGCGAAGGACGTGGCCATAGCGATCACCCACTCCGGTTCGACGGGCGACGTCATCGAACCGCTGCGGGTCGCCTTCGACCACGGGGCCACGACGATCGCGATCACCGGCCGCCCTGACGGGCCGGTGTCCCAGTACGCCGACCATGTCCTGACGACGTCCACGGCCCGGGAGAGCGAGCTGCGACCGGCGGCGATGTCGTCCCGGACGAGTCAACTGCTGGTGGTGGACTGCCTGTTCATCGGCGTGGCCCAACGGACGTACGAATCGGCGGCGCCCGCGCTGTCCGCGTCGTACGAGGCGCTGGCCCACCGCCATCGAACCGGAGGACCGTCACGGTAGGGGGCACCACGCCCCGTGGGGGTTGTGCCCCGTCAAGGGGCGCGGGGAACTGCGCGACCGACCACAACGCACCCGCAGACAACCACGGTCTGTCTGCCCAAGGCACAGCCGCACCGCCTCGCACGGAATGAGTCACCATGCCCACTTCCCCCAACGCCTCCGCCCTCCCCAACCACCTCTCCGTGCGCGCCGAGTTGGAGTCGCTGACGACGGAGGCGTTCCGCCCGGAGCTGGCCGACATCGATCAGCTGCCGACGCTCGACATCGCGAAACTGATGAACGCCGAGGACGCGACCGTGCCGACGGCGGTGTCGGCTCAGCTGCCGCTGATCGCGGCGGCGATCGACGCCATCGCGGAGCGGATGGCCCGGGGCGGCCGGCTGATCTACGCGGGCGCGGGCACGGCGGGCCGGCTGGGGGTCCTGGACGCGTCCGAGTGCCCGCCGACCTTCAACACGGCCCCGTCCCAGGTAGTGGGCCTGATCGCGGGCGGCCGGGACGCCATGGTCACCTCGATCGAGGGGGCGGAGGACTCGGCGGAGCTGGCGCGGGCCGACCTCGACGCACTGGGGCTGACGCCCGACGACACGGTGGTGGGCGTCTCCGCGTCGGGGCGCACGCCGTACGCGGTGGGCGCGGTGGAGCACGCGCGCGCGGCCGGCGCGCTGACGGTCGGCCTGTCCTGCAACGCGGCCAGCGCGCTCGCGGCGGCGGCCGATCACGGCATCGAGATCGTCGTCGGGCCCGAGCTGGTCACCGGCTCGACGCGCCTCAAGGCGGGCACGGCCCAGAAGCTGGTGCTCAACATGCTCTCGACGGTCACCATGATCCGCCTGGGCAAGACCTACGGGAACCTGATGGTCGACCTCCGGGCCACCAACGACAAGCTCCGCGCCCGTTCCCACCGCATCGTCGCCCTCGCCACGGGCGCGACGGACACCGAGATCGAAACGGCCCTCACCGCCGCGAACGGCCAGGTCAAGCACGCCATCCTCACCATCCTGAGCGGCGTGGACGCGACCACGGCGGCCCGCCTGCTCACGGAGAACGAGGGCCACCTGCGGGCGGCCCTGGCGGCGGCGATGCGGTGAGGCGCCCCCGGAGCAGGCGTCACAGGGCCGACGAGCCCAGCGGGTGACCACTCACGCGCGGTGGACCTCCTTGTCCGCGCGGTGAGCTGCCTCGGCCCCTTCGATGTCCCACGTGGTCGAGCCTGCCCTTCGGAAGGGTTGTCAGTGGGGTGTGGCACGGTGGTGGGGATCGCTGGTGTCTTTGTGGCGCCCGCCCATGTCATCCATGTCGACCATGCCGTCCATATCTCCCAGGGAAGGACCGAGCTCGTGAACCACGCCCAGCTCACCGCCCTCGGCCGTGCCCTGCGTGTCCTCGGGGAACACGGCGACGCGCTGAACGCCGACACGCCGGACGCCCGGCTGCACGAGGTGAAGGCGGACATCAGACGAGCTCTGGAGCTGCTCGACGAGACGGTCACGGCCGCCGCGCCGACGACCCGCTGCGCCGAGCATCCGCACGGCCCGGTCGACGAGGAGGCCCCCGACCGCTGCCTCCTCTGCGAGACCCGCCGCCGCTCCGCCCGCCGCACCCAGCTGAACGACAGCTACGGCCCTCCCCGCCCCACCGGCCCCGCCACCCCGACCCCGTCCCGCTACGGCGTACGGGACGACCGCCCCGAGCCCCAGCAGCGCTGGCTCCCGGAGGCGTGGAACGGCCAGGTCTGGCAGCTCTGCGGCACCCCCCGCCGCGACCGCCGCGAGGCCGAGCTGTATCTCGCCGCCCAGCGCCGGGGCCCCCGCCCGGCCATCGCCTACCGCCTGGTCCAGGAGTTCACCGACTACGACGTGACGCGTATCTGGGGCGAGCCGGTCCGGATGGACATCGAGCCGATGGGGAACGTCTGAGCGAGCCGCGCGACAGGCCACAGCCGACCGGCCCCTGCCGCTCAGCCGACCGGGAGGGTCGTCACGGAGGACACCGTCAGGCGTACGGGGAGGGCGCCCGTGTTCAGGTTGGCCGCCAGTTCCTCGGCCTCCCGGCGGGTGAAGCTGCCGGAGATCTGTGCCTCGCCGCCGGTGATCGCGGTGTTCACGGCGGGGGCGGAGACGACGGTGCCGTCGAGGACGATGGCGAACTGGTTCTGCGGCGCGGTCTGTCGGGCCAGCCGACCGGTGATATCGGCGAACTTCGCCCCGCCCGCCGAGGTGAACTCCAGCGCCACGAACCAGCCCGACCCCAGCTCCGGGTCGACGTCCGCCTCCGCGTCGGACACCTCCGTGCCGGACACGGCGACGGGGCCGAGTTCGTACGAGTAGAGGGCGCCCTGTGCCTCCCCGCACGCGGTCAGCGGCCGCGACGGGGGCGGCGACGGTGACGCCTCCACGCCCGTCCGGCACGTGGCCTCGTCCGCCGTCGGCGTCTGGGTCAGCACCGGCCGGAACGCCAGCTCGGCCGGCGCCCCGAGGGACTTCAGCGACTCCCGCCGGTCGGCCGGGCCGGTCACCGTGATCTGCCGCTTCTCCTCGACCGTCACCTCGACGCCTCTGAGCCCGGCCGCCTCCGCCCGGTCCCGTATCAGCTCGGCGGCCCGTTCCAGGGCCGTAGCGCTCACGGGCTCGGCGGCCCCGAACGTGACGAGGGCTCGACCCACCCCGGAGCGATCCGAGGCGGAGGGCGAGGCCGCCTTCGTACCGCGCGGCCCGTCCGACGACCCCGCCGCCTTCGAGTCACCGCCCGAGCCGCCACCGCACCCGCACACCAGCGCGACCAGACACACCAGCCCGAGCACTCTGCACCGCATAGCCGTCCCCCGCCCCTCGATCCGTGACCGTCAGCGTGGCACGGATATCGCACAAAGGGGACACCCTCACCTCAACACGGCAGCCGCCCCTCCTCGTTGACCTGCCGCACCCGGGCCCGCAGCACCTCCCCCGGGGCGGCCTCGCGCAGCGCGTCCGGCGGACAGTCCCACTCCCGGCCGCCCCCGACCCGCCGCAACTGCACGTAACCGCCCTCGCGGCCCATCACCTCACCGAGCCGGCCGTCCCGTACGTCCACGGCGTACGACCGCTGCGGAGCGGTCACGTCTCCGCCGCCTTGCGCAGGACGGCGGCGAGGTTGGCGGCGACCTGGAGGTTGCAGCGGCCCAACTCGACGAGGGGGTACGGCAGTTCGCTGGCGGCGCTGACCGGGTCGACTCGCAGGGAGGGCAGCACGATCCCGACTCCGCGCAGGGCGTGATCGAGCTGCTCCACGGCCTCCTCGGTCGACCGCACCCTGGTCCGCGATGTCGCTGCCGCTCTGTTCTTCACGTCCGCTTCCTCCACGCTGGGTTTCCGATTCACCACACAGCGTGGCGGAGGGGCATCTAGCCTGGCCAGATACGACGCCCCAACATGGGGTCTGCTGGACAGGGAGCGCTGTGGCCATGCCAGGACCGAAGGATCTGGACCCGTCGTCGTCACCGCGGGCCCTGCTGGGCGCCGAGCTGCGCCACGCGAGGGAGCGGGCAGGGCTCAGCCAGGAGGAGCTGGGCCAGCAGCTGTTCGTGAGCGGTTCGTTCGTGGGCCAGCTGGAGTCGGCCGTGCGGCGCCTTCAGCCGGAGATCGCGCGGCTGATCGATGTGGCCCTGGAGACGGGGGACTTCTTCCTACGGAACTGCCAGGCCGCCGCCAAGTCCAAGTACCCGGAGCACTTCGCCGAAGCGGCGGAGGCCGAGACGGAGGCCACCGAGATCAGGGAGTACGCGCCGCTGCTGATCCCGGGCCTGCTCCAGACACCGAAGTACGCGCGAGCCGTCTTCCGCGCGTATCAGCCGACGGCACCGCAGAGGGTGATCGACGAACTGGTGACGGCCAGGATGGAGCGCGTGCACATCCTCGACGATCCAGCAGATCCTTTGTTGTGGGTGGTCCTGGACGAGGCCGCGCTGCGCCGTGCGACGGGCGGGGCCAAGGTGATGGCAGAGGCTCTACGCCACATCGCCGGGATGATCCGCCAGAGCCGGGCGATCGTGCAGGTGCTGCCGTTCAACTCCGGCGCCCACGCGTCGATGGAGGGCTCCATCAAGCTGATGGACTTCACGGAGGCACCGCCGCTGGTCTACTACGAGGGCGTCGGCACCGGACGACTGGAGGACGACCCAGCCACGGTCCGCTATCAGCGGCGCACCTTCGAATTCCTCACCGCCGCCGCGCTCCCACCAGAGAACTCCCTGGTCATGCTCGAAGCGATGGCTCAGGATTACGAACATGAGGAGCATTCCTGACTTTGACCTGGACGCGGCCACTTGGCACAAGTCCAGCTACAGCGGCGGCAGCGGCGGCAACTGCCTGGAGGTCGCCCGCTGGCGCAAGTCGACGTACAGCGGCGGCGACGGCGGCAACTGCCTCGAAGTTGCCGTCAGCCACCCCACCCACATCCCCGTGCGCGACTCCAAGAACCCCCTCGGCCCGAAGCTCGTGTTCCGGGCGGAGAGCTGGGCCGCGTTCGTCGAAGACCTCAAGCAATAGGCCGGGATCTGACCTACATGGCTCCTACCTTGAAGCCATGAACACCACCCAGAACGCCCCGACAGCCACCCCCACCCCGACCACCGGCGAGCGCGCCGACCTGCTGGAATCGCTGGCCAAACACCGCCACTTCCTGCGCTTCACCACCAACGGCCTCACCGACGAGCAGGCCGCCCGGCGAACAACCGCCAGCGAGTTGTGCCTCGGCGGCCTGATCAAGCACGTCACCTCCGTGGAACGCAACTGGGCGGACTTCATCCGGAACGGCTCCGCCGTGATGCGCGACTTCACGGCCATGACCGAGGCCGACTGGGCCAGTCGGGCCGACGAGTTCCAGTTGCTGCCCGGCGAGACGCTGGCCGGTGTGCTCGCCGAGTACGAGAAGACGGCCGGGCAGACGGACGAACTGGTCGCCACCCTGCCCGACCTGAACGCCTCTCACCCGCTGCCCAAGGCCCCGTGGTTCGAGGCGGACGCACACTGGTCGGCCCGGCGGGTGCTGTTGCACATCATCGCGGAGACGGCCCAGCACGCGGGCCACGCGGACATCATCCGGGAGTCCCTGGACGGCGCCAAGAGCATGGGCTGACGCGCGGGCCGACCGGTCCCGAAGCTCAAGCCGCCAGCCCCGAGCCCTCTTTTCAAGGAATGGGAGGTGGGCCTCAACCCACCCTCCCACCCGGCGAGTTGACTTGACGCATTCGACTTGCCACGCACCGTGACGATGCTGATAACGTGCGCGCAGACGAAACAGCCCCCGCCAGGTGCTACCAACACCTGCGGGGGCTTGACCTACGAGATCGGAACAAGCGATCCCATGGCTGATGCCAACCTTAGTGCTGCCTCCCTGCCCGCGCACCCGGTACCCGGCCCTCCGCGCCCCCATCCCTTGGCCAACCCCGGCTACGGGAAGCGCACCACCCCCGGCCAACACCCCCGCAAGGCCCACGACTTCACGGGCCTCCTCCCCCGCGAAGCAGCCATCGCCGCGTACATCGACCGCCTCCCCGAGGGCGCCGACATCTCCGTAAAGACGCTGGCCAAGGAACTCCCGTACGGACAGTGCGCGCTCCGGACGGCCCTCAACAGGCTCCAGGACGCCGGCCATCTGCGCCGGGGCCGGGAGCACCTGACCGCCGAGTCGGGCAGTTCCCGCTGGATCACCCGATCGTGGTGGTCCCGGACGGCCCGGAACGACAGTTGGTGGGCGAGGTTCACACGGGGCGACGTACCGCAGGAGCCGGAACAGGAGCCGGAGCTGTCGCGGGGGCCGGAGCCATCGCGGACGCCGGGGACGGCACCAACCCGCCGCCGCGCCCACATCCTCCTGGCCGCCCTGGGCCGGGAGACCCCCGCGCTGTCCCTCTCCGAGGCGGACTGCGCGGCGCTGGCCCCGCTGCTGCTGCCGTGGTTCGAGCGCGGCGCGAGCGACGAGACCGTGCGGCACGCCCTGACCTCGGGCCTGCCGACCCCGGTCCACAGCCCGGTGGCCATCCTCCGCACCCGCCTGATCAGCAAGCTCCCCCCGGAACAGGCCCCCGCCCCCGACCCCGTACGCCCACCCCTCCGCATGCTGGAGTGCGCCAAGTGCCGCACCCCGGGCCGTCCGGAGGCCCTGCCGGGCGGCACCTGCGCCACCTGCCGAGGCGAACGCGCCCCCGCGCGCGACAACGCGCCCCTCTCAGCCGCCGAGGTCCACACCCACGCGGCCCAGATCCGTGCGGCGATGTCACGACAGCCACGAGAGAGGACACCCGTATGACCGCTCCTACGGTCCGACGGCATCACCCCAGGGCACGATGGAAGGGAGGAGGCGACGCCATGACCCCCAGCACCGCAGAACGCCCGCAGATGCCCGTCGAGGACTTCGAAGAACTGGCCGCCGCAGCCCCCCGGCACGTACGGCTCGAATTCGTCGACGGACGCGTCCGCACCAAGGACCCGCTCAGCGTCGAGGACTTCGAGGAACTGGCACGGCGGGCACCGGAGACCGTCCGGCTTGAGTACATCAACGGAAAACTAGAGGTCAAGGCAGTGCCGGACGGCAACCACCGCTCGATCTACCTCTGGCTGGTGCGCCAGTTCCTTCTCCACTGCCCCGACCTTGATCTCGCGCCCGAATCAGGCGTCAAGGCCGAGGCATATCGCAAGGGGCGAGCCCGCACCGACGCGGTGCTCGTGCCGGTGGACCATCTCGTCGGGCACGGCGAGTGGTCCGAGACCGACGGCATCCTGATGGCCCTGGAGATCACCTCCCACGACCGCGACACCGACCAGCGCGACCGAATCGACAAGCCCATCGGCTACGCGGCAGCCGACATCCCCGTCTACCTCCTCATCGACCGCGAAGACAACACCGTCAAGGTCTTCAGCGAACCCAAGGACGGCCGCTATCAGCAGGTCGTTTCCCACCCTTGGGGCGCGACCGTCGAGCTGCCCGCCCCCGTCAGCATCACCCTCAAGACCGAGAAGCTCAAGGACTACGCCTGACACAGGCCGGGGCCGGGCCCCCTCCTGGACCCGACCCCGCCTCAAAAGTCGGCTCAGCTGAGCGAGCCCAGCGCCGCCGGCTCGAAGGACTTCAGCTCGCCGAAGCGGCCGTCGAGCACCTTCGCCGCCCACTCCGGGTCCTGGAGCAGCGCGCGGCCCACGGCGACGAGGTCGAACTCCTCGGCCTCCAGCCCGTCCAGCAGGTCGTCGATGGCCTTGGTCGACGAGCCCTCACCGGCGAACGCGGCGATGAACTCCCCGTCCAGGCCGACCGAGCCGACGGTGATGGTGGGCTTGCCTGTGAGCTTCTTCGTCCAGCCCGCGAGGTTCAGCTCGGAGCCCTCGAACTCCGCCTGCCAGTAGCGGCGCGTGGAGGCGTGGAACGCGTCGACACCGGCCGCCACGAGCGGGCTCAGCAGCGCCTGAAGCTCCTCGGGCGTCTCGGCGAGGCGCGCGTCGTACGCCTCCTGCTTCCACTGCGAGTACCGGAAGATGACGGGGAAGTCGGCGGACACGGAGTCCCGTACGGCCGCCACGATCTCCGCCGCGAACTTCGTACGGGCGACGAGGTCACCGCCGTAGGCGTCCGTACGGCGGTTGGTGCGCTCCCAGAGGAACTGGTCGATCAGGTAGCCGTGGGCGCCGTGGATCTCGACGCCGTCCATGCCGATGCGCTCGGCCTCGGCGGCGGACTTGGCGAAGGCGGCGATGACCTCGTCGATGTCGGCCTGAGTCATGGCCCGGCCGCCCTCGGCCTCGGTGCCGTCGACGCGCAGCCCGGAGGGGCCGAGGACCGGGGCCTCGGGGAAGAGCTTGCCCTGCTGCCGGACGGTCCCGATGTGCCACAGCTGCGGCACGATGGTGCCGCCCCCGGCGTGCACGGCCTCCGCGACCTTCGCCCACCCGGCGAGCTGCTCCTCACCGGCGAACCTCGGCACCCCGTCCAGGTCCCCGGCCGTCTCGTGCCCGACGTACGTCCCCTCGGTCACGATCAGACCGACCCCCGCGGCGGCCCGACGCCCGTAGTACGAGGCCACGTCCGCCCCCGGCACACCACCGGGCGAGAACACCCGCGTCATGGGCGCCATGGCGATCCGGTTCGGAACGGTCAGCCCGTTGATCGTGACGGGCCGGGACAGGATCTCGGCGGCACGGGAGGTGGAGGCGGCGGAGGTCGTGGAGGCGGTGGTCACGTGGGGACTCCTTGAAGGGGAGAGGGGATGACTGGATGCCAGGCGGTATGCATTCCATGCACACGCATATAGCGTCCTCTCGCACAACCGCCCCGCCCGCCCCGGAATTCCGCGACCCCGCCCCCGCCCACTGTGACCCCGGACACGCCCGAGGGCGGCACCCCCCGCGTCCAGGGGGTGCCGCCCTCGGTACTGAAGGACGGTGATCGACCGGGGTGACCCGGGGTCGATCAGAAGTCCATGTCACCGCCCGGCATACCGCCACCGGCGGGCGCGGCGGACTTCTCCGGCTTGTCGGCGATGACGGCCTCGGTGGTGAGGAAGAGCGCGGCGATGGAGGCGGCGTTCTGCAGAGCGGAGCGCGTGACCTTCGCCGGGTCGATGATGCCTTCGGCGATCATGTCGACGTACTCACCGGTCGCGGCGTTCAGGCCGTGGCCGACGGGCAGGTTGCGCACCTTCTCGACGATGACACCGCCCTCGAGACCGCCGTTGACGGCGATCTGCTTGAGCGGGGCCTCCAGGGCGAGCCGCACGGCGTTGGCGCCGGTCGCCTCGTCACCCTCCAGGTCCAGCTTCTCGAAGACCGAGGAGGCCTGGAGCAGGGCCACGCCACCACCGGCGACGATGCCCTCCTCGACGGCCGCCTTCGCGTTGCGAACGGCGTCCTCGATGCGGTGCTTGCGCTCCTTGAGCTCGACCTCGGTCGCGGCACCGGCCTTGATGACGGCCACGCCGCCCGCGAGCTTCGCCAGGCGCTCCTGGAGCTTCTCGCGGTCGTAGTCCGAGTCGCTGTTCTCGATCTCGGCGCGGATCTGGTTGACCCGGCCGGCGACCTGGTCCGTGTCACCGGAGCCGTCGACGATCGTCGTCTCGTCCTTGGTGATGACGATCTTGCGGGCGCGGCCCAGGAGGTCCAGGGTCGCGTTCTCCAGCTTGAGACCGACCTCCTCGGAGATGACCTCGCCGCCCGTGAGGATGGCGATGTCGTTCAGCATCGCCTTGCGGCGGTCACCGAAGCCCGGGGCCTTGACGGCGACGGACTTGAAGGTGCCACGGATCTTGTTGACGACCAGGGTCGACAGGGCCTCGCCCTCGACGTCCTCGGCGATGATCAGCAGCGGCTTGCCCGACTGCATGACCTTCTCCAGGAGCGGGAGCAGGTCCTTGACGTTGGAGACCTTGGAGTTGGCGATGAGGATGTAGGGGTCCTCGAGCACCGCCTCCATGCGCTCCATGTCGGTCGCGAAGTACGCCGAGATGTAGCCCTTGTCGAAGCGCATGCCCTCGGTGAGCTCAAGCTCCAGACCGAAGGTCTGCGACTCCTCGACGGTGATGACGCCTTCCTTGCCGACCTTGTCCATCGCCTCGGCGATGAGCTCGCCGATCTGGGTGTCGGCGGCGGAGATGGAGGCCGTGGAGGCGATCTGCTCCTTGGTCTCGACCTCCTTGGCCTGGTCGAGCAGCGCACCGGAGACGGCCTCGACGGCCTTCTCGATACCGCGCTTGAGGGCCATCGGGTTGGCGCCGGCGGCTACGTTGCGCAGGCCTTCGCGGACCAGCGCCTGGGCCAGGACGGTCGCGGTCGTCGTGCCGTCACCGGCGACGTCGTCCGTCTTCTTCGCGACTTCCTTGACCAGCTCGGCGCCGATCTTCTCGTACGGGTCCTCGAGCTCGATCTCCTTGGCGATGGAAACACCATCGTTGGTGATCGTGGGGGCGCCCCACTTCTTCTCGAGGACGACGTTGCGGCCCTTGGGGCCGAGCGTCACCTTGACGGCGTCCGCGAGCTGGTTCATGCCGCGCTCGAGGCCGCGCCGTGCCTCCTCGTCGAACGCGATGATCTTGGCCATGTGAAGTGGTCCTCCCGGACAGGGGGTGGATTTCTCCGGACCGTGCTGGCGCCCGCGACGGACGGCTCGCCGGCCTCGTGGTTCCTTGCCCCACATGGCCTGCGGGCCTCACCGACCCGATCCTCGTTGTCACTCTCACCTTCAGAGTGCTAACGCCAATGATTAGCACTCGGCATGGTCGAGTGCAAGCGCCTCTCGATGATCCGCAGGTGAACGCGCCCCTGCGCGCCCCCGCACGCGACTCCCGCCGGCACCCGTCCGGCCCCGGCCGCGCACACGGACACGGACACGGACTCGGGCAAGGACTCGGGCACACAGAAGGACCCGCACCCGTATGACGGGGTGCGGGCCCTCCTTGAAGAACGAAGAACGTCGCTGCGTTGAAACCCGGCGCGTTACTTCAGCCGGCCGCGAGTCGGACCATGTCCGCCTGCGGCCCCTTCTGACCCTGCGAGATCTCGAACTCGACCCGCTGGCCCTCTTCCAGGGTGCGGTAACCGTCCATCTGGATCGCGCTGTAGTGGACGAATACATCCGCACCACCGTCGACCGCGATGAAGCCGTACCCCTTCTCCGCGTTGAACCACTTGACGGTGCCCTGAGCCATGCCTAACTCCCCTATTACTGGCCCTTGCACAGATCCACACTTCGCGGATCCGGGTCAGACCTCACCCCCCAACGGTTGGGGGTGTGCGCCGGAACGCGTCGACCGCGGCCGAATGTATCTGTCCAACTGCCCTCTGCAACAGGTCAATCGGACGAGAATTCTGGACACGACCGGTCGGGAATGTACGAACAATTCGCCCGAATTCAGGGCAAGTCGGGCCCCACAAAAGGCACGAAATACGCAAAAGGCCTGCACAGTTTGGCTACTTCATATAGGGCGTGCGGCGCGCTCACATATGCGCCCGGCATGAAATCACTACGGCGATCGGACCGGGTTCCCCAACTCTACAGTGCTCAACCATAGAGAATTGCCCCCTCCGCTTCTCTCACGGAGGGGGCAATTCGATGAACTCTCGGTAATCAAAGTTACCGACGGTTACTACCGACGGGTACTGACCGGGGGTCAGCCACCGGCGACCGCGGGAATGATCGACACACCCGCACCGTCCGGCGTGGCCGTCTCCAGCCCCTGCTCGAACCGGACATCATCGTCATTCACGTACACATTCACGAACCGCCGCAACTTGCCCTGATCATCCAGAACCCGGGCGGCGATCCCGTTGTGGTTCTTCTCGAGATCGGCGATGACCTCGGCGAGGGTGGCCCCTTCGGCGGTCACTTCGGCCTGTCCACCCGTGTAGGTGCGAAGGATGGTGGGGATACGGACGGAAACGCTCACGATGGGACCTCCGGTCAGGTGGTGTTTTTAGGGGCGCGGGGAACTGCGCGACCAGCCCCCACGGACCCGCAGACGAACGACTACCAGGCCTTACGCCAGACCGGCCGCACGGAACGAATCAAGGCTGGGCCGAATGGTCGCGGTCAGCCCGGTCCCGGCCACCGCGTCCAACGTCTTGAGCCCGTCCCCGGTGTTGAGAACAACCGTGGTCAGCGTGGGATCAAGAACCCCGTCCTCGATCAGCTTCTTCGCGACCCCGACGGTCACCCCACCCGCGGTCTCGGCGAAGATCCCCTCCGTCCGCGCGAGCAACTTGATCGCCTCGACGACCTGCTCGTCGTTCACGTCCTCCACGGCCCCACCGGTCCGCCGCGCGATGTCGAGCACATACGGCCCGTCCGCCGGGTTGCCGATGGCGAGCGACTTGGCGATCGTGTTGGGCTTCTGCGGCCGTACGACGTCGTGGCCCGCCTTGAAGGCCACCGACACCGGCGAACACCCCTCCGCCTGCGCACCGAAGATCTTGTACGGCTTGTCCTCGACGAGCCCGAGCTTGATCAGCTCCTGGAGCCCCTTGTCGATCTTCGTGAGCTGCGACCCGGAGGCGATGGGCACGACGAGCTGGTCGGGCAGCTGCCAGCCGAGCTGCTCGCAGATCTCGTACGCCAGGGTCTTGGAGCCCTCCGCGTAGTACGGCCGCAGGTTGACGTTCACGAAGCCCCAGCCCTCGCCGGCCGGGTCGCCGATCAGCT
Organism: Streptomyces sp. NPDC001868; assembly: GCF_040297125.1. Classification (NCBI taxonomy): domain Bacteria; kingdom Bacillati; phylum Actinomycetota; class Actinomycetes; order Kitasatosporales; family Streptomycetaceae; genus Streptomyces; species Streptomyces sp. NPDC001868. The sequence continues at coordinate 55,937 of NZ_JBEOYO010000013.1, read as the reverse complement.
CGGAGCAGAAGCGGTTCACGTCGTCGTAGTTGCCCTCGATACCGACGAGCTCGCCGCCGTAGATCGCGGCCATGACGACCTTGCCCTGCTCCAGGTCGTGCGGGATGAACACGCAGGACCGGAAACCGGCGCGGGCGGCGGCGGCGCCGACGGCACCGGCCAGGTTGCCCGTGGAGGAGCAGGAGAGGGTGGTGAAGCCGAAGGCGCGGGCCGCCTCCAGGGCCTGGGCGACGACGCGGTCCTTGAAGGAGTGCGTCGGGTTGCCCGAGTCGTCCTTGATGAAGAGCTTGCCGGCGTCGACACCGAGCGCGGCGGCCAGATTGTCGGCCTTGACGAGCTGGGTCCAGCCGGGGTTGATGTTCGGCTTGTCGGCGACATCGGCCGGGACGGGCAGCAGGGGCGCGTAACGCCAGATGTTCGCGGGCCCGGACTCGATCTTCTTCCGCAGCTCCTCCGTGTCGTACGCGGAGTAGTCGTACGCGATCTCCAGCGGCCCGAAACACTCCTCGCACGCGAAGACCGGTCCGAGGGATACGCGGTGACCGCATTCCCGACAGCTCAGGGCAGCGGCGGGGCCGAGGTCTACTGTGGAGGTGGAGTCGGTGGTGCTTGCAACAGTCTGCGCAGCCATGGAGGCGAGGCCCTTTCTCCTCATCTTCCTCACGACGCACTTCGCCGTGAGACGGATTTGGCACCTTCCCGAGCCGGGAGCCTCACCACGACTACGTGGTCAGACCGGCTGGAGGGTTGCCGGGGCTTCATCGGGCCGTATCCCTCTGCCCCTCTGGATGAGCGGTATTTGGTTGTATACGCCGACGAGCAGCGACATGCGATGGTCACCAGCGTTGTCCAAGACTGTAACCGAAGGCCAGGACAGTTGAGAGAGCCGTCCGAACCGCGAGATGAACGCAGAGGAGCCGCGCACTGTGCTGAAGGAAGTCGAGCGCTGGCTGAGCACCCGCTCCTGGTCCATGACCGACCGCCCGCTCCACAGGATCATGGCCGCGAAACGCGCCACCGGCCAGTCGGTCACCGTCGTCCTGCCCGCGCTGAACGAGGAGGAGACGGTCGGCGACATCGTCGCGATCATCCGTCATGACCTCATGCGGCAGGTTCCGCTCGTCGACGAGATAGTGGTCGTCGACTCCGGCTCCACCGACCGGACGTCGCAGGTCGCGGCGGCTGCCGGGGCGAGGGTCGTCCACCGCGACGACATCCTGCCGCGCATACCCGCCGTGCCCGGCAAGGGCGAGGTCCTGTGGCGGTCGCTGATGGTGACGTCGGGCGACATCGTCTGCTTCATCGACGCGGACCTCAAGGAGTTCTCGTCCGACTTCGTCTCCGGGATCGTCGGCCCGCTGCTCACCGATCCCGGCGTCGATCTCGTCAAGGCGATGTACGACCGGCCGCTGGGCTCCGCCGCCGGGCAGGGCGGGCGTGTGACGGAACTCATGGCCCGGCCCCTGCTCAACATGCACTGGCCCCAGCTGGCCGGCTTCGTCCAGCCGCTCGGCGGCGAGTACGCGGCGCGGCGGTCCCTGCTGGAACAGCTTCCGTTCCCCGTCGGGTACGGGGTCGAGCTGGGCATGCTGGTCGACGCGCTGCATCTGGTGGGCCTCGATGCCCTGGCCCAGGTCGACGTGGGTGTCCGTAAACACAGGCACCAGGACGGGGCGGCGCTGGGCCGCATGTCGGCGGCGATCTACCGCACGGCCCAGCTGCGGCTGGCCCGCGGCCATCTGATCCGTCCCGTCCTGACCCAGTTCGAACGGGGGCGGGAGGGCTTTGAGCCGCGGACGTATTCGGTGGACCTGGAGGAGCGGCCGCCGATGGTGGACATCGAGGAGTACGTGGAGCGGAAGGCGGCGTGAGGGGGTGGGGGGTGCGGGTCGTCGGCGAGTGCGGCTCCGGTGGGGCTTCTCGCGCAGTTCCCCGCGCCCCTAAAAGATTCAGGCCCCGGGGGGCCTGAAAAAGCGACGGGGCTGTGGGGTGAAAAGCGTGGGGCGCAGCCCCGGCTTTCAGGGGCGCGGGGAACTGCTCGACCAGCCCCCACCGGGCCGCAGTCGCCACCCCACACGCACCCCCCACCCCCATAGGCGCTCCTGTATACGGCCGAACCGCACGTTTGACCGCCGAACCCAAGGGCTAGGTTGAGCCCTATGGCCTCAACACGCGGTGCACAGATCCTCGTCGCCTCCAACCGCGGCCCCGTCACCTACACACAGGACGACACGGGCGCCCTCACAGCGAAGCGCGGCGGCGGCGGCCTCGTGTCCGGCCTCTCCGCGATCGATCCGGCGTCGGGCGCCGTCTGGGTGTGCTCGGCACTGGGCGACGGCGACCGGGAGGCCGTACGCCGCGGCGTCGCCGAGCCCGGCGTACGCATGCTGGACATCCCCGCCGACATCCACCACGACGCCTACAACGGCGTGGCCAACTCCACGCTGTGGTTCGTGCACCACATGCTCTACCAGACCCCGCTGGAGCCCGCCTTCGACGCGGAGTTCCGGCGCCAGTGGGCGTCGTACGAGACGTACAACCGCGCCTTCGCCGAGGCGCTCGCGCAGGAGGCGGCGGACGGCGCGGCCGTGCTGATCCAGGACTACCACCTGACCCTGGCCCCCCGGATGCTGCGCGAACTCCGCCCCGACCTGCGGATCGGCCACTTCTCGCACACCCCGTGGGCGCCCGTGGACTATTTCCGGCTGCTCCCCGACGACATCGCGGCCCAGGTGCTCGACGGCATCCTCGGCGCCGACCGTGCCGCGTTCCTCACCCAGCGGTGGGCGGACGCGTTCACCGACTGCTGTCGCGCCGTCCTCGGCCCGGACTCCCCGTCCGGCACCCGGATCGGCGTGCACGGTCTGGGCGCCGACGCGGACTTCCTGCGGGCCCGCGCCCACCAGCCGGACGTCGACGAGCGCGTGACCGCGCTGCGGGAGCAGATCGGGGCCGCCCCCGACGGCACCCCGCGCCGCGCGATCGTCCGCGTGGACCGCACGGAACTGTCCAAGAACATCGTGCGCGGCCTGCTCGCGTTCCGGCACCTCCTCGACGACCGGCCGTCCTGGCGCGAGCGCGTCGTCCACGTCGCCTTCGCCTACCCGTCCCGGCAGGACCTCGCCGTGTACCGGGACTACATGGCCGAGGTCCAGCGGGTCGCGGACGAGATCAACGAGCTGTACGGGACGCCGGGTTGGACCCCGGTCATCCTCCATCTGAAGGACGACTTCGCGCGGTCGCTGGCGGCGTACCGGCTCGCCGACGTGGCCCTCGTCAACCCCATCCGGGACGGCATGAACCTCGTCGCCAAGGAGGTGCCGGTGATCTCCGAGGAGGGGTGTGTGCTGGTGCTCTCGCGGGAGGCGGGGGCGTTCGAGGAGCTGGGGGACGACTCGGTGGTGGTGAATCCGTACGACGTGGTGGGGACGGCGGCGGCGTTGCACGAGGCGTTGTGCCTGCCGGCGGCCGAGCGGGGGGAGCGGATGAAGAGGCTCGCCGCGGCGGCCACGGCGTTGCCGCCGACGCAGTGGTTCTTGGATCAGTTGCGGGCGTTGGAGGGCGCCCAGTAGCTCGGGAGTACGGGTTCGTTGGCGAGTGCGGGTCCGGTGGGGCTTCTCGCGCAGTTCCCCGCGCCCCTAGGGGGTTGCAGGGCCCCTTGCCTCCACGTGCTCGGCGATTGCCGCCAGCAGGTGGACGACCCCTGACGGGCCGTCGACCACCAGGTCCGCCCGCTCCGACAGCTCACTCACCTCCGTGCTGCCGCTGCAGACGAGGAGGCCGGGGGTGCCCTCGGTGCGGAGTTTTTCGAGGGTGGCGAAGGCGGGGAGGTCGCCGAGGTCGTCGCCGGCGTAGAGGACGGATTCGGCGGCGGTCTCGGTCAGGTAGTCGCGGAGGGCGACGCCCTTGTCCATGCCCGGGGGGCGGAGTTCGAGGACCAGGCGGCCGGGTTCGACGATGAGGCCGTGGCGGGCGGCGAGGTCGGTGAGGGGGGCCCGCAGGGCTTCGAAGGCGGCCTGGGGGTCGGTGGCGCGGCGGGTGTGGACGGCGATCGCGCGGCCCTTCTCCTCGATCCAGGTGCCCTGCCGGGCGCCGACGCCGTCCAGGAAGCCGGGCAGTTCCGCGCGGACCGCCGCGACACCGGGGTGCGGGGCGGGGGCGCTGACCGTGCCGGTGACGGCGTCCCAGCGTTCGGCGCCGTAGTGGCCGAGGACGACGAGGTGTTCGAGTCCGGGGACGTCGGCGAAGCCGCCGTGGCGGACGGCGACGGCCGCCGGGCGGCCGGTCACCACGGCGACGGAGGCGACCTTGGGGGCGAGTGCGGCGAGCGCGGCGACCGCGTCGGGGTGGGCGCGGGCCTGTTCGGGGTCGGGGACGATCGGGGCGAGTGTGCCGTCGAAGTCGAGTGCGATCACCGTACGGCCGGGGCGGTCGAGGATCGCGGCGAGCGCGTCCCGTCCGGCCGGGGTCACGGGTGTCGGCAAGGTGGCCTTGGGGTTCTCTGCGTCCTTGTGGCTGCCCATGTCTCCGACCCTATCCGTCCTTCTGTCATCGCTCGGTCCGGCGGGCCTCCCGGACTCTCCGCAGCCGGTTGACTGTGACCGGGTCGTGGGCGAGGGCGCGGGGGTCGTCGAGGAGGGCGTTGAGCAGTTGGTAGTAGCGCACCGGTGCGATCCCGAGCCGCTCCCGGATGGCCCGCTCCTTCGCCCCGGGCCCGGCCCACCCCTGCCGCTCCACAGCGAGAATCGCCTGCTCCCGGCCGTCCAGCGTGTCCATGAGACGACGGTAACGGACGGCTATGACATTCGACCGCGGCCCGGTGGGGCTTCTCGCGCAGTTCCCCGCGCCCCTAAAGATTCAGGCCCCTGCGGGCCTGAAAGACCACGGCCCCGGGGGCCTGAAAAGCGACGGGCTGCGGGGTGAAAAGCACGGGGCGCAGCCCCGGCTTTCAGGGGCGCGGGGAACTGCGCGACCAGCCACAACCCACCCGCACCCGCCGACGAACCAGAACCCCCGAGCTATAAGGCGCCCTCATTCCCCCCGATCCGCAACCGTCGCCGTCTGCTGAAGCTCCCGCAGCACAACCCCCGGCTTCCCCCCAGGCCGAACCGCCCGCCCCACCTGCTCCTTGACCGCCGCACTGACATCCGCCCAGGACGTCTTCCCCACGGGATACAGCGCCGCGTTGGGCAGCTCGTCGAGGAACGGCCCGAGCCCCGCGTCGGACGAGGACGCCGCCATCTCCTCGGACGCCGACGCGGTCACCGGCAGCAGGTCGTACTCATGGGAGAAGTCGAGCACGTTCTCGTCGCTGTAGACGAAGTCGAGGAAGTCCCCGATCTCGTCCTTGTGACCGTTCTGCTTGAAGGCCATCATCCAGTCGGACACCCCCATGGTGGCGTGCTCCCGCCCGTCGAACCCGGGCATCGCGGCGGTCCCGTACTCGACCCCCTGGTCCGCGGCCATCCGCATCAGACTGGGATGCCCGTTGAGCATGCCGACCTCCCCACGCGCGAACGCCGTGAACGCGGCGGCGCGGTTGAGGTCGGCGGGCGCGGTCGGCCCGGTGAGGCCCTTGTCGACGAGCTTGTCCTTCAGCCAGGTGAAGGTCCGGACGTTCTCCTCGGAGTCGAGCCGGTAGGTGCCGACGGCGTCCGTGTAGCCGCCCCCGCCGCTGAGCAGCCACTGCATGGTCTCGGCCTGGGCCTCCTCGGGCCCGAGCGGCAGCGCGTACGGGGTCTCGACACCGGCCTTGTCGAGGGCCTCGGCGTCGGCCGCCAGCTCGCTCCAGCTGCGCGGGGCACTGTCGATGCCCGCCTCGGCGAAGAGCTTCTTGTTGTAGAAGAGGACGCGTGTGGACGCGGCGAACGGCATCCCGTACGCGACCCTCCGCACCTTGCCCGAGTCGGCGAGCTGGGGCAGGAAACCGGCCTGGACGGGGATGGAGAGCAGGTCGTCGACCTCGTAGAGCCGGCCGGCCGAGGCGTAGTCGGCGTAGGTGCCCGCCTGCGCCAGGTCGGGGGCGTCACCGGCGGCGACCATCTCCTTGACCTTGCGGTCGACGTCGTTCCACGAGTAGACGCTGACGTCGACCTTGACGCCCGGGGTCTTCTTCTCGTACGCCTTCACGACCGCGTCCCAGTACTTCTGGGAGCTGTTCGCCTTGGAGTCGCCGTAGTCGGCGGCGACCAGTTTCAGGGTGACGCCTGGGCCGCTCGACCCCGAGGCACCGCAGCCCGCAAGCGTCGCCATCAGTCCCAGCGCGGACAGCGCGGCCACTGCCGCCGCCGTTCCGCCGTTCCCGAAGCCGGTCCTCGTCCGCCGCTGCCGCTGTCCCACTCGTACTGCCCCAACCTGTTGTACGGCCCCGCGCACAGCAGCCTGGATCACCGGCCCTGTGTTCAAGGCCGTCAATCTCTCAACTTCTCGAACTTCTCCATAAGGTCTACACCACGTAAGTGGACTAGACCTCTCGCGGGTCAAAGGGTCACACTGTTCTCCGTGAGACATGTCATCGCCCTCGATGTGGGCGGCACCGGGATGAAGGCCGCGCTGGTCGGGGCCGACGGCGAGCTGCTGCACCAGGCGCGCCTGGCCACCGGGCGCGAGCGCGGGCCGGACGCCGTCGTCGCGTCGATCCTCGGCTTCGCCGCCGAGCTGCGCGCGTACGGCGAGCGGCACTTCGGCGAGCCCGCGGCGGCCGCCGGGGTCGCCGTGCCCGGCATCGTCGACTCCGAGCAGGGCATAGCCGTCTACGCCGCCAACCTCGGCTGGCGCGACGTCCCGCTGCGCGCGCTCCTCGCCGAGCGCCTCGGCGGCGTCCCGGTCGCCCTCGGCCACGACGTGCGCACCGGCGGGCTCGCGGAGGGGCGCGTGGGCGCGGGCCGGGGCGCGGACCGCTTTCTCTTCGTGGCGCTCGGCACCGGGATCGCCGGCGCGATCGGCGTCGACGGCCGGGTGGAGGCGGGCGCCCACGGCTTCGCGGGCGAGATCGGCCATATCGTCGTACGGCCCGGGGGCCTCCCGTGTCCCTGCGGGCAGCACGGCTGTCTGGAACGGTTCGCCTCGGCGGCGGCCGTCAGCCAGGCCTGGGCGGACGCCTCCGGCGACCCCGGGGCCGACGCGGCGGACTGCGCCAAGGCCGTCGAGTCGGGCGACCCGCGCGCCGGAGCCGTCTGGCAGCACGCCGTCGACGCCCTCGCCGACGGCCTCGTCACGGCCCTCACCCTCCTGGACCCCCGCACCCTCATCATCGGCGGCGGCCTCGCGGAGGCCGGTGAAACCCTGTTCACCCCCCTGCGCACCGCCGTCGACCACCGGGTCACCTTCCAGAAAGTGCCCACCATCGTCCCGGCCGCCCTGGGCGACACCGCCGGCTGCCTGGGCGCCGGCCTGCTGGCCTGGGACCTCCTCACCCCCACACACCCCACGGCCCCCCAGGCCCCTTCGGAGGTAACCACCTGATGGCCCCCGCACTATCCGACAACGGGCCCGACACCAGCGCCTCGTCAGCCACCGGCTCCGACAGCAGCGCCCCGTCGGGGGCCGCGCGTCCCGCCGCCGGGTCCGGCAGCGCCCCGAAAGGGGCGCGGGGAACTGCGCGACCAGCCCCCACCCACCCGCAGCCGCCGAACCCCGCACAGCCGTACGTCCTGGAAGGCGCCAACGTCGTCCTCCCCACCGGCACAGTGAAGAACGGCCGCCTCACCATCCACGGCACCAAGATCACCGCCGACGCCCCCGAGAACGCCCACACCATCGACGTGAGCGACCACTGGGTGGTCCCCGGCTTCATCGACATCCACAACCACGGCGGCGGCGGAGCCTCCTTCACCTCCGGCACCGTCGCCGACGTACTCCACGGCATCCACACCCACCGCCTCCACGGCACCACCACCCTCGTCACCTCCACGGTCACCGACGACATGGACGGCCTCGCCCACCGCGCCGGCCTCCTCTCCGAACTCGCCGAGCAGGGCGACATCGCCGGCATCCACTTCGAGGGCCCGTTCATCTCCCCCTGCCGCAAGGGCGCCCACTCGGAGGAACTGCTCCGCGACCCCGACCCGGCGGAGGTCCGCAAACTGATCGACGCCGCACGCGGCCGGGCCGCCATGGTCACCCTCGCCACCGAACTCCCCGGCGGCCTCGACTCCGTACGCCTCCTCGCCGAACACGGCGTCATCGCGGCGATCGGCCACACGGACGCGACGTACGAACAGACGGTTCAGGCCATCGACGCGGGCGCGACCGTGGCGACCCACCTCTTCAACGCGATGCCCCCGCTCGGCCACCGTGAGCCCGGCCCGATCGCGGCGCTCCTGGAGGACGGCCGGATCACGGTCGAGCTGATCAACGACGGTACGCATCTGCACCCGGCCTCCCTCCAGCTGGCGTTCCGTCACGCGGGCGCCGCCCGGGTCGCGTTCATCACCGACGCCATGGACGCGGCCGGCTTCGGTGACGGCCTCTACACGCTCGGCCCGATGGCGGTCGAGGTCGCGGACGGCGTGGCCCGCCTCGTGGAAGGCGGCTCGATCGCCGGTTCGACCCTCACCCAGGACCGCGCCTTCAAACGCGCGGTCACCGTCGACCGCCTCCCGGTCGAGGACGCCGTAGCCGCGCTCTCCGCCAACCCGGCGAAACTCCTGGGCCTCTACGACCGCGTCGGCTCCCTGGAGCCCGGCAAGGACGCCGACCTCGTCCTCCTCGACGCGGACTTCGACCTCAAGGGCGTGCTGCGGAAGGGCGAGTGGGTGGTCGACCCGTTCGGTGACCAGCCCTCACAAGCTCAACTGACCTGATCCGTCCGTTTGTTGGCATGCGGTACGGAGTGCGGCGGTTGGTCCGGGGGACTGGGCCGACCGCCGCTCATTTGGCATGATCGAGCCTCCGCAACAGCTTCCGGCGCTCGCATTCTGGTCAGTGCGGACCGAACGCGCGCCGAGACCCAAGGGGGTAGGCCCAGGTGATCCTCACGGTCACACTGAACACCGCTCTCGACATCACCTATCGCGTACGGGACCTGAGGCCCCACGCCACGCACCGGGTGACCGATGTGACCGAACGCCCCGGCGGCAAGGGCCTGAACGTGGCCCGCGTCCTCGCGGCGCTCGGCCACGAGGTGACGGTCACCGGTTTCGTCGGCGGCGCGACCGGCTGGGCCGTACAGGACCACCTCACGCACACACCGGGTGTGGTGGACGCGCTGATGCCCGTGGAGGGCGCGACGCGCCGCACGGTCGCCGTGGCCGACGCGAGCGGTGACACGACTCAGCTCAACGAACCGGGCCCGCACATCACACCCGCCGAGTGGTCCGCCTTCCAGGAGACGTACGTCGATCTGCTGCGCTCCGCCTCGGTGGTGGCCCTGTGCGGCAGTCTGCCGCCGGGGGTGCCGGTGGGGGCGTACGCGGGTCTGGTCCGTACGGCCCGCACGCTGTCCGTGCCGGTCCTGCTGGACACCAGCGGAGAGCCGTTGCGCCGTGGTGTGGCGGCCCGCCCCGACCTGGTGAAGCCGAACACCGACGAACTGGCCGAACTGACCGGCTCCCACGAGCCGTCCCGCGCGACCCGGGACGCTCGCCGCCGCGGCGCCCAGGCGGTCGTCGCCTCCCTCGGCCCCGACGGTCTGCTCGCCCACACCCCCGAGGGCCACTGGCGTGCCACCCCGCCCCGCCGTCTGCGCGGCAACCCGACCGGGGCGGGCGACTCGGCGGTGGCCGGCCTCCTGTCGGGCCTGGTCGACCGCCTCTCCTGGCCCGACCGCCTCGCCCGCGCGACGGCCCTGTCGGCCGCGACCGTACTGACCCCGGTGGCAGGCGAGTTCGACCGCCAGGCGTACGAGGAGCTGGTGGGTCAGGTGGCGGTGACGGGGGAGGTCACGGCGGCGTGAGCGAAGGCGCTCAGCCTTCCTCGTTGGCCCCCGTCAGGTACAGCTGATCGAGGTTCGCGTCACACTGGTTGCCCTCGTTGCACGCGATCTTGATCTCGTTCGTGCCCTTGTTCAGGGAGACGAGGGCCCAGGTGTTCTGCCAGCCCTTCGCGTAGTCACCCTTGGGGGACTTGGAGAAGTTCTCCAGGTTGAGCGGGCGGCTCTGGGCGGTGCCGTTCACCACGAGCGTCGCGTTGGCATCGACACCGGGGACGCCGTACTGCACGTACAGGCGGTACTTACCGGCCTTGGCGAGGTTTTCGATCTTCCATGTCACCGAAGAACCGACCGAGTTGAAGTTGCCGACGTAGAACCCGCCCTCCGACTTCGCGCCGGGGACGTCGGACGCGATCGCCGCGGTGCCGCCGAGGAGGAGGGTCTTGGCATCCGCCTTGGGGAGTTCGGCCGAGTCCGCTTCCTTGGACTTGCTGGCCGACGGGCTGGGGTCGGCGCTCTCCCCGGTGGTCGGGGTCGTGGACGCCCCGGTGTTGTCGCCGGAGGCGTCGTCACCGTCGTCGCCGCCGAGCATGGCGACGCTGATGCCGATCACCACGGCCGCCACGACCGCGATCGCGCCGATGAGGAGGCCCTTGGTGTTGGGGCCACGGCCACGGCCGCCCCCGCCATTGCCGTGTCCTTGCTGACGCGTCGTCTGGGGGCCGCCACCGGAGAAGCTCTCGGGGGCCTGGTAGTGCGCGTTCGGCTGGCCGGGACCGCCCTGCGGCTGGCCGTACCCCTGCTGCGGGACCTGCCCGTACTGCGCGGTGCGGGCCTGCGGAGCCTGCTGGGTCTGCTGCCCGTACTGGCGTTCACCGACCGGTCGCGCCCGGTTGACCGCGTTCGGGTAGCCGTAGCTCCCGCTGGGCGGCTGGGCCCCTCGGGCCTGCCCGTCGGCGTAGAGGTAGCCGAACGGGTCGTCGTCCTCGGGCGTGCTCGCGCCGTTGTTGCCGGGCGTCATCCCTAGGTCTCCTCAGCGGTGCGGTACATACACGTACGGGTGGCGGGTTATTGCGTGGGGGTGTAGGAGAGCGAGCCTACCCGCTCGCGCTGGTCCAAACGGGTGACTCGGACCTCATCGCCCGCCCGGCCCCCCGTCCACCAGGCACTTTCCAGCCGTGATCCGGCTCTGACCTGGGCCGATCTCGTCATGTCACGGGCGTCACTCCGGGCGCTATCCGGCCCGCCTGTGCTGCCTGGGACGAGATCGTTTCTCGACGTACATCCGCTCGTCAGCTGATTTCAACACCTCGTCCGCCGTCATTCCGCAGTGCGCCCATCCGATGCCGAAACTGGCGCCGACGCGCATCGCGCGGCCGTCCACACGAATCGGCTGGATGATCTCGTTGCGGAGGCGTACGGCGAGGTCCTGGGCGTCCGCGCGGCCGAGGCCGTCAGCGAGGACGACGAACTCGTCGCCGCCGAGCCGGGCCACCGTGTCGCCGTCGCGCACGCCCCGGCTGAGCCGCCGGGCCACCTCGATGAGGACGGCGTCGCCCGCGTTGTGCCCGAACCGGTCGTTGATCGACTTGAACCCGTCGAGGTCGCAGAAGAGCACCGCGAGCCCCTTGGTCCCGTCGTCCCGCTCGTCCTCGGGCGCGACGGTGTGCACATGGTGGTCGAAGGCGTCGAACGGCCCGCCGGAGGTGTGGAAGTCGAAGGCGTGGCCGCCGTGCCCCGCGGCCTCGTAGTCGTCGAACGACGGATGCGGCAGCCGCGCCGGCTGCTCGCCGCCCCCGAAGTCCCCATGCTCTCCGTGCTCCCCGAACTGCCCGTGTTCCCCGAACTGCCCTTGTTCCCCGAACTGGCCGTGCTCGCCGAACTGCCCGAAGGCCGCGTTCATCGAGTCGGCGGCCTCGCCGGCCGGGAGGGACTGGGGGCGCTGGCAGAGCCGGGAGGACAGGCGCGAGCGCAGCTCCGCGGAGTTCGGCAGCCCGGTGAGGGCGTCGTGCGAGGCGCGGTGCGCGAGCTGCAGCTCACGCCGCTTGCGCTCCTCGATGTCCTCGACGTGGGTGAGCAGGAAACGGGGCCCGTCGGCGGCGTCCGCGACCACGCTGTTGCGCAGCGACACCCAGACGTACGTCCCGTCGCGCCGCCCGAGCCGCAGCTCCGCGCGCCCGCCCTCGGCGGAGGTCCGCAGGAGGGTGCCTATGTCCTCGGGGTGGACGAGGTCGGAGAAGGCGTAGCGCCGCATGGCGGAGGCGGGGCGGCCGAGCAGACGGCAGAGCGCGTCGTTGGTCCGCAGGATCCGGCCGTGCTGGTCGCCGCCCATCTCGGCGATGGCCATGCCGGAGGGGGCGTACTCGAAGGCCTGGCGGAAGGATTCCTCGCTGGCACGCAGCGCCTGCTGCTCCCTTTCGAGCCTGACCAGTGCACGCTGCATGTTGGCGCGCAGCCGAGCGTTACTGATCGCGATGGCGGCCTGGAAGGCGTACATCTGGAGCGCTTCGCGTCCCCATGCGCCCGGCCGCCGACCGTTTCGCGGCCGGTCCACGGAGACGACGCCGAGCAGCTCGCCGCAGGAGGCGCCGCCGGCGCCCGGGGTGTACATCGGCGCGAAGAGCCGGTCGGAGGGGTGCCACTCGTCCTCGAAGCGGGGCTCGGGGCCGTCGGTGTACCACTGGGGCACGTCGTCCTCGTCCAGCACCCAGCCCTCGGTGTGCGGTATGAACCGCAGGTCGCCCCAGGCCTCGCCCATGTTCAGCCGGCGGTCCCAGGAGGCTCGGGAGCCGACGCGGCCGCTGATCAGGGCCTCGGCCGCGCTGTTGCCGGAGAGGGCGGCGACGACGAGGTCGCCGTCGGGGCGGACGAGGTTCACGCAGGCCAGTTCGTAGCCCAGGCCGTTGACCACACCGTCGGCGACGGTCTGCAGCGTGTCGGCCAGGCTGCGCGCGGTGTTCATGTCCGCCATCACCTGGTGCAGCTGCCGCAGCGTCGTCAGACGGACGTAGGGCTCCGACTCGGTTTCCATTCACCCTCCCCCCGAGATCTCGTGGCAGCTCCAGGCTCCAGGTAACCTGCTCAACCTGCTTAACTCGCGGGCTTACAACCGCTTACAGTTCCCGCTTACAGCTTGCAGCATCCCCGCCACTGAATCACAGCGCGAAGCCCACTCGGTACACAGGGTCAACAAAATATGGCTCCTGTGACTCAAGTCACAACAGAAGATGAGCAATTGAGTGGAGTTTGTGCGTTTCTCTCATGCGCTTCCTGAACAGAATTCAGAACTCTGTGTAGGCACTGTGAGCGGGGCCGATCGGGGCCGATCGGGTCGGGCGAGACCGGGCCGGGTGACGGGGATGGCCCCCGGGCGGGGCGCCCGGGCTGGGCGCCCTAGGTCGTAGGTCGGGGTCGTGGTTCGGGCCCTGGCCCGATGTGGCGGCCGGTCGCCGGAGACTAGCGTGCGGACGTGACCGTTCCTCCCCTTTCCCCGGTTTCTCTTTCTCCGGTTTCTCTCGCAAATCCGTCGGTGGCGGCCGAGGGCACCCCGGGCGTCCCCGGTGCCGTGTCCGGCGGGCATGCTGAGGGGGTGAGCGAAGACGAGTTCCGGGCCGCGATGTCCCGACTGGCGGCCGGTGTGGTCCTGGTGACCGCGCACGAGGCGGCCCTGGATCCCGAAGGTCCGCGCGGCGAGGACGTCGGCATGACGGCCACGTCCTTCATGTCCGTGTCCCTGGACCCGCCCCTGGTCATGGTCGGCCTCCGCGAGGGCTCCCGTATGGACGACCTCCTCGCCGAGCAGCCCCTGTGGGCCGTCTCCGTCCTCTCCGACCACCAGCGCACCGCCGCCGCCCGCTTCGCCATGAAGAACCGCGTGAGTGACCGCCTCCTCTTCGAGGACCTCCCCCACACCCGAGGCGCCATCACCGGCGCCCCCCTGATCACCGGCGCCCTGGCCACCCTCGAATGCCACACCGAACAACGCGTCACCGCCGGCGACCACACCCTGGTCATCGCCAGAGTCCTGGCCTCGACCTCCCCGACGACACCCGGATCCCCACTGACGTACTTCCGGGGCCGTTACAGGCAGTTGGCCCAGTAAACCCGCGCCCGTCAGGGGCGCGGGGGCCTGCGCCCGTCAGGGGCGCGGGGGCCTGCGCCCGTCAGGGGCGCGGGGAACTGCGCGAGAACCCCCACCGAACCCGCGGATGGGGGTCGAAGGGGCGCAGCCCCTTGAGGATGGGACGGGTAGGGGCGGCGGGGGCGAGAAAAGAGCCGCCAAGCCGACCGCACCCCTCACCCCCAGTCCCGCCCCGACCGCCCCCGCTTCGTATCGGACCGCTGCTTCTTCTCCCGCAACCGCCGCTCGTTGATCCCCCGAGGAATCCGCGTAGCCCGCCGAGGCTTCGGCGGCGGCGCGGTAGCCTCCGCGAGCAACGCCGCGAGCCGCACAGCAGCGGTCTCCCGATTACGCCACTGCGAACGATGCTCGGACGCCCGCACACTCACGACCCCGTCGACGAGCCGCCCAGCGAGCCGCTCCAGCGCCCGCGCCTTCCACACCTCGGGCAACGCCTCGGTGTTCGCGAGATCGAACCGCAGCTCGACCTGCGAGTCACTGGTGTTGACGTGCTGCCCACCGGGACCGGAGGACCGCGAGAAACGCCAGATCAGCTCGGCCTCGGGAAGCGAGACGGAGCCGCGGATGACGTGAGGACCGGACATGCCCCCATGGTCGCGCGAATGTCCGGTCCACGTCACGCCCTTTTCACCGCCTCCGCCCGGACTCGACCAGGACGGCCCCGAGTAAAGAAAGTAAAAACCGCTGGAACCTCTGGCGCCCCTCCAAACGTTCATAGGGGTACAGGTAGCTTCGTCCCCGGCACGAAGCCCGTAAGGCACGTACGCAACGAGGGAAGGACTCCCAACCATGGCTGTAAGCCTGTCCAAGGGTGGCAACGTCTCGCTCACCAAGGAGGCTCCGGGCCTGACCGCCGTCACCGTGGGCCTCGGCTGGGACGTCCGCACCACCACCGGCACGGACTTCGACCTCGACGCCTCGGCGATCGCGGTCAACCCGCAGGGCAAGGTCTACTCGGACGGCCACTTCGTCTTCTTCAACAACAAGCAGACCCCGGACCAGACCATCGTCCACACCGGCGACAACCGCACGGGTGAGGGCGCGGGCGACGACGAGGCGATCAACGTCAACCTGGCGGGTCTCCCCGCCGACGTCGACAAGATCGTCTTCCCGGTCTCGATCTACGACGCCGAGAACCGCTCGCAGAACTTCGGCCAGGTCCGCAACGCCTACATCCGCATCGTCAACCAGGCCGGCGGCGCCGAGATCGCCCGCTACGACCTCTCCGAGGACGCCGCCACCGAGACGGCCATGGTCTTCGGCGAGCTGTACCGCAACGGCGCCGAGTGGAAGTTCCGCGCGGTCGGCCAGGGCTACGCCTCGGGTCTCGTCGGCATCGCCCAGGACTTCGGCGTCAGCGTCTGAGGTCCTGACCCCGGGGCCGACGCCCCGCACCGCACCACACCACCGAAGGCCCCACCGCGACACCACCGTCGCGACGGGGCCTTCGGCCGTGCTCATGGCGGCCCGGATCCAAGCGATCCGAATCCGGGCGATCCGCACCCGGGCGATCCGCACCCGGGCGATCCGGATCCCGATGGGCCGGCCCGCCCGGTCTCACACGCGCCACTCGGCGGAGTACTGGATGTGCAGCGGGGAGACAACTCGTCGCCAGTTCCGCACCCGTGACCAGGGCCCCGCGCCGAACTCGACACAGAAGTGCCCGGCGTGCGGGTACCGGTACGGGAACGACGGGGCCTCGTCGACGAGGCCGCGCAGGACGGTGCCGTACTCACGGAACGCGGTGGGGCTGCCGACGACGAAGAGCGTGTGCGCCACGATGTCGAAGGAGAGATGGTCGCGGTACGTCCGGTACTGCCGCCGTGGGTGATGGGCGGCGGCCCGGTCCGAGAAGTCGTGGTCCGGCGTGTCCGACGTCTGGGGCCGGCCGGCGTCGAGCCGTGACCGCAGTTCCTTCCACGAGGCGGTCGGGAAGCGCAGGCTGTGGTGGACCAGGACCAGGTCCAGCGCCACGGGTTCGCCTTCGCCGACGCCGCCTTCGGGAGCGGGGTTGGCGCGGATCGGCAGATGGACCAGCGACCGGACGGACCGCGCGGCGAGCGCCCACAGGGCGACGAGTTGTTCCGCGCCGGCCCGGTCGGCATACATCGACAGCCAGTGCCCGTCGTCGCGCAACGCCAGCCGTGCCGGGGCCGGGGCCGGCCGGATCACCCGGAACTCGTCACCGCCCAGCCGCGCCCTGTGCACCCGCACCCGCTGCTCCACACGCCTCCTCAACTCCCGCCGTATTCGAGGAACTTTAGGTCCCCTGATCGATACCGTGCGGGGCATGCTGCTGTCAGAGCCCCTCCGCACGGCCGAGGACGGAACCATCCCCGGCCCCCTCCTCGCCGAACTCACCGCCCTCCACGCCTCCAACCGCGACTTCTACGCCCTGAGCGGTGACTTCCCGGACGCGAACGACATCCGTCCCGAACAGGTGGCCGCGGCACTCGCCGTGGAACTGGCCAACCCGGACGTGGAGATCCTGCTCGCCCGCGAGAGCGACGACAGCGACGGCGACAGCGACAGCGACAGCGACGGCAGCGATCGTGGTGGCGGTCGTGGTGACCGGGACCGGGACCGTGACCCCGGCCATGGCCGACTCGTCGGGATCGCCATCACCCTCGCGCGCCATCCCGATCCGGCCGACCCCGATCCGTGGATCGGGCTGCTGCTCATCGACGCCACGGCTCAACGGCGGGGGTACGGACGGCGGTTGGCGGCCCTCGTCGAAGAACGGTTCCGGCGGGCCGGGCGTACCGCCGCACGGCTGGCGGCACTCGACAACAACCCCGGTGCCCTGGCGTTCTGGACGTCCCTCGGTTACGAGGTCGTCGAGCGCCGACGCGACCGCCAATTGGGCCGCCCCTGCACGGTGTTGCGCAAGACGCTGCGCCGGACGCGCCTGGCCGCACGGGTCGCCGTACTCGATCCCGAGGGTGCAGTCTTCCTGTTCAAGTACGACAACGACGAGGTGGGCGCGCACTGGGCCCTGCCCGGCGGCGGTCTGGAGGCGGACGAGACACCGCGCGAGGGGGCCCTGCGGGAGCTGCGCGAGGAGACGGGCTGGACGGACGTGGAGCCGGGCGCCTTCCTCCTCACCTGGGAACACGACTTCACCCGCGCCGACATCCCCGTACGCCAGATCGACCACATCTACGTCGCCCGGGGCCCCCGCCGCGAACCGGTCGGCGGCCTCCTCGCCACCGCCCGCGCCGAGGAGGGCATCCTGACCTGGCGCTGGTGGACCCCCGCGGACCTCGCCGACCCGGCGGCCGAGCCCGTATGGCCGCCGGAACTTCCCCGGCTGCTGGCGGAGTTCGGGGCGGGCGACAGTGCGGACGGGAGCCCTCCGCCGTCACCGGCCGACATCACCGGTTGACCGACCGGCCGACATCACCCGTTGACCGACCGGCCGACATCACCGGAACCGGGCCAGCCTGGCGACCGCTTCCCTGAGCCGTTCCTCCGGGGCCAGCAGACTCACCCGTACGTAACCCTCGCCGTGCTCCCCGAACCAACGGCCCGGCGACACCGCCACCTTCGCCCGGCCGAGCAGCGCGTCGGCGAAGGCGACGGAGGGCTCGCCGGCGGGGGTCGGCAGCCAGGCGAAGACGGACCTGGGGACGTCGATGTCCCAGCCCGCGTCCCGCACGCCGGACACGAAGACGTCCCGTCGGCGTTCGTAGGTCTTCGAGAGTTCGTGGACGCAGTCCTGGGGACCGGTCAGGGCCGTGATCGCCGCGCGCTGGATGAAGGGCGGCAGCGAGACGAAGTAGTGCTCCTGGAGGAGGTCGATCGCGGCGACCACCTCACGGTTGCCGACGACGGCGCCCACCCGCCAGCCGGCCATGTTGTAGATCTTCGACAGCGAGATGAACTCGACGCCCACCTCCTTCGCCCCGTCGGCCCGCAGGAACGACACCGGGGCCTCGCCGTCGAAACTCAGCGCCCCGTAGGCGAAGTCGGACGCCACGAGCACCCCGTGCCGGTCCGCGAACCGGACCGTGTCGGCGTAGAACTCCGGCGGTGCCGTCACCGAGGCGGGGTTGTTCGGGTAGTTGAGGAACATCAGCCGGGCCCGCTCGCGCGTCGTCCGGTCGAGGGCCGTGTAGTCGGGCAGGAAGCCGTTCGCCCGGCGGAGCGGCAGGGGGTGCATCCGCGCCCCGGCGAGGGCGACGCCCGCCCAGTAGTCCGGGAAGGCGGGGTCCGGCATCAGGCACACGTCGCCCGGGTCCAGGAAGCACTGGCTCAGCTCCACCAGTCCGGCCTTGGCGCCGAACAGGATCGCGACCTCGGTCTCCGGGTCCAGCTCGACCCGGTGGTGCGTGGCGTACCACCGGGCGATGGCGGCCTTGAGTTCGAGGAGGCCGGAGAAGGAGCCGTACCGGTGGGTGGCGGGGTCGAGGACCTCCGTGCGCAGCGACTCGACGATGTGCGGTGGGGTGGGCAGGTCGGGGTTCCCCTGGCAGAGGTTGACGACGTCCTCGCCCGACCGCACGAGCCGGTCGATCCGGGCCACGGTCGTCGCGAAGGAGTTCCTGGGCAGGTCCCGGAGCCGGCGCGCGGACTCAATCCTCACGGTCGGCCACTTCCACGCGCCGGGCCCCGGACCCGGACCCTGCCCCGGACCCGGACCCGGACCCGGGCCGGGGCTCGGGCCGGGGCTCGGCCCGCTGCTCCTCGGCGGGGGTTCCCGCGTCACGCCCCCGTGCCCATTGGCCCAGGCCGCAGGCGGCGAGTGTGATGCCCGCGCAGACGAAACCGACGGCGGAGAAGCCGTACTCGGTGAACAGCGGTCCGAGCAGGGCGGCGCCCAGGGCCACCGCGAGGTTGGTCGCGAGGGTGTAGAAGGCGAGGATCGTGCCGCGGTGGCTCGGCGAGCACTCGCTGAGCAGGGTGCTCAGGAGCGTGACGACCAGGCTCTGCATCGCTCCCCACAGGAAGAGGCAGAGCACCAGCAGCGGGGTGAGATGGTCGACCAGCGGGATCACCGCCAGCGCCGGGACCAGCCCGGCCAGGAGGCCGACGAGGACCCGCTCCTTGCCCAGGTCGTCGGCCCACTTCCCGGTGACGAAACTCGTCGCGAAGCCGAGTCCGTACAGCAGGATCATCAGAGAGGTCGAGGAGCTCTCGTCGCCGAACCGGTACTGCAGCGCGCTGCCGAGGTACGTGTACATGCCGTAGAAGCCGAGCATGTTGAGGAACGTCGCCAGGACGTACACCAGCACCTTCGGCGCGCGGAAGGCCTGGACGACCGAGCGGCTCCAGCCGCCGTCGCCCTGCCGCGCCGGTGTTCCCACGCCGTCGTCCGGCGTCCGTACGGCGTCGTCCGGCGGGCCGGCGGGTACGGGCCGGGCGGATCCACCGGCCCGGAACAGCACGCCGATCACGAGGACGCCCAGCACGGAGAGCAGCCCGAAGGTCCACCGCCAGCCGATCCGCTGTCCGACGAAGTCCCCCATCGGCACGCCCAGGACGAGGGAGAGCGACCAGCTCGACACGACGATGCCCATGGCCCTGGCCCGGTGGCGGTACGGGATCTGGTCACCGACGAAGGCGTACGCGGTCGGTACGAAGGCGCCCGTCGCCAGACCGGCCAGCGCCCGCCCCGCGAAGAACACCCCCAGCGAGCCGGCGGACGCGCACAGCAGAGTGCCCAGGACGAACACCGTCATCCCGGTCACCAGTCCGACCCGCCGCGGCACCCGGTCCCCGAGCGGGGCGAAGATCAGGGCGCCGACCGCCGTACAGACGCCGTAGACGCTGACCGACAGCCCCATCACGGCGACCGATGTGTCGAACGACTCCGACATGTCCGGGAGCAGCGGGGACACCACCAGCTCCTCCGAGCCGACGGCGAAGATCCCCGCCATGAGTGCGAGGACCGTCAGCAGGGGGAACCCCGCCGAGCGCTGTCCGCCGTCCAAGCGTTCCGCCACTCCAGCCAACCTTTCCTGCCCGTGTGCGCTGTCGCTCACTTGCTCTGTTGTGCCCATTGCCCGTCCGCTCGCCCGCGGCCCGCTCAGACGGCCGTGTATCCGCCGTCCACGGTGAGCGCGGCGCCGGTGATGAAGGACGATCTGTCGGAGGCGAGGAAGAGGATGGCGTTCGCGACGTCCTCGGGCGTGCCCAGGCGGCCGATCGGATTCAGCTTCGCCT
The DNA here is from genome assembly GCF_040297125.1 of Streptomyces sp. NPDC001868. Classification (NCBI taxonomy): domain Bacteria; kingdom Bacillati; phylum Actinomycetota; class Actinomycetes; order Kitasatosporales; family Streptomycetaceae; genus Streptomyces; species Streptomyces sp. NPDC001868. Next base: position 35,760 of record NZ_JBEOYO010000013.1, on the reverse strand, counting down.
TCGCCTCCTTGACGGCGGCGTCGTGCCCGATGGACGCGTCCGTCATGGGGGTGTCGATGATGCTGGGGCAGACGCAGTTGGCCCGTATGCCGTGCCGCGCGTACTCGACGGCCAGGGACTTCGTCAGCATCAGCACACCGCCCTTGGTGGTGTTGTAGGCGGCGATACCGGGCCAGGCCACCAGCCCGCTGACGGAGCAGACGTTCACGATCGCCCCGCTAGCCGCCGCCATCATCGGGCGCAGCGCGTGCTTGGAGCACAGGAACATGCTCTTCAGATTGGTGTCGAACAGCCGGTCCCACTCGGGCACCGACATCTCGTGGATCGGGGTGGATATCTCGATGCCGACGTTGTTGACCAGGACGTCCACCCGGCCGGTCCGCTCCGCGGCGACGGCCATGAGGTGCTCGCAGTCCGCCTCGGCGGTCAGGTCGGCCCGGACGAAGACCGCCCGGTGCCCGTCGCTCGTCAGCTTGGCGACGACCTCGGGTCCGTTCGTCCCGTCGACGTCCGCCACGACGACCGTGGCGCCCTGCCGGGCGAACTCGACCGCCGTCCGCTTCCCGATCCCCGACGCGGCACCGGTGACCACGACGACTTTGTCCTCGAACAAGACTCGGTCCCTCCTCACACACTCTTCAACTGGCCGCCATCGGCCGAGATCTGCTGGCCGGTGATGTAGGACGCCTCGTCGGACGCCAGGAATCCGATGAGGGCGGCGACCTCGTCGGCCTGCCCCGGCCGGTTCATGGGGATCGCCCGTACGAGACGGTCCTCGACCTCGGGCTCGGGGACACCGCCGTCCCGGCTCAGGTGGTGGACGGCCCGGTCGTAGCGCGGGGTCCGGATGGTCCCGGGGTGCACGCAGTTCACCGTGACGTTGTGCGCGGCGTACTGGTTCGCCAGATATTTCCCGGCGTTCGCCATGGCCGCGTTGACCAGACCGGAGAGGAACATGCCCGGCATGGGCTCCCTTCCGATGTTTCCGACGACATTGATGATCCGGCCGAATTCGTTCCTCGCCATCAGGGGAGCGACGGATCTGATGAGATCCAGATACGGCACCAGTTTCTGATGCATCGCGGCACACACGTCGTCGGTCACCCGTACCTCGTCGAACGGGCCCGGCGCCGGCCCGGGCCCGTTGTTGACCAGCACATCGATCCGGCCGAATCGGCGTTCCACCTTGTCGACGAGTTCGGCCCGGAATTCCGGCGAGGTGATGTCACCCGGAACGACATACGTGTTCCGTTCGGACCCGGATTCCCGCGCGACCTTCTCCAGCGCGTCCCGGCCGCGGGCGCTGAGGACCGTCGTATACGCCCCGGACAGCAGCCGCAGCGCGGTCGCCCGGCCGATACCGCTGCCGGCCCCCAGCACGATCGCCACGCGCGCCACCGTTCTCCTCCGCCGGCCGTCTACTTGGGGACCCGGTGGTACCGGGGCGGGATGAAGATGTTCAGGGAGCGCGCCACACTCGCGTGGGGGTTCGCGGCACCATGGCCCTCCTGGCTCTCGCAGAAGTAGGTGGCGCCGAAGACGAGTTCGTGGGTCGTCTCCTCCACCGTCATGTCGTAGCGCCCTTCCAGACAGATGCCGATCTGTTCGTGGGAGTGCTTGTGGTACGGCATCTCACCGCCGCCCGGAATGTCGGCGATCATCAACTCGATCCAGTTCTCCAGAAAGAACGTGACATCCATTCCGACGAACTTGCGCGACTCGATCGGGCCGAGGAAGTACTCGCTCGGCGCGGTGTACGTCTCACCCGGCTTGTAGCGCTTGATGTCGAGCGCGACGGTCTCCTCCGAGGTGGGGTTCACCGCCGAGTGCTCGACATGGGAAGGAGCGATGTACACGTCCTTCTCGGCTCGCATCAGCCTGGTCACCCCACCGACCGTCATGGAGAGTTCGCCCCGGACGACCATCCCGACCTGCGCCTCCTTGTGGGAGTGGGGCGCCACGACGGCACCGGGCGGGATGTACGACACCAGCACCTCCGTGTCGCCGCGCCGGTAGGACTCCATGCGGATGCCGTTGTCGTGGAACACCACGGCGGAGTCCGGGAAATAGGGACGCTCATACACGTGCGTGGTCATCGCGGTCCTTCCTTTTCGATTCTTTTCGAGAAGACGGTCCACGTCATGGGGATCGGTGAGAACCGGTAGACGAACTTGAGATTGTGCTGTCTCGCCGCCTGTTCATTGGTGATGGCGATGTTGTAGAGACCGTCGGCCACCTGGCCGGCCGCCTGGCTCGTGGAGGTCGTCGTGACCAGCTTCACGGGCCGGTCGAAGTAGTACTCCAGTAGCGGAATGGGCGCCGGATGAGTCACCACGGTGTCGGTGAAGAGAAGTTCCTCATGAAAGACGAAGTCGGACCGTGCGGCCAGCCCGTATTCCGGCGTACTCCCACGGAAAACTATCGACGGCTCCAGCAGCGGATTCATGTAGAAGGCGTTGATACGGGCGTAGGCGTGAGGCACCAGCGCGAGATCTATGCGCTCCTCGGTGAGCGCGTCCATGCAGTGCTCGAAGGTCTCCTCAAGAACGATGTCGAAGCGTCCCCGGTCACCGAATAATCGCGCCATCACCCGGGCCACGTACTCACTGCTGGTCCCCTCGGGACCCAATGTGCCGAGTCTCACGGAATGTTGCGACCGGTCCCCCACGAGCGCGATCAGCGCCCGTTTCTCGTCACCGGAGATGCGGAGCGTCTCCATACTTCCCACGTCACCTTTCCCCCAGAGACAGCACAGGCGAGCAGGCGTAAGCCTCACGAAGGAGTGTTTCCACCGGATTCCATTCACGGAACGACAAGTTAATCCAGCGATCGCGCCGTCGATTTTCGGCCTGCCCTCAGGTATCGGGAGTGAATCAATTTCGCCACGAATAACCGGTGCCGAAACGGACGAGAGTCCCCCGGTTCTCACCGGGGTCCCGCCTGACCTCGGCGGAATCGGAGCACGCGAAAGCCGACGGACTGTCGTGACGGTGGGATCAAGCCAGCGGAGGCTTTCCGTCCCCGTACAGCCAGTCGTCCCAGACCTTCGTCAGGTTCGCGCCCGGAGCCGCCTTCTCCGCGAACTCCTCGGCGTACGCCGTGAAGTCGGCCGTGTCCGCGTTGCCGTGGCGGTGCGCGGTCGCCCAGCCCCGGATCAGCTCGAAGAAGGCGTCGTCGCCGACGGCCTCACGGATCCTGTGCAGGACCATGGCACCGCGCTCGTACACCGGACTGTCGGAGATCCGGTCGGCGCCCGGCGGCTCCGCCGGCGGGAAGTCCCAGACGGCCTCGTTCGACTCGGCGTCCGGGAAGTAGTCGCCCTCGTACAGCGCGTCGAAGATCTCCTGGGCGCTGTCACCGCCGTGGTCCTCCTCCCACAGCCACTCGGCGTACGTCGCGAACCCCTCGTTGAGCCACATGTCCCGCCAGCTCTTCGGGGTCACGGAGTCGCCGTACCACTGGTGCGCCAGTTCATGGACCAGCAGCGAGATGCCGGGGGCACCGGGAAAGACCGGACGGTTCTGCGTCTCCAGCGCGTACACGACGTCCTCGGGCCGGTCGACGATCGCACCGGTGGAGGAGAAGGGGTACGGACCGAAGTACCCCTCCGCCCACCCGACGACCTCGGGAATCCGGCCGAGCACCGCACGGCTGCCCTTGACCTGCGAGGGATCGACGGCGACGTACACCGGAATCCGGCCCGCCCCCTCGCCCGCCGTCGAGCGGGAGATCTCGTACGCGCCGATCGCGAGCGTGGCCACATAGCTCGCCATCGGCTCGGCGGTGTGCCAGGAGTACGTCGTACGGCCGTCCTCGGTGGACTCGCTCTCCAGCTCCCCGTTGGAGACGGCCCGCAGGCCCTCCGGGACGGTGACCCTGATGTCGTAGGCCGCCTTGTCGGAGGGGTGGTGGTTGCCGGGGAACCAGGTCATCGAGCCCGTGGGTTCACCGAGCGCGAGGACACCGTCGGCGGTCGGCAGCCAGCCCTCCCGGGAACCGTCCGGGTCGGTGATCGTCTCCGGGACCCCCGAGTACCGCACGGTCGTACGAAACGTCTCCCCCTCCCCGAGCCCGCCCTCGGGAGTGACGCTCAACTCCTGCCCCGCCCGCTCCCACCGCGCCGCCACGCCCCCGACGGCGACCGACTCGACGTCCATCCCTTTGAGGTCGAGGTTGAAGGAGTCGAGCTCGCGAGTGGCCCGAGCGGTGACGACGGCGACACCACGCAACCGACCGTCGGCGCCGGAGGGGGATTCGTCTGAGGATTCGTCTGGGGGTTCGTCCGGGGGTTCGAAATCGAGGGCGAGGGTGTAGTGGGTGACGTCGTAGCCGCCGTTGCCGAGCTTGGGGAAGTACGGGTCCCGCAGACCGGCGGAGCCCCGGGTCCCGTCGGCCGCGCCGCCGCCTCCGGTGCACGAGGTGAGCGTGAGTGCCAGCGTGACGGTGACGGCGGTGAGCAGGGCGGCGGCGGGGACAACCGGTGCGGATCGGGACACGTCGGGGATCCTATGAGGACATGACACCATCGCCTACGTGCTCGACATCGGCTACGCCCTCTCCAACCGCTTCCCCGACCCGCCGCAGACGGACTACCGCCGTGCCGACGTGTACGCGCTGCGGCACGACCTGTTCTGCGGTGACGTGTACCTCGCCGACACGAAGGCGGACCGGGAGCTGTCCACAGCCTGGGGATGGGTGCCGGTGCTGGACTTCGCGTGGGCGCTGTGCGACATCGTGGAGCGGATCGACCAGGACCCCGCCGGGTCCCGTGCCTCCCGGCCCCAGTACGCGGAACTCGACTTCACCGAGTCCACCGACCGCATGCTCTTCGAGCGCCGCTTCGGATGGGTGGACGTCGAGGCCGACTGGATGCCGGCGGAGGAGCCCCCGCTGACCTTCTCCCACGCCGAACTCCGCGGCGAGGCCCGCGACTTCCTGCACGACCTGATCGCCGACCTGTGCGATCTGCATGAAGACCTGGCCGAAAACCCCGCAATCTGGACCCTCCAGTCCCGCTTCCCCAGAACCCCGTAACCCACCATCTACACCCGCGGCCCCGGTGGGGCTTCCCGCGCAGTTCCCCGCGCCCCTAAAGATTCAGGCCCCTGCGGGCCTGAAAGACCACGCGCCCGCACGCCCGAAAGGCAACCGGCACCACGAGCCTGGAAGCCGACAGGCCGATGGGTTGGCGGGCCAGCGGGCCGGCGGGCGACGGGCGGGCCGGAAGGCGACCGGTGGGCCGGTGGGTCAGTGGGCCAGTGGGCCAGTGGGCCGGCGGGCCGAAAAGCAGTGGGCGCAGCCCCTGCTTTTCAGGGGCGCGGGGAACTGCGCGAGAAGCCCCACCGAACCCGCACCCACCCACGCACCCAAACCACCCCCCACCCCCAATCAACCCACCCACCCCAAGCCCCCCACGGGGTCGAAGGGGCAGCGCCCCTGGGGATGGGACGGGTAGGGGCGGCGGGGGCGAAAAGGCACCCCCAACCACCGAAGGTCACCCCTCCACCCGAATCCCCATCTCCCCCGCCAACACAGGCGCCAACTCCATCAACTGCCCCGCACTGATCACCGCCCCCGACAACCGATCCACCCCCCGCGAGATCTCCACGGCCGCGGCCCCCCGCAGATCCACATCCACCAACCTCACCCCACTCAGATCCGCCCCCTTCAACGCACACCCCACAAACGCCACCCGCTCCAACCGCGCACCCCCAAAATCCGGCTCAACCAGCACACAGTCCTCAAAGACCACATCCTTCAGCCGAGCCTCACGCAGATTGAGGTAATCGATCTTCCCCCCACGCACCAGCACCCGCTCCAGCACAGCCCCGTGCAACTGCACACCCCCCAGCCGCGCATCCACCAGCTCCACATCCCGCAACGTCGCCTCGCCCAGATCCGTCCCCACCCCCCGCACCCCCGTGAGCACGGAGTCCAGAAACCGAGCCCGACGCAACCGGGTCTCATCCAGCGCACACCCCGTCACCGCGCAGTCCATGAACCGCGCACCCCCACCGTCCTGCCCGCCGAAGTCCTCCTCCCGGAACTCCAGCCCGTCATAGTCCCCGTCGGGCTCCAGCCCCCCGCCCGCGAACGCCTCCAGCACCGGCAACCGCACCTCCGGCCGCCGCGCCGCCTTCACCACCGACTTAGCCCTCGCCATGCCCCCATCGTGCACCCCACCACCGACAATCCCCCCGACCTGCGCAAACACACCCCCACCCCCTCCCCCACAGCCCCATGTCACATTCCGGCGCCCTCGACCTGTCGTACACGCGGACAGCCACCCACCCGGCCGCCACCACCCCGAGGGAGCCCAGCCATGCACACCCCCCGCACCGGACCACGCACCCTCACCCCCACCCAGGCCACCTCCACCCAAGCCACCCGCACTCCCACCCGCACCCCAACCCCCCTCACCGTCATAGGCGGCGGCTTCGCCGGCCTCACCGCGGCGATCACCGCCGCCGAGGCGGGCGCACGGGTCACCGTCTACGAGGCGCACCACACACTCGGCGGCCGGGCACGCACCGCCGAGGGCCCGTACCGGACGAACGAGGGCCCGCACGCCCTGTACAGCGACGGCCCGCACTGGACCTGGCTCGGACAGCGGAACCTGATCGGACCACTCGCCCCCCTCCCACCCCTGGACGCCACCCGCCTGCGCCTGCACCACAGGGGCACCCTGCGCCGAACCCCACCGTTCGCGATGCTCAAGCTCCTGCGCCCACGCCGTACGGGCCGACCCGCGCCCGTCGACGTCGACTTCCTCACCTGGGCGACCGGCCAGGCCGGCGAGGAGGCCGCCCGCGCCGCCGCCAACTACGCGGCGGTGGCGCTGTTCCACCACGACCCGGGCTCCCTGTCCGCCGCGTTCGTGCAGGAACGGCTGCGCCGGGCCACGAAGTTGCCCCCGGAGGCGCGCTACCCGCGCGGCGGCTGGGCGAGCGTCATCGACCGGATGGCGGCCCGCGCCTGGAACCTCGGCGTCCGCATGGAGACCCTGAGCCGCGTCGACAGCCTCGACACCCTCACCAGCGGCATCACCACCCCCACCACCGGCAAGCGCACCGGCACCGGCCCGATCATCATCGCCACCTCCCTCGACGCCGCCCGCCGCCTCCTCAAGGACGACTCCCTGACCTGGCCGAGCGGCCGCACCGCACTCCTCGACCTCGCCCTACGCACCCGCCGCGGCGACCCGTTCGCGGTCTCCGACCTGGACGCGCCCGGCTGGATCGAGCGCTTCACCGCGCAGGACCGCACACTCGCCCCGGCGGGCGAGCAGTTGCTCCAGGGGCAGTTCCCGATCGGTCCGCACGAGTCCCGCGCGGACGGTGTCGCCCGCGCCGAGCACCTCCTCGACCTGGCCTTCCCCGGGTGGCGGGACCGGACCACCTGGCGGCGCGAGGCGACCGCGAACGGCCGTACGGGCGCGGTCGATCCGCCCGGCACCAGCTGGCGCGACCGCCCGGCCGTGGACCGGGGCGACGGCGTGTACCTCGCGGGCGACCAGGTCGCGGCGCCCGGCGTGCTCTCGGAGGTGTCGTTCAACAGCGCCCTCGCGGCCGTCTCGCTGGCGCTGGGAAGGACGTCGAAGAACACCCTTGACCTCAAGCATGCTTGAGGTCAGAGGCTGGTCTCACCAAGCGAAACCAGGCGAACACACGCCAGGACACACGCCTGAACGCGCGCCCGAGCGCACGCCAGGGCACATGCCTGACCGCGCGCCTGACGGCACGCCCCACGCAACGTGAGACCGTCCAAGGGAGCCCCTCCATGCACGCCATCCGTCTGCACACCTTCGGCCCGGCGGAGAACCTGACGTACGAGAAGGTCACGGACCCCGAACCCGGCCCGGGCCAGGTGCGTATCGCCGTCGCCGCGGCCGGCGTACACCTGCTGGACGCGGCCCTCCGCGAGGGCGTCCCAGGCCCCGGACCGACACCGGAACTGCCCACGATCCCCGGCCGCGAGGTCGCCGGAGTCGTCGAGACGCTCGGGGAGGGCGTCCCGGAGCTCTGGCTCGGCAAGCGGGTCACCGCCCACCTCGGCTTCGTCCCCGGCGGCTACGCCGAACTGGCCGTCACCGAGGTCGAACGGCTGCACGAGATCCCGGAGAACCTCGACTTCGCCGAGGCCGTCGCGATGATCGGCACGGGCCGTACGGCGATGGGCATCCTGCTCTTCGCCGAACCCGGCCCGGACGACGTGGTCGTGATCCCGGCCGCGGCCGGCGGCCTCGGCACGCTCCTCGTGCAGTACGCCAAGAACGCGGGCGCCACGGTCGTCGGCCTCGCCGGCGGCCCCGAGAAGACGGCCCGGGTGGCGGCGAACGGCGCCGACCTCGCCGTCGACTACACGGACCCGGCGTGGCCGGAGAAGGTCGCGGCGTACCGGGGGAAGGCCACGATCGTCTTCGACGGGGTCGGCGGGGCGGCGGCACGGGAGTCCGTCGCCCTCCTCGCCCCCGGCGGCAGGCACCTCGTCTTCGGCTGGTCGGCGGACGGCATCAAGGACGGCGGCCCCTACGTCGTCGAGGGCGTCACCGAGACGGTCCTAGGCGAGGAGATGCGCCGCCGCGCGGGCGGCCCCGACCCCATCCGCACCCTCGAACTCCGCGCCCTCTCCGAAGCCGGCGCCGGCCGCCTCACCCCCGCCGTCCACCGCTTCCCCCTCGCCGAGGCGGCCGCCGCCCACCGAGCCCTGGAGAACCGGGGCACCACCGGAAAGGTGGTGCTGGAGCCGTGACCACACCCACGAGGCGCCCCGGCCGGGACTCACCCGAGCCCGGGACCGGGGCCGAGCCCCAGCCCACGCCCGCGCCCGGGACCGGGTCCGCGCCCCCGACGGACACCCGCACAACCCCCGCTCCCGCCCCCGCCCCCGCGACGGACACGCATCCCGCCCCCGACCCCCGCCGCTGGTGGGCCCTCGTCGTCATCGCGCTCGCCCAGCTGATGGTGATCCTGGACGCGACGATCGTGAACATCGCGCTGCCGTCCGCGCAGCGGGACCTGGGCATGTCGGACGGCAGCCGGCAATGGGTGATCACCTCCTACACGCTGGCGTTCGGCGGACTGCTGCTCCTGGGCGGCCGGATCTCGGATCTGGTCGGCCGCAAGCGCGCCTTCGTCATCGGGCTGGCCGGCTTCGCCGCGGCCTCCGCGCTCGGCGGCGCGGCCGGCACGTCCGGGACGCTGTTCGCGGCCCGCGCCCTCCAGGGCGTCTTCGCCGCCGTCCTCGCCCCCTCGGCCCTCAGCCTCCTCACCACCACCTTCGCGGACCCGGCGGAACGCGGAAAGGCGTTCGGCATCTACGGGGCCATCGCGGGCGGCGGTTCGGCGATCGGCCTGATCTCGGGCGGACTGCTCACCGAGTACCTGGACTGGCGCTGGTGCCTGTACGTCAACGTCCCCATCGCCGTCGTCGCCCTCGTCGGCGCGACCGTCCTGCGCCACGACCGCCCCCACCGCACCGGCGCCCGCCTCGACATCCCCGGCGTCCTCCTCGGCTCCGCCGGCCTCGTCGCCCTCGTCTACGGCTTCGCCGAGGCCGAGCCGCGCGGCTGGACGGACACCGGGGTCCTGGCCCTCCTCGCGGCGGGCACCGCCCTGCTCACCGGCTTCGTCCTGTGGCAGCAAAGGGCCCCGCACCCCCTGCTCCCGCTCCGCATCGTCAAGGACCGCGACCGGGCGGGCTGCATCCTGACGATCTCCCTGGCGACCGTCGGCATGTTCGGCATGTTCCTGTTCATGACCTACTACCTCCAGGTCGTCCTCGCCTACTCACCCGTCCGGACGGGCCTCGCCTTCCTCCCCCTCACCGCCGCGATCATCACCGGCTCGACCCAGATCGCCGCCCGCCTGATGCAGCGCGTGCCACCCCGGCGGCTGATGGTCCCGGGAACGCTGCTGGCCGCGACCGGCATGCTGATCCTGACCCGGCTCACAGTCGACTCCTCGTACACCACCGGCATCCTCCCGGCCCTGATCCTGATGGGCCTCGGGATGGGCATGACCTTCATGCCGGTCTTCTCCACCGCCACCGCCGGGGTCGCCCCGCACGACGCGGGCGTCACCTCCGCCACCGTCAACACCGCCCAGCAGGTCGGCGGTTCCCTCGGCACGGCCCTGCTGAACACCATCGCCACCACCACCGGCACGGCCTACCTCGCGGCCCACGGCCCCACCGCCGTCCGCGAGAGCGTCGTCCACGGCTACACCGTCGCCCTCTGGTGGGCCGCCGGCGTCCTCCTCCTCGCGGCCACCGTCGCCGCGACGATGATCACGGCGAAGGCCCCGAAACACACCACCACCTGACCCCGAGCCCACAAGCCGCCCACAAGCCGGTGGCCCCCGCCCGGACCGGGCGGGGGCCACCACTCATGTCACCGTCGTCGCTACCGCCCCGCCACCCGATCCGCCAGCCGCGCCAACCGCGACGACCCGGCGCTGTTCGAGGCGGCCTCCCGCCGGTCGGCGGTGCGATACGTCGCGTACATCCCCTGCACCCCCACCCAACGCAACGGCTCCGGCTCCCACTTGCGCACCCGGTGGTTCACCCACGGCAGCGAGGTCAGCTCGGTCGCCCCGCCCTGCCCGGAGTCCCGCAGGACCAGATCACGGAGCGTACGGGCGGCGAGATTGGTGGTGGCGACTCCGGAGCCGACGTAACCACCGGCCCACCCCAGCCCCGTAGCCCGGTCGAGGGTGACCGTGGCACACCAGTCCCGGGGAACCCCGAGCACACCGGACCAGGCATGGTCGACCTTCACCCCCGTCAACGAGGGAAAGAACCGCACGAGGATCCCGTACAACGCCTCGATCGTCGCCGTCTGCGTACGCCCGTCGTTGTCCGTCCGCGACCCGAAGCGGTACGGCACCCCGCGGCCACCGATCGCGATCCGGTCGTCGGCGGTGCGCTGGGCGTACATGTACGCGTGCGCCATGTCGCCGAGCGCCTCACGGCCCTCCCAGCCGATCGTCGCCCACTGCCCGGCGGTCAGCGGCTCGGTGGCGATCATCGACGAGTTCATCGGCAGCCAGGTCCGCCGCTGCCCCTTGAGGTTCGCCGTGAAGCCCTCCGTGCAGCGCAGCACATGGGGCGCCCGGACGGTCCCGTACGGCGTGACCGCGCGCCCCGGCCGGATCTCGGTGACCGGCGTCAGCTCATGCACGACGACCCCCAGCCCCTCCACGACGTCCGCAAGGCCCGTCACCAGCTTCACCGGATTCAGCCGCGCCCCGTGCGGCGTCCACGTCGACCCCACCGCGTCCGCGACCCTGATCCGCTCGGCCGTCTCCCGGGCCCCGTACAGCTCGCGGTCGTCCTCCCCGTAGGCCACCTCATGCTCATGAAAGGCCTTGAGCCGCCCCAACTGCGCCGGGGTATAAGCGACTTCGAGCACCCCACCCCGATGAACATCCGCCTCGACCCCCTCCTCCCCCGCCACCCTCACGACCTCGTCGACGGTCTCGTTCATGGCCCGCTGCAACCGCACGGCGGCCTCCCGCCCGTGCAGCCGCGCATACCGGTCCCGCCCCGCGACCCCGTTGTAGAGCCACCCACCATTACGCCCCGAAGCCCCGTACCCACAGAACTTCTGCTCCAGAACGACGACCCGCAGCCCGGGGTCGGCCTTCTTGAGGTAGTACGCGGTCCACAACCCGGTGTACCCACCCCCCACGATCACCACGTCGACGGACACGTCCCCCGACAACGGCTCCCTGGGAACCGGAATCCCGGCCTGCGCGTACCAGAAGGAGATCCCACCGTTGACGGCACCGGCGACCGCGTCCGAGGGGGCCTGCGAGGTGCGCTGCGAGCTGCTCATGGCCGGACGCTAACCCCTGTCGGCGGGCCCTGTCTCCTACGGATTCCGCAGCGTACGACCGCCCCCGACCCGGAAATCCAAAGGAATCCGGGACAGGCCGCGCGTAGGGTCGCCCGCATGATCGATGTTCCGGAGGAACTGGCCGAGACTCAGACAGAGATCAACGGAGAGGCGGGCCGGAAGTTCGTCGCGGACCTCCCGCGCCTGACCGCCGACTTCCTGGCCCGCTGGGACCTACGCCTCGACGGCCACCCCATGCACGGCATGTGCGCCCTGGTCCTCCCCGTGATCCGGACGACCGACGACACCCCGGCGGTCCTCAAACTCCAGATCCTGGACGCCGAGAGCGAGGGCGAGCCGGTCGCCCTGCGCCTCTGGGACGGCGACGGCGCCGTACGACTCCTGCGCCACGACCCCGACACGGGCACGATGCTGCTCGAACGCCTCGACCCGGCCCGCATGCTGTCCCACGAGCCGGACACCCGCGAAGCCGTCCTGGTCATCGCCCGCCTGCTGGCCCACCTGACCGCCACACCCGCCCCGCCGAACCTGCGCCGCCTGTCCGACATCGCCACGAACATGCTGGACCGCACGCCCCCCGTACTGGCCCGCATCCCGGACCCCGCCGACCGCCGCCTGATCGAGGACTGCGCGGCGGCGCTCCGCGAGGTCATGCCGGACCCCGGCGACCGCCTCCTCCACTGGGACCTGCACTTCGACAACGTCCTCGCCGCCGACCGCGCCCCCTGGCTCGCCATCGACCCCAAACCCCTGGCCGGCGACCCCGCCTTCGAACTCTGGCCCGCCCTCAACAACCGCTTCGACCCGGCCGACATCCCCTGGCGCTTCGACGCGATGACCGACGTCCTGGCCCTCAACCGCGACCGGGCCCGATCCTGGACCCTCGCCCGCCTCCTCCAGAACGCCATCTGGGAAATCGAAGAGGGCCGCACCCTCGACCCGAAAGACCTGGAACTCGGCCACCGACTCCGCTGACCCACCCCACCCCCACCAACAAAAAATCCCGGGCCGCCATCACGACCCGGGATCCCGGAGCCCCCTGTCGGATTCGAACCGACGACCTACGCATTACAAGTGCGTTGCTCTGGCCAGCTGAGCTAAGGAGGCATGGCCCCTCGCGGGGGCGCCCGTGCAGTGTACCCACGTCACAGGGCCTGCTCGTCGAAAATTTCCGCGAAGTTCACAGCGGCCCAGGTACTGACAGACCAGGTGAACGGGAGGTACCGTCCTGACCCAATCCACTCCCGTGGACTACACCACCTCGGCGCAGCCCTGGTGGATCACCACCTTTACAACGGATCGTCCGGCACGTTCCTGCCGGTGAAGGGGGCCTACGACCCATGGCCACAGTTACGTTCGACAAGGCGACCCGGATCTACCCGGGTTCCACGAAGCCCGCCGTCGACGGTCTCGACATCGAGATCGAGGACGGCGAGTTCCTCGTCCTGGTCGGCCCGTCCGGTTGCGGCAAGTCCACCTCGCTCCGCATGCTCGCGGGGCTCGAGGACGTCAACGGCGGCGCCATCCGCATCGGTGACCGCGACGTCACGCACCTGCCGCCGAAGGACCGGGACATCGCCATGGTGTTCCAGAACTACGCGCTGTACCCGCACATGTCGGTCGCCGACAACATGGGCTTCGCGCTCAAGATCGCCGGCGTCAACAAGGCGGAGATCCGGCAGAAGGTCGAGGAGGCCGCGAAGATCCTCGACCTCACCGAGTACCTGGACCGCAAGCCGAAGGCCCTCTCCGGTGGTCAGCGCCAGCGTGTCGCCATGGGTCGCGCCATCGTGCGTGAGCCGCAGGTCTTCCTCATGGACGAGCCGCTGTCGAACCTCGACGCCAAGCTCCGTGTCTCGACCCGTACGCAGATCGCGTCGCTCCAGCGCCGCCTCGGCATCACCACCGTCTACGTCACCCACGACCAGGTCGAGGCCATGACGATGGGCGACCGCGTCGCCGTGCTGAAGGACGGTCTGCTCCAGCAGGTCGACACCCCGCGCAACATGTACGACCGCCCGGCCAACCTCTTCGTCGCCGGCTTCATCGGCTCCCCGGCCATGAACCTGGTCGAGGTCCCGATCACCGACGGCGGTGTGAAGTTCGGCAACAGCGTCGTCCCGGTCAACCGTGAGGCCCTGAAGGCCGCCTCCGACAAGGGTGACACCACCGTCACCGTCGGTGTCCGCCCCGAGCACTTCGACATCGTCGAGCACGACGGCAGCGTCGCCTCCGCCCTGTCGAAGGACACCGACGACGCCCCGGCCGGCCTCGCCGTCACCGTCAACGTCGTCGAGGAGCTCGGCGCCGACGGTTACGTCTACGGCACCGCCGAGGTCGGCGGCGAGACCAAGGACCTCGTGGTCCGCGTCAACGGCCGTCAGGTCCCGGAGAAGGGCGCGACGCTGCACGTCGTGCCGCGTCCGGGCGAGAACCACGTGTTCTCGACCTCCACGGGCGAGCGTCTCTCCGACTGAACCGGACACGGCGCGTCCGTGACCGTTCGCGAAACCACCAGCCCGGGATAAATCACCCAGGTTGACGAAGAAGGCCCCGCAAACATCCGCGGGGCCTTTTTCCTTGCCCCCAACTACCCCGGCAAACAGGTTCATTTCGACCAGTGTGCGTCAACCTGCCACCCGGAAAACGGCGCTTCGACATCCCCCATACCGGTGACCCAATGTCGCCATATCACTACCCCGCGCTACCCTCACTCGCGTGAAGCACACCCACACCCACACCCAACGGACGCGGCACGGCCGCGGCCCCGCCCGCCGGATCGGCCGCTCCCTGGCCCTGGTCCTGCCGGTCGTCATGGTCCTCTCCGGCACCCTCGCGGTCACCCGGGTCAACTGGTCGGGCGCCGAGCCCGCGGAGTCGGTGCTCGCCGCCTCCGAGGTCTCCCAGCGCGCCAAGACCCGCGCCCCGCACGAGGTGCTGCGCGACAAGCTCCTCGTGGAGCTCCAGGAGGAGGACCCGGGCGTCGCCCTCACCCACCTCCAGCAGGCGGTGAACGGCCGGCCGTCGCTGGCGAGGCACTGCACGTCCATCGCCCGCGCCCTCGGCCGCGCCGCCGTCCGCGCCTACGGCCCCACCCGCGCGCAGTCCTTCGCCCGCCCGGTCTGCGACACGTCCTTCGCGACAGGAGTGGCCGCCCAGTACAGCTGAGGACTGCCCAGTACGGCTGAGGACTGCCCGGTACGGCTGAGGACCTCCCAGTACGGCTGAACGCCGCGCGGCACAGCCGAGGGCCGCACAGGGCGCCGCCGAGGGCTCCACAGGGCCGCAGAGGCTCCCCGACGCCTCCCGGAGTCTCTGAGGCGTCCCCGGCGTCCCCCCAGCACCCCAGCCATCCCAGCGGCTCCGCAGGATCCCCCAGCGGCTCCGCAGAACCCCCAAGGGCTCCAGGGCTCCAGGGCTTCATGGGTCCATGGGTCCAGGGCTCGCCCCCCGTATACCGCCCCGCTTCCACTCCGTATACCGATCCCAGGGCCGTGCTCCCACGAACGGGGCGCCACGTACAGTTCGGTCATGACCGATCCGAACGCCGCGTCGCGCCCCGTTCAAGCCGTGGTCCTCGCCGGTGGCCAGGGCTCCCGGCTGCGTCCGTACACCGACGACCGGCCCAAGCCCATGGTCGAGATCCCCGGTACGGGCACCCCGATCATCGGCCATCAGCTCACCTGGCTCGCCGAGGAGGGCGTGACCGACGTGGTCGTCTCCTGCGGCCATCTCGCCGATGTCCTGCAGAAGTGGCTGGACTCGGCCGACCTGCCGGTCCGCGTCACCACGGTCGTGGAGACGGAACCCCTGGGCCGCGGCGGAGGCCTCAAGTACGCCGCCTCCCACCTCCCCCACCCCGACCAGCCCTGGTACGCCACCAACGGCGACATCTGGACCCGCTTCTCGCTCCGCGACATGGCGGACTTCCACACCGAACGCGACGCCCTCGCCACGCTCGCCCTGGCCCGCCCCCGTATCCCCTGGGGCGCGGTGAAGACGGACGGCTTCGGCCGCGTCACGGACTTCATCGAGGCCCCGCCCACGACGTACGAGATCAACGCCGGCGTCTACGTCTTCTCCCCCGACTTCGCCGACCTCCTCCCCACCCTCGGCGACCACGAACGCACCACCTTCCCCCGCCTGGCCCGAGAACGCCGCCTCGCGGGCTTCCCCATCCCCCAGGGCGCCTACTGGCGAGCCATCGACACGGCCAAGGACCTGACAGAGGCCGCGAAGGAACTGGCGGCGCTGGGCCGTTAGAGGACCACTGAGGCGTTAGAGGGTCGATGCGGGCGTTGGAGGTTGCCGGGTCGTTGAGGCCCGCAGCCGCATCAGGGCGCCGAACAACCCCCGGCCCCCTCCTCCCAAGGGGCGCGGGGAACTGCGCGACCAGCCCCAACGCACCCGCACCCGCACCCGCCAACCCACCCGCACCCCCGAGCCCTCAGGCGCCCCGAACAACGCACCGCACGCACGGCAATGGGCCCCGCAACCAACCCGCGGGGCCCATCTCCACATCAGCCGGCACAGCCGACGCGACCTACCCGAGCAGCCCCCCAACAAGCCCAGGCTGCCCACCCGAGGAACTCCCCCCGGTAGACCCCCCGGTGGACCCGGTAGCCCCACCGGTCGTCCCGCCGGAGGCACCCCCACTGGAGCTCGGCCCCGCAGTCGTACTGGGCACCTGCTGCTCAACCGGCGAGGACTGCCGCGGCGGCACCTGCCCGGCCGTCGCCCCCTGCGTCTGACTCGGCTCCCCCCCGGTGACCGCCCCGGTGTCCCGCGTGGCCCCCGGCGTAGTCGCCTCCTGCGAAGGCTCCGCCGAAGTCGCGCCCGCGGTGGGCGAGTTGGACGCCGAGGGGCTGTTCTCGCGCCGCTTCGTCGGCTCACCCGGCAGCGGCGACCCCGGCAGTTCGTTGCGCGGCGCCTCCCCCGGCCCGGGAACGACGATGCGGTCGGCGTCCCGTACGGCCCCGCCGAGCACGGACCCCACGAGCAGCGTCAGCCCGACGACGATCGCGGTGATCAGCGCGCCCCGGCGCAGTACGTAGCGCCGCAGCTCCCAGATGTCGGCGCGCGGCCCGAGCGTGCGCCAGGCGCCGCCCGCGAGCCGCCCGTCGACGGAGTACACCGGCGCGCCCGCGATGATCAGCGGGGACCAGGCGGCGAGGTAGATGATGTCGGGCGTCTCGTAGACGGGGACGGTCTTCCAGCTGACCGTGACGAGCAGCGCGGCCGACAGCAGTGCCCCGACGCCGGCGGCGACCCGCTGCCAGAGTCCGAGGACGGTCAGCACACCGACGATGACCTGTGCGAAGGCGATGACGAGCCCGGAGCCCACCGGGTGTTCGAGGGCGAACTGCCGCAGTGGCTCGGCGACTTCCCATGGGTGAAGGGTGTTGAGCCACTTCACCATGGAGCCGCGCTTGCCGCCGTCGAAGTAGTGCGGGTCGCAGAGCTTGCCCATGCCGGCGTAGACGGAGATGAAGCCGAGGAAGACGCGCAGCGGCAGCAGCACCACGCCGAGGTTCATCCGGCGGCCGGGGTAATAGGCGTGCCGGACGGGCTCGTTGCCGGCCCGCCGCCCGCTCCGCTCGCCGCCGCCCTCGCCGCCGTCGCCGTCGCCGTCGTACGAGTCCGCGAACTCCCCGTCGGCGTAGGCGTCCTGGCCGTACCGCGCCTGCTCGTACCGGGGTTCGTCGTACGCGCTGTCGACCGTGCGCATGGTGGGCAGCAACCGGGTCCCGTCGGCGGCGTGGTCGCCGTGGGTGCGCTGGCTGCCGACGATGGGCGTCTCGACGGTCTCGACGGTCAAGTCGGCGCCGTAGCGCCTGCTTTCGTCGCCGTACCGGCCGCTCTCGGTGTCGTAGCCACCGCTGCCCGGTCCGTCGACGCGGGGGATGACCTGGGTCGAGCCGGTGTCGCTCAGCGGGTCGGGGGCACCGCCGACGACGCCGCCGCGTACCGCCTGGAGGAGGCGGTGGGCTCCGGTGTCGTCCGGCGCGGACTTTCCGCTCCAGACGACCGGCGCGCGCCGGCGCCCGGCGGCGGGCGCGCCGGAGCGCCCCGCCGTGCCCACGACGGGGATGCGCGTGGTCTCGTCGGAGGCGCTCAAGTGCCGTGCGATGCGCGGGGACGCACGCGTGGAAACGCCCAACTGAACGCGGAAACTCGCGTGGTTGACGATGACCTGCGCCGGATCGCTCGGCACCTTCACCATGCTCAGCGCGGGAGCGTCGTCGAATCCCGAGTCGAATCCCGACGAACGGTCCCCCGTGGGTGTGCGGGGTGTTCTGGTGTCCACACTCATCTAACCGAGTGACGTGTCGTTAGGACACTGCTTTGACCGCCCCGATCTGTCCGGACCCCGTCAAGGTGATCCAGAACAGATCCAGAACATCCCGAACCCCCAGCTAGGACGCGTTTTACGCCCGGCGCCGAGCCGCCTCGTACAGCACAACTCCCGCCGCGACACCCGCGTTCAACGACTCCGCCCCACCCGGCATCGGAATCCGCACCCGGTGGTCGCAGGTCTCGCCGACGAGGCGGGACAGGCCCTTGCCCTCGCTGCCGACCACGATGACGACCGGGCCGCTGAGGGCCTCCAGGTCGCCGATCTCGGCCTCGCCGTCGGCGGCGAGGCCGACCACGACGACGCCGGCCTTCTTGTAGGCCTCCAGCGCGCGCGTGAGGTTGGTGCAGCGGGCGACGGGCGTACGGGCGGCCGTGCCGGCGGACGTCTTCCAGGCGCCGGCGGTCATGCCGGCCGCGCGCCGCTCGGGTACGACGACGCCGTGGCCGCCGAACGCGGAGACGGACCGGACGACGGCGCCGAGGTTGCGCGGGTCGGTCACCCCGTCGAGGGCGACGATCAGCGGGTCCTCGCCCTCGTCGAACGCGGCGTTCACCAGGTCCTCGGGGTGCGCGTACTCGTACGGCGGGACCTGGAGGACGAGGCCCTGGTGGTTGAGCCCGTTGGTCATGCGGTCCAGCTCGGGCCGCGGCGCCTCCATGAGGTTGATGCCGCCGCGCTCGGCCGCGAGCTGCAGCGCCTCACGGACCCGCTCGTCGTTGTCGATGAACTGCTGGACGTAGAGCGTGGAGGCGGGCACGCCCTCGCGCAGCGCCTCGACGACCGGGTTGCGGCCCACGACCATCTCGGACGTGCCCTTGCCGCCCCGGCCACGCGGCGTGGGGCGGCGTGCGGCCTGCTTCGCCTTGGCGTTGGCGATGCGGTTCGCCTTGTGCTTCTTGCGCATCTCGGCGGGCGGGGTCGGGCCCCTGCCCTCGAGACCCTTGCGCCGCTGGCCGCCACTGCCGACCTGCGCGCCCTTCTTGCCGGACATGCGGCGGTTGTTAGCGGCCATGACCTACCCGTCTCTGCGAAGCGTGCGTGTGTACGTAATCAAGTGCGCTCAATCAAGTGCGCTGAATCAAGTGTGCTCAATGCAGTGTGCCGCCCGGACGGCCGGGCGGCACAATCGATCAAGGTGACCGGAGGTGATTCGTCCGGCTCAGCGCGGGCCGAGCGTCCAGCGCGGGCCGTCCGGGCTGTCCTCGATGACCAGACCCGACTGGTTGAGCTGGTCGCGGATGGCGTCCGCGGTGGCCCAGTCCTTACGGGCACGGGCGGCCTCGCGCTGCTGGAGGACCAGTCCGACGAGCGTGTCGACGACCCCGTGGAGGTCCTCGCCGCGGTCGCCGCCGTCACCGGCCCAGTGCGGGTCCAACGGGTCGAGGCCGAGTACGCCGAGCATGGCCCGCACCTCGGCGAGCCGTGCCACGGCCTCTTCCTTGTCGTCGGCGGCCAGCGCGCTGTTGCCCTGCCGGACCGTGGTGTGGACGACGGCGAGCGCCTGCGGCACCCCCAGGTCGTCGTCCATCGCCTCGGCGAACGCCGGCGGCACCTCGGCCGCGGGCTCGACGACGCCGCCGGCCTTCTCGATGACCCGCTGGATGAACCCCTCGATACGGGCGAACGCCGACTCGGCCTCGCGCAGGGCGTCCTCGCTGTACTCGATCATCGAGCGGTAGTGCGGGGTGCCCAGGTAGTAGCGGAGGACGATGGGCCGCCAGTGCTTGACCATCTCGGAGACCAGGACGCTGTTCCCGAGCGACTTGGACATCTTCTCGCCGCTCATGGTGACCCAGGCGTTGTGCACCCAGTACTTGGCGAAGTCGTCGCCGTACGCCTTGGCCTGCGCGATCTCGTTCTCGTGGTGCGGGAAGATCAGGTCGAGGCCGCCGCCGTGGATGTCGAAGGCGCTGCCCAGGTACTTGTGCGCCATGGCCGAGCACTCCAGGTGCCACCCCGGGCGCCCGCGTCCCCAGGGCGTCTCCCAGGTCGGCTCTCCCGGCTTCGCCGACTTCCACATGGCGAAGTCACGCGAATCGCGCTTCCCGGTCTCTCCCTCGCCCGAGGGCTGCAGGAGGTTGTCGAGCTCCTGGTTGGACAGCTGCAGATACTCGGGGAACGACCGCACGTCGAAGTAGACGTTCCCGTCGGCCTCGTACGCGTGCCCGCGCTCGATCAGGCCGCGCATCATCTCGACCATCTCGGTCACATGCCCGGTGGCACGCGGCTCGTAGGTCGGCGGCAGGCAACCGAGCACGTCGTACCCGTCGTTGAACGCGCGCTCGTTCTCGTACCCGATCGACCACCAGGGGCGGCCCTGGTCGGCCGACTTCGCGATGATCTTGTCGTCGATGTCCGTGACGTTCCGGACGAACGTCACGTCGTACCCGCGGTACTCGAACCACCGGCGCATGATGTCGAAGTTGAGCCCCGACCGGATGTGCCCGATGTGCGGGGCCGCCTGCACCGTGGCGCCACACAGGTAGATCGAGACACAACCCGGCGTGAGCGGGGCGAAGTCACGAATCTGCCGGGCGCTGGTGTCGTACAGGCGAATAGTCACGCTTCCCAGGGTAGTGGGCCAGCGGCCGTGCCCCGAGCCCTTACCCCCAAGGACAACAGATTCGTGACGTACGCACACCGGCCGCCCTTTCGAGGGCCGCAGGCCCATCGAAGGGGCGCGGGGAGCGGCGCGAGAAACCACGACGCCCCCGCACCCGAACGGCTCACGTCACCCCGTCCGCACAACCAGAGCCGTGGCCACCGCCATCAGCCCCTCCCCCCGCCCGGGAAACCCGAGCCCGTCGGTCGTGGCCCCCGATACCGACACCGGCGCGCCCACGACCTCGGAGAGCACCTTCTGCGCCTCGTCCCGCCGCTTCCCGATCTTCGGCCGGTCCCCGACCACCTGCACGGCCACGTTCCCGATCACGAACCCGGCGTCCCGCACGATCCGCGCGGCCTCCGCCAGCAGCGTCACCCCCGAGGCCCCGGACCACTCGGGCCGTCCGGTCCCGAAGTGCTGTCCCAGGTCGCCGAGACCGGCGGCGGAGAACAGCGCGTTGCAGGCCGCGTGCGCCACGACATCCGCGTCGGAGTGCCCGGCCAGCCCCGGCCCCTCGCCCTCCCACTTCAGCCCGGCGCACCACAGCTCCCGCCCCTCCTCGAAGGCGTGGATGTCGGTACCGATCCCGACCTGCGGCAACACGACGGCCCCCGGCACGGCCACCGGCGTCGTCTCAGAACCCATCGTTCAGCCTCCTGCGCGCCAGAACCGCCTCCGCGAGCACCAGATCCAGCGGCCTGGTCACCTTGAACGCCTCCTCGTGGCCGGGCACGACCACGACCCCCAGCCCGAGCCGCTCCACCATGCTCGCGTCGTCGGTCACCTCCCCGGTGACCGTCGTGTGCGCCCGGATCAGCGTCTCCCGGTCGAACCCCTGCGGCGTCTGCACGGCCCGCAGCCGCGCCCGCGACGGCGTGGCGACGACCGGCTCCGGCGCACCCGGCGCGTCCGCGGGCTCGACCTCCTTGACCGTGTCGGCGAGCGGCAGCGCGGGCACCACGGCCGGCGCCCCGTCCCGTACGGCCTCGATGACGGCGTCGACCGTGTCGACGGGCACGAGCGGACGGGCCGCGTCGTGGACGAGGACGATGTCGAAGCCGGGAGGGAGGGCGTCCAGGCCGAGTTTCACCGACTCCTGGCGGGATTCGCCCCCGGGGACGACGAGGAAATCGGTCCGCTCGGGCAGGGCGTGCGCGTCGAGCAGGGTCTTGACCTCGGGCGCGCCGTCGGGCGGCGCCACGACGATCACGAGGGAGACGGCACGGGACGCGGCCATGGCCCGCACCGCGTGGATCAGCATCGGGGTGCCGTTCAGCGCGCGTAGCGCTTTGGGGGCGCCCGGACCGAGGCGTACGCCCCGGCCGGCGGCCGGAATCACGGCCGCCGTACGGGTTGCCGTACCGGTTCCGGAAGGCGAAGGGCGCGAATCGTCAGACATCGGTTCCTGTCAGGTTTGTGTGCTCGGCCTACGTGGGTATGGCCACAGCGTGCCGGGCGCGACACCTTGACCGGACCCTTCCGTGACATCTGGTCGAGCCAGCTGCCCGGGCCCGGCACGCCAAGTACGAGTAATCGGTGGTTCAGTACTGAAGTACCGAATCGAAGTACCGATGAGCACCGGGGCATACCGGGTATCGCCAAGTATCGGGGACCCCATTCAGGCGTACGGCATCCGGGTACGAACATGCCGCAGCGCCCGGCGACAATACGTACGTCATCGGGCACCGCGGCATTTCGATGTGCTGCTGCACTGAACGGCTGAGCGGGCTGGCTGCCTGCCCCAGGTCAGTTCGAGGATGCAGTCAGTTCAGGACGCGAGGACCTCGTCGAGCAGGGCCTCGGCCTTGTCCTCGTTCGTGTTCTCCGCGAGGGCGAGCTCGCTCACCAGGATCTGGCGGGCCTTGGCGAGCATGCGCTTCTCACCGGCGGACAGTCCGCGCTCACGCTCTCGACGCCACAGATCGCGCACAACCTCCGCGACCTTGATGACATCGCCGGAGGCGAGCTTCTCCAGGTTTGCCTTGTAGCGACGCGACCAGTTCGTGGGCTCCTCGGCATACGGTGCGCGCAGCACCTCGAAGACCCGGTCCAGGCCGTCTTGACCGACCACATCACGTACGCCGACGAACTCCGCATTGTCCGCTGGCACACGCACCGTCAGGTCGCCCTGAGCGACCTTGAGCACCAAGTAGGTCTTGTCCACGCCTTTGATCTGGCGAGTTTCGATGGCCTCAATCAGCGCGGCCCCGTGATGGGGATAGACCACGGTGTCGCCAACCTTGAACGTCATGTGACAGGTACCCCTTCCGTGGCTATCCAGGGTAACACGGAAACGGCGTGTTCTGAATGGCGTTTTCGCAGGTCAGGGCGCATCTCGGGGCTTGACAACTGCGACAGGAACGTGCTGCGGGGACCGAACGGAAGAGGGTATTCGCAGGTCGGAGCGGCTGTCCGGGCGGAGTGAAACGCGTACGTTACACGCATCCGGAGGGCTCCACGAGCGACCGAACGTCCCGCTTTGTCCGAGCCCAAGTGTGCGACTTACGCTACTCCGTTCGGTGAGCGGAGTCGGGTACGAGACGAATCCGGAATTGATCAAGGAGTTCGATCCGGGGGTCCTGTTCCGCCGTTACCGGATCGTGTTCTGAGGCTGTTCCGGCGGCTGATCGATTTCCCCTACCTCCCCTCATTCCTGAGCGGAAATCCAGGGCCCGGCGGCGGCAAGTCGGATGGTGGTTATGTGAATGCCGGACAGGCGTGCGGGCGGTGCTCCGCCAATTGCCTCGCGTGCCTCCCGTGACTTGCTCGCGTGCCTCCCGTGACTTGCCGGGGACTTGGGGAGGGTCGGGTGCGGCGGCGGCGGAACGGCTCGGTAACCTAAGGCCGCTACAGACCACGTACCGCCCACGTTCTAGGAGTTGCCGCCGCCGTGAGCAGCAGCCTTCGACGCGGCGCCCTCGCCGCCGCCGCCATCGCGTTCTCGATCGCCTCACTCGCCGCGTGCGCCGCCGGCAACAACGCCCAGACGCTGGAGATCAAGCCGGACAACGCGGCCACCAGCGTCGGCGACATCAAGATTCAGAACGCGATCGTGGTCACCCAGCCCGGTACCGAGACCAAGGGTCCCGCCGTGGTGTCCGCGACGCTTTTCAACACCGCCACGACCGACCAGATCCTGGACTCCGTCACCGTGGACGGCGCCGGCTCCGCCGAGCTGACGCCCGCCAAGGGCGAGGGCAAGGGCGGCAAGGTCGTCGTCCCGGCCGGCGGCTCCGTGATCCTGGGCGGCGAGGGCAACGCCTCCGCGGTCCTGACGGACGTCACCGACACGGTCAAGGACGGCAACGCCCAGCAGGTGACCTTCAGCTTCAGCGAGACCGGCGAGGTCGGCCTGCGCGCCTTCGTGGTCCCCGCCGAGCACTACTTCGAGAAGTGGGGCCCGAGCGACATCCCCGAGGCCCCCGCCACCTCCGCCGCGCCGTCCGAGGAGACCACCGGCTCCCCGTCGCCGTCCGGCACGGGCTCGCCGTCCGCCGAGGAGGGCACCACCGAGGAGGAGGGCACCGCCGCCGGCTCGACGGCCTCCCCGTCCTCCTCCAGCGGGGCCTCCGAGGAGACCGCGGGCCACTGAGCCCCGCCGCACCCGTACGTACGCCGAAGGGCGGCACCCCTGAGAGGGGGTGCCGCCCTTCGGCGTACGGCGAACCCGTGACGGCAGACCTGCGGCGTGACCGCGGACCCTCGGCCTACGGCTCGAACTTGTAGCCGAGGCCGCGCACCGTCACCAGGTACCTCGGGGCACCCGGGTCCGGCTCGATCTTGGCGCGGAGGCGCTTGACGTGGACGTCGAGGGTCTTGGTGTCGCCCACGTAGTCGGCGCCCCAGACGCGGTCGATGAGCTGCATACGGGTCAGGACGCGGCCCGCGTTTCGCAGCAGCATTTCGAGCAGGTCGAACTCCTTGAGGGGGAGGTCGACCTTGGAGCCCGAGACAGTGACCACGTGACGGTCGACGTCCATACGGACGGGGCCGGCCTCCAGCGCGGCCGGGGTGACCTCCTCGGGCTCGCCGCGGCGGCGCAGTACGGCCCGGATACGGGCGACGAGCTCGCGGGAGGAGAAGGGCTTGGTGACATAGTCATCGGCTCCTATTTCCAGGCCCACGACCTTGTCGATCTCGCTGTCCTTGGCGGTCACCATGATCACCGGGACATTGGAACGGCCGCGCAGCTGACGGCAGACCTCGGTGCCCGGCAGGCCGGGCAGCATCAGGTCGAGGAGGACGAGGTCGGCTCCGTTGCGCTCGAACTCGTCGAGGCCGTCGGGCCCGGTGGTCGCGATGGCGACCTCGAAGCCCTCTTTGCGGAGCATGTAGGACAGGGCGTCGGAGAAGGACTCCTCGTCCTCGACGACGAGCACTCGGGTCACGGAAGGACCTCCGGGGCGGGAAGCGGGTCGTACGGTCCGTACGGGGATGGGTCGGGGTGAGGCTGTCCGTCCTCGTCGTCGAGGTCCGGGTGCGGGTCCGCGCGGTCGCGGGACGCGCCCGCCTCCGGCAGCCTGAGGGTGAACGTGGAGCCTTGTCCCTCCGAGCTCCACACCGTGACCTCCCCGCCGTGCGAGGCGGCCACGTGCTTGACGATCGCGAGACCGAGACCCGTACCGCCGGTCTGGCGGGAACGGGCCGGGTCCACGCGGTAGAAGCGCTCGAAGATGCGCTCCTTGTCCTTGTCCGAGATGCCGATGCCCTGGTCGGTCACGGCGATCTCGATATGGTCCCCGCCGGGCGCGGTCACCCGGCGCGCGGCTATGCCCACGCGGGTGCGGGCCGGGGAGTAGTTGACGGCGTTCTCTACGAGGTTGCCGAGGGCGGCGGCGAGCTGGCCCCGGTTGCCCCAGACGCGCAGCTCGGCGGTGCCACCGGCGGCCATGGTGATCTGCTTGGTGCCGGCCTGGTGGCGGCAGCGGTCGACGGCCTCGGCGACCAGCTCGTCCACCCGGACGGGCTCGGCGTCCTCCAGCGGGTCGTCGTTCTGCACCCGGGAGAGGTCGATGAGCTCCTGCACGAGGTTGGTGAGCCGGGTGGCCTCGATCTGCATACGCCCGGCGAACCGTTCCACCGCCTCGGGGTCGTCCGACGCCCCCATGACGGCCTCGGAGAGGAGGGAGAGCGCACCGACGGGCGTCTTCAGCTCATGGCTGACGTTGGCGACGAAGTCCCGTCGTACGGCCTCTATCCGGCGGGCCTCGGTGAGGTCCTCGACGAGGAGCAGCACGAGCCGGGAGCCCAGCGGGGCGACGCGCGCGGAGACGGCGAGCGCCTCGCCGCGTCCCGTGCCGCGCCGGGGCAGGTCCAGCTCGACCTGTCGTATCTCGCCGTCCCGGCGGGTGTCGCGGGCCATCTTGGACATCGGCTCGACGGCGAGCTTTCCCCCGCGCACCAGACCGAGGGCGTACGCGGCGGAGCTGGCCTTGACGACGGCGTCGGCCTCGTCGAGCACGACGGCGGAGGAGCGGAGCACGGACAGCACGGTGTCGACGCCCGGCGGCAGCACCGGGTCCGTGTGCAGAGAGGTTCTGGTGGGACGCTTCTGCTCGCGCTCGCTGACACGGAACGCCAGCATGGCGATGACGCCGGTAAGTACTCCGGCGATCGCTGCCGCTGCGGCGACCGCCGCGTTCACGTCCATGCATCCAGGTTAGGCACGAGGTCGGACATCCCCACAGCGATCGGAGGGCGACCTCGAACACTCGTCGCCCAGAGTTCACCTTGGAGCCAGTGTTGGTTCATTTGAGATGGCTGAAACGGACGCGTACGGGCCGGAACGTGGGAGCGTGGGGTTCATCCGGGCCCCCGGTCACCGTTCACCGTCGGTGTTCAGTCGGCGTTCGGTCGTCCTGGCCTGGCGGAACGGCTTTCGGCAGGGCTTTTCTGGTTACCCACGAGCAGACGTACGTAAGAGAGGGACACCCTGATGCGGGACGCGTACCACGAGGAACTTGACTCGATCGGTGAGGGCCTGGTCGAGATGGCCCGACTGGTCGGGTCGGCTATCGGGCGCGCCACGACGGCGATGCTCGACGCCGACCTGAAGCTGGCCGAGAGCGTGATCGAGGCCGACAAGAAGGTCGACGACCTGCAGCACGACCTGGAAGCCCGCGCGATAGCCCTGCTGGCGAGGCAGCAGCCGGTGGCGACGGATCTCCGGATCGTCGTGACGTCGCTGCGCATGTCGGCCGACCTGGAGCGCTCCGGCGACCTCGCCCAGCACGTGGCCAAGCTGACCCGGCTCCGCTTCCCCGAGCACACGGTCCCGCGCGACCTGCACGCCACGATCCTGGAGATGGGCCAGCTCGCCCAGCGTCTGATGGCGAAGGCCGCCGAGGTCATCATCACCAAGGACGTCGACCTCGCGCTCCAGCTGGAGAGCGACGACGACGCGATGGACCTCCTCCACCGCACCCTCTTCCAGCACCTCATGGACGACCGCTGGAAGCACGGCATCGAGACCGCCGTCGACGTCACCCTCCTCGGCCGCTACTACGAGCGCTTCGCCGACCACGCCGTGTCCGTCGCCAAGCGTGTGGTGTACCTGGTGACGGGCGAGCACGCGGACGAGCTGCAGGCGGACATCCAGCCGGTGCAGCCTGTTCAGCCGATCGCGGGGGTGGAGGAGGCGTAGGTCTCCCCGGCGGGGGGCTTCGGCGGGCGGTGCGTGGCCGGGCTCGGTGGCCCGGGCTCCGGCGCTGGATGGTCCGGCGGGGCGTGTGGACGCCTCCATGCGCCGTTGATGCGCCCGGCCGAACGGGCGTGCAATGGGGCGACCAAGGGGCACGGGCATCGGCGTTCGATGCCGTACGGCCTTGATCCGATGCCGTACGGCCTTGCTGCGTGCGCTGCCCATGCCGCGCTTGCCGCCTCCAGTCGCCTTTGACGCCTTTGCTGCCTTCGAGGAGGGACCATGGCCGAATCCCCCGCCAGCTCCAGCCCCAGCACCCCGGACCCGACACAGGTCCGGGACACCCATCAGCCCACCGACATCAAGACCCTGCCCCTCTTCGGCGCCTGCGGCTGCGGCTCTGGATGCGCGTGCGGGTGCCAGTCCGGGAACCCGTGCCAGTGCGGGTGACTGGTACGCGGTCGCTCTCGTACGTGGCGTAGCGGGCGTACATGGCGTACATGGCGCACGTGGCGTAGTGGGCATACGCAGGAGAAGGGGGCCTGTCACTTGTGACGGGTCCCCTTCACTCATGTGTGCGCCGGGCTCCGGACGGCGACGCCGTTCCTCCGCGGGGTCGCCCGGACGGCCGTACGGGCGCAGCATGAAAGGAGAGAGGGAGAGCGAGGAAGCGAAAAGGAGCGCAAGGGGAGAGCAAGGGGAGCAAGGGGGCGGAAGGAATGAGGAGGCGCGAGCGATGACCAAGTTCATGGACGTCCACCACGGGATGAAGGGCATCACCGAGGACCAGCTGCACGCCGCCCACAAGGCCGACCTCGACATAGAGAAGGACGAGAACGTCCACTTCGAGCGCGCCTGGGCCGACCCCCAGTCCGGCACCGTCTACTGCCTCTCCGAGGCCCCGTCCGCCGAAGCCGTCCAGCGCATCCACGAACGCGCCGGCCACAAGGCGGACGAGATCCACCCGGTGCCCCTGACGATCTAGGGCGAGCGAACGAGCAACAAGCGCGCGAGCGCTTCCGGCAGTCGCGCCGCACCTCCACACGCCCTGCCGGGCGAGCCCCGGCGGATGGAACGATCCCCATGCCGATACGGGTACCGGCACAAAGGGGGATTGCGCATGTCCATTGTGATGTCCATGCACTGGCCTGAGGTGACTCCGGAGCAGTACGACACCGTGCGGGACGCGGTCGACTGGGAGGAGATCCCGGCGGCCGGCGGCCAGATCCACGTGGCCTGGTTCGACGACCAGGGCCTCCACGTGACCGACGTCTGGGAGTCCCAGGAAGCCTTCGAAACCTTCTTCGCGGAACGCCTGGCCCCCGCCATCCAGAAGGCCGCCCTCACGGGCACCCCCAACACCACGATCAACTCCCTCCACCGCCGCTTCATCGCACCCGACATCAACGGCGCGGCCTAGCAACGAGCCCCCTGCCTGCGGCGGGCTCGCGGGGAGGGGGCTCTTGTCCGGCAGTGGTTACTGAGGGGGTGCCGTTGGCAGCTGTGGCTCTCTGGTGCGACCGCATCGCGGTTCGCAGAGCTTCGAGTTCGGTTCGGGGAAACGGCCGGCCCCATCGGGCTTCGTAGCCTTCCTCGCCCTGCTCGTAGTCAATCCGATCGAAGGCCCGGACAGTGGACCGCCCGAGTGCGGTGACGGTGTGGCGGCCTGACCAAAGAACTACCCCTGAGCTTTCAGGAGCTTTGGCGTCGTCGGCCAGGACCAGACGGGCATCGACCACAGATCCGTCTCTGTGGAAGACCCACCGGTACACCTGTGGCTCTCCCTCAAACTCGGCGCGTGTGTCCTCGTCACCGAGGACGAGCCGGGCAACGGCGTAGAGGAACTCCTCGGGCGCGTCCGTGATGTAAGAAGCGATGGCCTCCGCCTCGCCATGATCATCAGCCACCTTGACGCTCGCCCAGCCGTGACTGCCCAACGTCCATGTGATCCCTAGAGACGACATCTCCCCCTCCTCCAGGATGAACTTATGAACTCAGGCGCGGTGCGGCAGTGCCCCGCTCCCTTCACGTGATTCCCCTCTGTTCCCCGCTCGTTCTGGTGCGCTTGTTGTGCGGTGTCCAGAGCGCGGCTGCCTCAACTCAGTCTTCAGAGGAGGCGCCACTCCCAGCACCACGGCTCCCAGTGGCCGGCTGGTCTCTCCGTGTGTCCGGCTGCACGCTTGATGACCACTTGCTGGCCTTGGCGGTGAACCTGGTCTCCAGTGAGGAGCAGCATGGGACGGTCCAACTCGTAAACGGCGTCTGGATCGAACCGCAGCTCGTTCAACAGCAACGCCCTGACCGCCACCACTGGTTCGCCTTGCAGCCTCATGTACCCATGATGCGATGGCTTCGGAAGAACGCTGCTCTAAAGCGGTTCCCGCCGGTCGAGATCACCTTGCCGTGGAAGGTGGCGGACGTCACGGGCCGTGTGGCGGGCCTGAGCCCCGAACCGTGAGGTCTGTGGGCGGTGCGGCAGGATGCTCGGACCTGGTTACTTCGGGAGGGAAACCATGGACTCCACGGATGGCGTCGTCGATCTGATCCACTTGGCCGACAGACCCGGCACCAGCGGTCACAGTGTCTCCGTGCGCGTCGTGGGCCGACATCAGCCTGGAATCCTGACCGGCCACGACCTCCTCGACTGCGAGATCGTCATCGTGGCGGACTCCGTCAACGCCACCTTCTCAGTGACTCTCCTCCCTGAGGACCTGGAGGACTGGGAGGACGTCTTGACGATCCTGGAGTCCGGTCGATTCGCCATGTGGCTCAACTCCGGGCGGACTCCCTCGATGAAGTTCAAGCCTGACGAAAGCCGCGGTCTCTGTGTGTCTGTTCACGACGGGCCGTCGTCAGGGGTCACGGTCACTGTCCCGCTGTTCGCACCATCGGGAACATGGGCCGGCGAGCAGCGTGACCTACTCGCCCGAGTGCGCGAGGTCTTCCCTCGCGAGGTCATCGAGACATCACCTGGTGCCTACGAATGGCGGCGTGCCGGAAACGCCTGACGGCCCGGCCAAGCAACTGACGGCCCAGGGACGGCCCAGCCCCACCACAAAGCCCCCTACCAGCAGAGAACTCGCAGGTAGGGGGCTTGTTCGGCGCTGCTTACTTCTTCTTGCCCTGGGTCTGGCGGGCCCGTTTTTTGGCCCTGGTCAGGGGGCTAGTTACCCCAACTGACCTGCGTTCGACCCGTCGTTGGTGGTCGTTGTCTGTCGTCGTTGGTCGTCCTCGGAGGTGCCAGAGAGGTTCCGGGACTAGGCCGCTTCGTTCGGATCACCGAACGCTTGGCATGTGAGGGTGATCGTCGAGTCCGGCGCCTCCGGCGGCCTCTGTAGCCTGGCGGTGCTGTAGGTCGGGGGGAGCTGACCGTGGAGAACATCCTGGCCGTGGCCATCGGGGCCGCTATCGGCCTCATAGGGGCGGTGTTCGGTTCGTGGTTCACCGCGCGCCGACAGGACCGCATGTGGCTCCGCGAGCAGAAGCTCAAAGCGGGGATCGGCTTCAACACGGCCGTAGTTCAGCTGCTGGACTACCTGAAGGAAACACAACTGAGTGACGACGGTCCCGGAGCCAACGAGTTGGCGAACCAGATGCAGGAAGCACGCTCAGCCCTCTACCTGCTCTGTGCCAGCGACACCGTCGATCTCGCCGATGCTCTCGCGCGTCGGGTCTGGAGCACCCGGCCCACCGACGGCAGGGACGACCGCCGGGCCGAGTTCCGAGAGACGCTAGACCTCCTGCGTCGCTACACCCACCAGCTCCGGCAAGAAATCGTCAGATCGTAGTCCCTCGCCGTGCCCGGGCTAACCCACGGGCCTGGTCCACTTGTCGCTTGTCTTGTCGCTTGTCGGCTCGCAGGTCAGAGCCTGCTCCGGACTACCCCTGCAGTA
Organism: Streptomyces sp. NPDC001868; assembly: GCF_040297125.1. Taxonomy (NCBI): domain Bacteria; kingdom Bacillati; phylum Actinomycetota; class Actinomycetes; order Kitasatosporales; family Streptomycetaceae; genus Streptomyces; species Streptomyces sp. NPDC001868. The sequence goes on along the minus strand of NZ_JBEOYO010000013.1, from coordinate 4,407 downwards.
CGGTCCCGTCTTGTCACGACAAGCGACAAGCGACAAGGGCATGAGCGTGTCGGCGCGCCGGGGGAGGAAGGGCAAGAAGGAGCGGCCTACGGCCGCGCGTCTTCGAGGCGCCCACCCGCATCCGTCGCGTGCGATGTCGGCGAAGTACCGCCAGAGCATCGCATCGAGACGCCTCACCCCGCCCTGACGGTCGTCTGACACCTGACGCCGTTACGGCCCCCTGACACCCAACCCCCTAGGCAAACGCGGGTGTCACCCGTTCTAACACCCGCCTGACACCTGACGCTGACACCCTCTGACACCCCGGCCTGACACCTTGCCCCGTACGCGTCCGAGGACGGCATTCCAAGGGCCAGACGGCAGACCAGCGGGCGCGCCGTCGGGCCTCTACCGCTCCGGGGGCTTCTGGAGGCTTTTCCGCAGGGGGCAGGACGGCCGTGCCCACCGCGCCCCTGCCCCCGCCGGAAAAGCCGTCCCTCCTCCCACTACTAGAGAGTTGAGGGAAAACAGCGTCCCCAGCGTCCGCCGGTCCTCTCTTACCGCCTCTGAACTGCACTGTTCCTGTGGACGCTAAACAAAATGTGTAGCGTCCGCCAGTGTCCGCAGCGTCCGGCCACCGCCTGTTACTAGGAGCAGGTTTCCGCAGGTCACGGCGTGCTCTTAGTAAGGGGCGGGTGAGGACGCTGCGGACGCTGCGGCAGTCCGAAGGAAAAGAGACCACCCCCGCGCCGCCGGGTGGTCTTCGTCCTCAGCCGCGCCAAGTCGGGCTCGCGCTGCGAGCAAGAGGAGCACCGCGCGCCATGGCGTGCTCTTCTTGCTCGTAACACCGGCCGATGGGGCCTCGGGCCCCTCAGAGGGCCGAAGAACGTGCTCTGACCTGGGATGCGACAAGCGACAAGCGAGACGACAAGCGCCCGAGCACTCGGGAGCTCCCGCCCGACGTCTCGTCACACCGTCACACGTGATGGCCGCGTCACACCCAAACCCCTAGGCAGATCCGCTGCGACGAGGGCGGCACACCCGCCCAGAAGGGCCCCGGTCCTAGCCCGGACACCAGGGAACAAGTATCCCAACGGTAGGTTTTTCTCACGCTGGCCACAGCCTGCGTCGCGGCGGCGGGCATGGACCTCCCGCCCGTCACCGAAAAACGAGGGAGCAACGCTGATGGTCGCCTTTCGCGGAAGACCGTCGCACGTGGCAGGCGCCGCACTGGTTCTCGCACTGGCCACGGCCTGCGGCCCGGCGGACGACGAGGACCTCCCGCCCGTCACCAGAAACCAGGTCATCGGCCACTGGAAGGGGGACTGCGCGGGGACGGGGGCCACGCTCGACCTCGCCGCGGACGGCACCGTCAGTGCCACGAAGTTCCTTGTCCACACCGACGGCATAGAAAATGAGCCACGGCGGGTCGACGGCACTGGCGAGTGGTACCTCTTCGAGGGCGTCGAGGGTGTCACCCCGCAGACCCTCGACCTGAAGCTGGGCAACCGCATCCAGTCACTGGATTACGTCCCCGACGGGAGCGAGCTACGCCTGCGGCTCATCGTCGACCCTGACGCCGGGCTCGACTGCAACTTCGAGAAGGCGGGCCGGCGCCCGGCTCAGCCGACGTCGTAGAACTCCGGGCAGGCAGACCCGCTGTGACGCCGCGTCACATCACCTCTCACCTGCCCATCACGCCCGCCTACCGGTCAGCGCCACACTTCGGGTAGACCAGCGGAAGCGCGCGACGGAGCCCAGCGGCTAGGGCGGCCGCCGCCCGCGAGCACGGCATGCACGCGCTGCGGCACTTCTACGCGTCCGTGCTCCTGGACGCCGGGGAGAGCATCAAGGCCCTCGCGGAGTACCTCGGTCACTCGGACCCAGGGCTGACGCTGAAGGTGTACGCGCACCTCATGCCGAGCAGCCGGGAACGGGCCCGAAAGGCTCTCGGACAGGCTCTCCGGCCGCAGGATCACAGGGACTGAGGTTCCAGAGAGGTTCCATGGCATGAAAACGCCCCTGAGTCGCGCCGTATGCGCAGCTCAGGGGCATGATCACAAAACCTACTTCTTCTTTCCCTGGGTCTGGGGGGCCCGTTTTTCGGCCCTGGTCAGAGGGGTGCGTACCTCAACTGACCTGCCATCAAGCGGTCGTTGGTGGTCGTTGCCTGTCGTCGTTGGTCGTCGTCGGAGGGCCCACAGAGGGCCCAGCGACGGGGCCCGATCTGCCGCTATCGGGGCGGGCCGCCGGAGCGGGCCGTCTGCCGTCGTGTGGGGAAGAGCTAGAAGGAGCGGCCTACGGCCGCGCGTCTTTCGGCGCCCACCCGCGTCTGTCGCGTGCCACATTGGCGACGTGCCGCCAGGACATCGCACCCGGAAGCCTCGCCCCGGCTTGACGGCCGCCTGACACCCTCTGACAGTCAGGGGCCTCTGACACCCAAACCCCTAGGCAAACGCGGGTGTCACCCGCTCTGACACCCTCTGACACCCGGCTCTGACACCTGCCCCATACGCGTCCGAGGACGGCAGTCCAGGGGGGGCGGACTCCTGCCCGCCCGCCTGGAATGCCGTCCTCGGGGCCTTCCAAGCGGCAGGCGGCAGACCAGCGGGCGCCGTCCGGGCCTCCACCGCTCCGGGGAGCCTCTGAGGGCTTTTCAGGAGGCAGGACGGCCGTACCCACCGTGCTCCTCCCCCCGCCTGAAAAGCCGTCCCTACTCCCATTACTAGAGAGTTGGGGGAAGACAGCGTCCGCAGCGTTCGGCGGGTCTCTAGTACCGCCTCTGACCTGCACTGTTCCTGTGGACGCTAAACAAAATGTGTAGCGTCCGCCAGTGTCCGCAGCGTCCGACCACCCCCCGCTACTAAGAGCTGGTCTTCGCAGGTCACGGCCTGCTCTTAGTAAGGGGCGGGTGCGGACGCTGTGGACACTGGGCGCCTGTAGGGCCTGACGCGTCAGGCGGGTGTCAGACGCGTCTGACAGCCCTCGCGCGCACGTATGACCCGCGCGTTGGGCCGGTCACTGCGTCAGACGCGTCTGACGCGTCAGGCCGGTGTCAGCCCTGAGACGGTCCGGACGTGAAGAGACCACCCCTGCGCCGCCGGGGTGGTCTCTTCGTCCTCGCCCGCGCTAACTGTTTCTAACAAAACCTGTTGATCATGTGACTGTTGGCATCAAGCGTGGCCGTGGCCCGGCGCCCTTTCCGTGGCATGTGCCGGTGTTGGCTCGACGCGATGTCCTAGAGCGTGTCGGGTATGGCGGCGATCCAAGATTCGGGCCGGGTCGGCGTGGCTGAAATGGACGCGAAGCAGGTCGTTGGCTCTCCTCGCTGAGCGCGGCCGGCGGGGACATCGCAGCGCGGGGGATCAGGAGGTGATGACCGTGTCCTCAATGCGTGCGTACGGGGACCGGCCAGGGGCGGTGGGCAGGTGCCCCCGGCCGGAGCGAGAGCGCGATGGTTCGCTTCGGGCAGGGAACCGGAGCGGAGACGGTCAGTTGCAGGCGTGGCCCCAGCCCATTTCGGGGCGCCAGGTCTTGGTGCTCGCGGTCCCGCCCTGCTTCTTCCAGGTGAACTTCGCCTGTACCTGGAAACTGTTCGTCGGCCACCTGCACGGGTTGACCGACGAGGTGCCTGCCAGGTCTTGGGTGCGGTGCCAGCCGTCGTCGTCCTTGGCGGACTTCACCGTCAGCGTCCTGGTGCCGTTGAAGCGCAGGAGCTTCACGTCGTTGACCGCGACCGTGTAGTTGCCACCGCCAGCGACGTCGGTGATCTTCGCCCGTGCCCGGTATGTGTCGGCCTCGTCGTCCCACCATACGGTCGCACAGCGCTTGACCTGCTTGCCGTAGCACTCCCAGGTGCTGTCCGCGGACGCCATGGACGGTGTGAAGACGATCGATGCGCCCACCGCTGCGACGGTGAGCCCACCAGCCGTACCGATCCGGCCGAGTTGCTTGAGCCTCATGAGGTTCCCTTCCAATGTCCCGCGGCCGTTGGACGGCCGCCGGGTCTCCAGCGTTGGCGACGGGAACGCTAGCCGGGAATCCGGGGTGAACCGTGGGGCGTGCGGTGCTGTTGCGCAGCCGTGACAACGTCCGGATTCGGCTGCCGCCGCCAGCCGACCGAGCCCCAGATCTTCCAGGACGCGAGCGACGGTCGGCCAGGAGGTGACGTCTGGGCAGTACCCGGTGCGGTGGTTGGTGACCTCACTCTCAGCCCACCGGTCTGCCTTGCGAACGAAGCTGACGTCAGCGGCGCGGTTTGCGCGCCCCGCGTTTGGGTTCGGGCCCGGGGACGCAGCCTTCTGGGATGGCGCGTAGAAGGAGAAGGCCCGCAGTGAAGTTTCCCCGTGATGCTGGACACTCGATGCTTACGCTGTGAGGGCGTGTCCTTGTTCGTGTCGCTGCCTGATCTCCAGCGGGGTGAGGTAG
>NZ_JBEOYO010000012.1:198861-219141 GCF_040297125.1 Streptomyces sp. NPDC001868 | reverse complement strand
GCCCGGCGGCCCACGCCCGTCGCTCGACGGTCCACGCCCGTCGCCCGGCGGCCCACGCCCGTCGCTCGACGGCCCACGCCCGTCGCCCGGCGACCCACGCCCGCCGCCCCGCGCCCGACCCCCGCCGCCCCACACCCCCTCGCTTCAGGGGAGTTTTGGGAGGTTTGGGCGGGATCTGTTTGGGGTGTTGGTGTAGTCGGGGGGGTCTGCTGGGGGGTGGGTTTTGAGGAGGGTCAGGGCCAGGGAGACTGCTGCTTCCAGTTGGGTGTTGTGGCCTTCCGCCCAGTCGACCGGGGTGCGGAGGGTTTCCTCGTCGGGGGTGACGCCTCGGTTCTCGATGGTCCAGCCGTACGCGTCGAACCAGGCGGCGTTCATGGGGACGGTGATGATCGTGCCGTCGCCGAGCTGGTGGCGGCCGGTCATGCCGACGACGCCGCCCCAGGTGCGCAGGCCGACGACCGGGCCGAGTTGGAGGAGTTTGAAGGCCGCCGTGATCATGTCGCCGTCGGAGGAGGTCGCCTCGTCGGCCAGGGCGACCACCGGGCCGCGCGGGGCACTGGAGGCGTAGGAGACCGGCTGGGCGCCCCGGGTCAGGTCCCAGCCGAGGATCGTGCGGGACAGTTTCTCCACCACCAGCTCGCTGATGTGGCCGCCCGCGTTGCCGCGTACGTCGACGATCAGGGCGGGCCGGGACACCTCCATGCGCAGATCGCGGTTGAACTGGGCCCAGCCGGAGCCGCCCATGTCCGGGATGTGGAGGTAGCCGCAGTGGCCGCCGCTCAACTCCCGTACGACCTCGCGGCGTTTGGCGACCCAGTCCTGGTAGCGCAGGGGGCGTTCGTCGAGGAGGGGGACCACGGCGACGCGGCGGGAGCGGCCCTCGCCCTCCGCCGGGGTGAAGGTCAGTTCGACGGTGGTGCCGCCCGCGCCCGCCAGCAGGGGGTACGGGCCCGTCGTCGGGTCCACCGGGCGGCCGTCGACGTGGGTCAGCGCGGCGCCCTCCCTGATGCCCGTGCCGGCCAGCGGGGAGCGGGCCTTGGAGTCGGAGGAGTCGCCGGGGAGGATGCGGCGGATCGTCCAGTCGTCGTCGCGGCGGACGAAGTTGGCGCCCAGGAGGCCCTGGCGGCGCTGGTAGTGGGGCGGGCCCTCGTTGCGGCGCGCGGGGGAGACGTACGCGTGGGAGGTGCCGAGTTCGCCGAGGACCTCGCGGAGCAGGTCCGCGAACTCGTCGGGGGACGCGACCCGTTCGACCAGCGGCCGGTACTGGTCGAGGATCCCGTCCCAGTCGATGCCGCTCATCCTCGGGTCCCAGAAGTACGCGCGGATCAGGCGGCCGGCCTCCGCGTACGACTGGCGCCACTCGGCGGCCGGGTCGACCTCGTGCAGGATGCGCCGCAGGTCGATCCAGACGGTCGAGTCGCCGTCGCCGGACTCGGTGGAGGGGACGGCCCGCAGGTCGCCCTCGTCCACGACCACCAGCCGTGAGCCGTCGCCGCTGACCGCGAACCAGTCCAGGTGGTCGACCAGTTCGGACTTCTTCGCCTTGCTGATGTTGAAGTATTCGAGGGTCGGGCGGCCGGTCATGTCGTCCGGGTTGGCGAAGGTCTCGCCCAGGGCGCCCGAGATGGGCCAGCGCAGCCAGACCAGGCCGCCGCCCGCGACCGGGTACAGCGCCGAGTACTTGGAGGCGGTGACGGGGAAGGGGGTGACCCGGTTCTCCAGTCCTTCGGTCTCGACGGTCACCGTGCCGTCCGTGCCCTCGTCCTCGGTCGGGTCCATGCCCCCGGCGACCGGGCGGCCGTCGGGGTTCAGGGCGAACGGGGAGGGCGTGGCGGAGGAGAGCGGGACCAGGTAGGGGCGGCAGCCGAGCGGGAAGGAGAGGTCGCCGGTGTGGACGTCGTAGACCGGGTCGAAGCCGCGCCAGGAGAGGAAGGCGAGATAGCGGCCGTCGCTCGTGAACACCGGGTTCTCGTCCTCGAAGCGGCCGTTGGTGACGTCGACGACGATCCGGTCCTTCATCCGGGCCATCTTGATCTGGCGCAGGGTGCGGCCGATGCCCGGGTGGGACCAGGTCAGCCAGGCGCCGTCGGGGGAGAAGGCGAGGTCGCGGACGGGGCCGTTGAGGGAGGTGATGAGTTCGGTGACCTCGCCGTTCGACTCCTCGGTCGCGTCCAGGAGGAGGACGCGGCCGTCGTTCGCGGCGATGGCGAGGCGCTCGCCGCGAGGGTCGGACACCAGTTCAAGGACGCGGCCCAGGTCGCCGGAGGCGAGGCGGCGGGGCGCGCGGTCGCCGGTGGCCCGGGGGAGGTAGGCGATCTCGATCGCGTCCTCGCCGTCCGCGTCCGTCACATACGCCACCTGGCCGCCGGAGCCGAGCATCTCGGGCAGCCGGACGCGGACGCCGGGGGTGTCGGCGATGGTCCGGGCGGGGCCGTCGCGATGGGTGAGCCAGTACAGGCTGCCGCGTACGACGACCGCGCTCGCCCGGCCCGTGTCGTCGACCGAGATGCCGTCGATGTGCTGGGCGGCCGGCACCTGGTACCGCCGCCGCCCGGTCAGCGCGCCGCCGAGCCGTACGTCGAGGCGGCGGGGCAGGGCGTCCGGGGCGAGGTCGTCGACGAGCCAGAGGTCGCCCGCGCACTGGTACACCACCCGGGTGCCGTCGCTGGCCGCGTGCCGGGCGTAGAAGGAGTCGTGGTCGGTGTGGCGGCGCAGGTCGGAGCCGTCGTACGCGCAGGAGTACAGGTTGCCGATGCCCTCGTGGTCGGAGAGGAAGGCGATCCGGCCGCCCACGATCATGGGGGAGTGGAGGTGCCCGTCGAGGTCGGCCAGCAGGCGTTCGCCGTGCAGCCAGAGGCGGCCCATGGCACCGCCCCGGTAGCGCTTCCAGGAGGCCGGTTCGTGGGGCGGGGTCCCGGTGAGCAGGAGGGTGCGGCGCTCGCCGTCGATCTCGGCGCACTGGATGTCGGAGACCGGGCCCCAGGGGAGCTTGCGGCCGGGGTCGCCGTCGGTGCGGACCTTGTAGGCCCAGGTGAAGTGCGAGAACGGCTCGCCGTGGGAGGCGACGGCCAGGATGTCCGAGCGGCCCTCCTTGTTGGGGGGCGTCCAGCCGCAGACCTCCGTGTCGGGGCTGCCCCAGTGCGTGAGCCGGCGTGCGGGGGACCCGCCGTCCACCGGGGTCAGATGGATCTCCGGGAGGATGTTCCGCCAGCTCGTGTACGCGATGTGCCGGCCGTCGGGCGAGAAACGCGGGTCGGCGACCTTCGTACGGTCGACGGTGAGCCGCCAGGCGCGGTCCGAGCCGTCGAGGGGGGCCAGCCAGAGGTCGTCCTCGGCGACGAAGCAGAGGCGGTCGCCGTTGAGGTGCGGGAAGCGGAGGTAGCCGGCGCCCGGGCCGGCTTCCTGGTCCCGGTCCGTTTCCTGGCCCCGGTCCGCTCCCGGCTTCCGGTCCGGTCCCTGGTCCGGGCCCGTTCCCGGCTTCCGGTCCGCTCCCTGGCCCGGGCCCGTTCCCGGCTCCCGGCCTGCTCCCGGTTCCCGGCCCGTTCCCTGGTCCGGGCCCGTTCCCGGCTCCCCGCCCGCCCTCCGGTCTCGGTCCGTCCTCCGCTGTCGGTCCGACCCTTGCTTCGGGCCTGTCCCTTGCTCATAGGAGTCGCTCACCTCCCCATGCTTTTCCGCTCGGGAGGCCCCGGCAACTCGTGCAATCGGTCGGCCGAGGACCGGGTGACCCAATACACGAACGAAACGGTTTCGTTTTCTTCGAGTCTCGGGGTATCGTCGTGAGCGTACGAAACCGTTTCGTTCGGGAAGTGAGGTGTCCGGCCCGTGCCATGCCGTACGGCCGGTAGCCTTGTCGCCTCGAACGTGCGGCCGGAGCAAGGGGAGTGGGATGACTGAGACCGCGACGGTGCGCCGCAGTCGGCTCACGCCCGAGCGCGAGGCCGAGCTCTACGCGGCCGTCCTCGACCTGCTCCGGGAGGTCGGCTACGACGCCCTCACCATGGACGCCGTGGCCGCCCGCACCCGTTCCAGCAAGGCCACCCTCTACCGCCAGTGGGGCGGCAAGGCCGAGCTGGTGGCGAAGGCGTTGCGGGCCAACAAGCCCGGTCCCGACCTCGCCACCGTCGACACGGGGTCCCTGCGGGGCGATCTGCACGCGATGATCAGGAGCCAGGACGACTGCGCCATCGAACAGAACTCCGCGCTCATGCGGGGCCTGGCGATGGTGATCCACGGGAATCCCGACCTGCTGAAGGCGTTCCGCGAGCTGATCATCGAGCCCGAGCTGCTGGAGCTCCGCCGTGTGCTGCAGCGCGCCGTCGACCGGGGCGAGGTCCGCGAGGGCAACCCGGCCGTCGACTATGTGCTGCACATGTTCGTCGGTGCCTTCGTCGCACGGGGCATGATCGACGAGCTGCCGCCGACCCAGGCGTTCCTCACTTCGTACATCGACGCCGTGGTCCTCCCCGCCCTCGGTGTACCGACCGACTGACCCACACCCCGCGCAACCGCCGCCTGACGCGCGGTTGAGCCTGAGCCCCACCTGACGCGACCCGCTCACGTCGTCGGGCCGATCACCCCTGCCTAGCCCCACCCTGCCCTCGTCTCCCCGCGTTCGGCACGGGTCGATCCGTCCTGCCCTTCCGCACCTCCACGACCTGAACGGGAGTACCGCCCCCGTGGCCACTTTCCTCTACAAACTGGGTCGACTCGCCTTCCGGCGACGACACTTCGTAGCCCTGCTCTGGGTGGCACTGCTGACGCTCGCGGGCGTCGGCGCCGCCTCCGCGCCCGCCGCCGGCTCGTCCTCCTTCTCCATTCCCGGCACCGAGGCGCAGAAGGCATTCGACCTGCTGGAACAGCGCTACCCCGGGATGAGCGCCGACGGCGCCACCGCCCGTGTCGTCTTCAAGGCGCCCGAGGGCGAGAAGATGGCCGACGCCGCCAACAAGGCGGTCGTCGAGAAGACCGTCCAGGAACTGGGCGACGGTTCCGAGGTCGTCTCCGTCAGCGACCCGTTCACCACCAACGCGGTCAGCAAGGACGGGACCGTCGCCTACGCCTCGGTGACCTACAAGGTCCCGGCCATGGAGCTGAAGGACTCCTCCAGGGAGGCTCTGGAGACCACCGCGCACAAGGCGCAGGACGCCGGGCTGACGGTCGAGATGGGCGGTGACGCGCTGCAGGCCGAGCCCGAGACGGCCGTCGCCGGCGAGATCATCGGCCTGGCCATCGCCGCCGTCGTCCTCGTCGTCACCCTGGGCTCGCTCGTCGCGGCCGGGCTGCCGCTGCTGACGGCGATCATCGGCGTCGGTATCGGCGTCTCCACCATCACCGCCCTCGCGAACGCGCTGGACCTCGGCGACACCACCTCCACCCTCGCCCTGATGATCGGTCTCGCGGTCGGTATCGACTACGCGCTGTTCATCGTCTCCCGCTACCGGTCCGAACTGGCCGAGGGCCGGGGGCGCGAGGAGGCGGTCGGCCGGGCCGTCGGCACCGCCGGTTCGGCGGTCGTCTTCGCCGGGCTCACGGTCGTGATCGCGCTGGCCGGTCTCGCGGTCGTCAACGTCCCGATGCTGACCAAGATGGGTCTCGCGGCGGCGGGCACGGTCGTCATCGCGGTCCTCATCGCCCTCACCATGATCCCGGCGCTGCTCGGCTACGCGGGCCGCAAGGTCCGCCCGGCCGGTGAGAAGGGCAAGCTGCTCGGGCGCGGCAGGGCGAAGGGCTCCGCCCAGGAATCCGCCCAGGAAGCCGCAGAGGCGACCGGTGGGAAAACCGGCGAGGAGTCCGTCAAGGCCGGCAAGGGTTCCGCCGGGGAAGCCGCCGTGGGTAAGCCCAGCATGGGCACCCGCTGGGCGAGCTTCGTCGTCCGCCGGCCGATCGCCGTACTGCTGTTCGGCGTCGTCGGCCTGGGCGCGATCGCGCTCCCGGCCACCCAGCTCGAACTGGGCCTGCCCGACGACGGTTCGCAGCCGACGTCCACCACACAGCGCCAGGCGTACGACCTGCTGTCCGACGGCTTCGGGCCCGGCTTCAACGGCCCCCTGATGGTCGTCGTCGACGCCAAGGACAGTGCCTCCCCGCAGGAGGCCGCCACCGCCGTGTCGGACGAGATCAAGGGCCTCAAAGACGTCGTCACGGTGACCCCGGCGACGTTCAACAAGGCCGGCGACACCGCGATGATCACGGTGATACCGAAGTCCAAGCCGTCCTCGACACAGACCGAGGACCTGGTGCACTCCATCCGCGACGCGGGCGCCGGCGTGACGGCGGACACGGACGCCAAGGTGCTGGTCACCGGTGCCACGGCGATGAACATCGACTTCTCGCAGAAGCTCACCGACGCGCTGATCCCGTATCTGGCGCTGGTGGTGGGGCTCGCCTTCCTCCTGCTGATCGTGATCTTCCGCTCGATCCTGGTCCCGCTGAAGGCGGCCCTCGGCTTCCTGCTCAGCGTGCTGGCCGCGCTCGGCGCCGTGGTCGCGGTCTTCCAGTGGGGCTGGCTGGCGGGGCTCATCGGGGTCGAGGAGACCGGCCCGATCATGTCGATGATGCCGATCTTCATGGTGGGCGTGGTCTTCGGTCTGGCGATGGACTACGAGGTGTTCCTCGTGACCCGTATGCGTGAGGCGTACGTCCACGGGGAGAACCCGAACCAGGCCGTGGTGACCGGCTTCAGGTACAGCGCCCGGGTGGTCGCGGCCGCCGCGGCGATCATGATGGCCGTCTTCGCCGGCTTCATCGGCTCCGGCGAATCGATGATCAAGATGATCGGCTTCGGTCTCGCCATCGCCGTCTTCTTCGACGCGTTCGTCGTCCGTATGGCCATCGTCCCGGCCGTCCTCGCCCTCCTGGGCGACAAGGCCTGGTGGCTGCCGAAGTGGCTCGACCGCGCGCTGCCCAACGTCGACGTCGAGGGCGAGGGCCTGCGGGCCCACGACGACGCCGCGAGGAAGGCGGCCGAGGGCGAGGACGACGAGGACAGGGAGCTGGTCCGCGCCTGACCCTTCCGTCAGGCGCGACGGACGACGGCTGCCGAGTGGGATCGGCCGCCGAGCAGGACCGCCGGTGAGGGCCCGTGGGGACGGGCGCCCTCACCGGCTTCCGCGTTTCCGGGGTGCTCGGGTGCTCGGGTGCTCGGGTTCGCGGGTTCCCGGACGTCCGGCCATTCGACCGTCCGGCGGTCCGGCGGTCCGGCGGGTCCGTCATAGGGGACAGGAGCTGTCCTATACGGCTCCTAGCGTGGTCGTACGAACCCCACAGAAGCCGGAGCGACGATGGACACCGAGATCCGCCCCTTCCGTATCGACATCCCGCAGGCCGAACTGGACGACCTGGCGGACCGGTTGGCGCGTACGCGCTGGCCGAAGCGGTTGCCCGGTGACGGTTTCGAGCGGGGCGCGCCGGTTGAGGCGGTGCGGGAGCTGGCCGAGTACTGGCGGACGAAGTTCGACTGGCGGGCCCAGGAGCGCCGCCTCAACGAGTTCCCCCAGTTCATGACCAGGATCGACGGCCTGGACGTGCACTTCCTCCACGTACGCTCGCCCCGGCCCGACGCCGTCCCCCTCCTCCTCTCCCACGGCTGGCCCAACTCGGTCGTGGAGTTCACGCGTCTGATCGGCCCGCTGACCGAACGCGGGTTCCATGTCGTGGCCCCGTCCGTGCCCGGCTTCGCCTTCTCCGAGGGGCCGACGGAGACGGGCTTCTCCATCGACGACGTGGCCCGTATGTGGGCCGAGTTGATGCGCCGCCTCGGCTACGACCGCTACGGCACCCAGGGCGGCGACCTGGGCGCGTATCTGGCCCCGGCGGTGGCGCGCGCGGCTCCCGCGCATGTCATCGGCGTCCACAGCAACGGCGGCTTCGGTTTCCCCACGGAGGAGGACGTCCCCGAACTGACCGAGGAGGAGCGGGCCCACTACGAGATGATCAAGCAGTGGTCGGTCGGCGGAGTCGACCATCACACCCTCCTCCGCTTCGCCCCGCAGACCTTCGCGTACGCCTGGAACGACTCCCCGGCCGCCCAACTCGCCTGGATGATGCAGAAGTTCGAGGACTTCCTCATCCGCGACTACGACCGCGACCTGTTCCTCACGAACGTCGCGCTCTACTGGCTGACGGGCACCTCCGGCACGTCGTCCTGGTTCATGTACAACCGCCGGGAGTTCGTGTGGCCGCAGGGGCAGAAGCATGTGCCGACGGGTGTGTACTGCGGCCCGCCCGCGATCCGCCGCCTCGCCGAACGGGACAACCGGATCGTGCACTGGCCGGAGTCGAACCCGGGGAGCCACTTCGTGGGGATGGACGAACCGGAGGCACTGGCGACCGACATCCGCGCCTTCTTCGACAGAATCGGCTGACCGATTGGTTCTTCGACTGTGAGGGCATGGCCAGTGACCGACGACAGCCGTATAGGCCCGCCCCTGCTCGGCTCCGAACGCGACACGCTCCGCGCCTTCCTCGACTACCACCGCGCGACCCTCGCCATGAAGTGCGCGGGCCTCACGGACGAGGAGTTGCGCGGCCGGTCGATGCCTCCGTCCACGCTCTCGCTGCTGGGTCTCGTCCGGCACATGGCGGAGGTGGAACGCGCCTGGTTCCGCCGGGCCTTCGAGGATCATGACGCCCCCATGGTGTGGTCGAAGGAGACCGACTTCCAGGCGGCGTACGACGTGAGCGCCTCGACGCGGGCGGAGGCGTTCGGCGCGTGGGAGGCGGAGGTGGAGACCTCGCGCCGTATCGAACGGGAGGCCGAGTCCCTGGACCTGGTCGGCTTCCAGCCGCGCTGGAACGAGGAGGTCTCGCTCCGCATGGTCATGATCCACGTCCTGCTGGAGTACGGCCGCCACAACGGCCACGCGGACCTCCTGCGGGAGGGGGTGGACGGGACGGTCGGGGCGTGAGAGGCGGCCGGCCGCCGCAGGTCGGGGTGTGAGGCCGGCCAGGTGTCGTGGGGGCACCGGCTGGACAGGAAGCCTCCGTGACTGGACTCGGCGCGGTGTTCCGGCCCCAACTGCCCCCCGAACGCCTCCGCGACATCGCCCGTCTCGCCGACGAGGCGGGCCTCGAAGAGCTGTGGCTCTGGGAGGACTGCTTCCGCGAGGGCGGCCTCGCGACGGCCGCCGCCGCGCTGGCCTGGACGGAGCGCGTACGGGTGGGCGTGGGGCTGCTGCCCGTCCCCCTCCGCAATGTCGCCATCACGGCGATGGAGGTGGCCACGCTGCACCGGATGTTCCCGGGCCGGGCGATCGTCGGCGTCGGGCACGGCGTCCAGGACTGGATGGGCCAGGTGGGCGCGCGCGTCGAGTCGCCTCTCACCCTCCTCCGGGAACACCTCGACGCACTGCGTGCGCTGCTGCGGGGCGAACGGATCACGACGCGGGGCCGGTACGTCAGCCTCGACGACGTCGCCCTCGACTGGCCGCCGGCGCCGGACGGCGACACGGGGGTGCTGGCCGGGGCGACGGGCCCGCGCACCCTCCGGCTGTCCGGCGAGGCGGCGGACGGGACGATCCTCCACGCGGGCACGGCCCCGGACGGCGTCCGCCGGGCCCGTGAACTCATCGACGCGGGCCGGGAGTCGGCCGGCCGCACCGACCCCCACAAGCTCGTCGTCTACCTCCTCACCGCCACCGGCCCGGACGCCACCGCCCGGCTGCGCGCCGAACTGACCGCCGAGGGCCTGGACTCCGTACCGGACCTGGGCGCCGCCGGGGACGCGGGCACCGTCGCCAAGGCGGTCGAGCGCCTGGCGGAGGCCGGCGCGGACACGGTGATCCTCCAGCCGACGGGCGACGAACCGGACCCGGAGGGGTTCGTGCGGTTCGTGACGGAGGAGGTCCGGCCGCTGGTGCCGTGAGCGCGCGCCCTCGGAGGTGCTGCTCGCCGTCGCGATGAGGCGTCAGAGGTGCTGTTTGGCCGTCGCGATGAGGCGGGTGATGTCGTCCAGGGTCCGCAGCCGGCGCTCGTCGAACCGCGCCCTCTCCGTCGTTCTGGAGAGCGCCGTGATCTCGGCGAGGACGTCCCCCGCGCTTCGGCTCAGATCCGCGTCGTCCGTGAGCATCTGCGCCCGGAACAGCGCCTCCTGAGCGCCGGAGCGCAGGTCGTACGTGCGGACGCGGACGGTGTCGGGGTCCTCGGGCGGCGGCTGCTCGTGCTCGCAGAACCACAGGTGGACGAGGCTGCGGCGGTAGTTGATCAGCGCGCCGGCGTACACGGAGTACGCGTCCAGCCGTTCCTGGCGCACCTTCTCACGGCGGGCGAGCTCATGGCTCCGGTCGGCGGTGCGCTGCTGAAAGGCCAAGGTCAGCCCCGAGCCGAGGAGGGTACCGAGGACGGCTATGCCACTGGCGATGATGGTCTCCACGGCCCTAGCTGATCACGCGGCGACGGGCGAGGTCACGGTCACGGTCACGGACTTCGGGGATCGGGGATCGGGGATCGGGCCGTGGAGCTGTAGGGCTGTAGGGCTGTGGAGCCGTAGGGCTGTGGAGCTGATGTACTACGACGACCAGCGAGCGTGGGAGAGGCCGGGAGGGACATGAGCGCCACACGGGTTCCCGGGCCCCGGCGAACAGGTCGCCCTCCGGTGCCGGGCGTCGCGGTTCTCCTGGTCCGCGCGGTACGCCTCCGTCGACGCATACGCCTGGCGGACTCGCGGATCGCAGTCGGCGTGGGCGTGGGCATGGGGGACCTGATCCTGTGCGGCATCCTCTTCCTGGTGGCCGTCGGAGCGCTGTTCGTCGAGCCCACCACCCGGGAGCAGGAAACCGAGGCCTGGCGTCTCGCGGGCCGGATCTACGGGTGCTGGTTCCTGGGCGGGCTCGTCCTCCTCCCCGTGCTGGGGGCGGTCCGGGCGACGGCCGTCCACCTGACCACGATGATCGCGGCGCCCGTCGCGCTGTTCCTGGTCCTCGTGCTCCTGGCCGCGTGGTGACCGAAAGCCGCGTCGCCTGACAAGGTGCCCATGGCAGGCACCTGGGAATCGCACAGGAATCGCTCATAGCATCCGGGCCATCCATGACGGGAACATTCGGAAAGCGCGGTTCGGCATCATGAGCACAGCACGCGAGAACAGCGGCGGCGGCCACGGGCACGACCACCACCACGACGACGAGTTCGACAGAGGGCTCTCCCACGACCTCCCCGTGTTCGCCCGCCGCCGCATGATCAGACTGCTGGCCGGCGCGAGCATGGTCCCGCTGGTGGCGGCCTGTTCCGCGGACGACTCCGGCGGCAGCGCCGCGTCGGACGCGTCCTCCTCCGGCTCGTCCTCCTCCGGCACCTCCGGTTCGGACTGCGAGGTCATCCCGAACGAGACGGCCGGACCGTACCCGGGCGACGGCTCGAACGGGCCGAACGTCCTCAAGGAGAGCGGTGTCGTCCGGCGTGACATCACGAAGAGCTTCGGTTCGTCGAGCGGTGTCGCCGAAGGCATCCCGCTGACGATCACGCTGACCGTCGTCGACCAGTCCTCCGGCTGCGACACCCCGAAGGAGGGCGCGGCCGTCTACCTGTGGCACTGCGACCGGGAGGGCAGGTACTCCCTCTACACCGACGGCGTCACCGAGGAGAACTATCTGCGCGGCGTCCAGGAGACCGACGACAAGGGCCAGGTCACCTTCACGTCGATCTTCCCCGGCTGCTACACGGGCCGCTGGCCGCACATCCACTTCGAGGTCTACGACAGCCTCGACGACGCCACCGCCGGCCAGGACATCGCCTCCACCTCGCAGCTCGCCTTCCCCAAGGACGTCTGCGACACCGTGTACGCGACGGACGGCTACAGCCAGAGCGTCCAGAACCTCGGCCAGCTCTCCCTGGAGACCGACATGATCTTCAGCGACGGCTACGACCAGCAGCTCGCCACGATCGAGGGCAGCACCGACAAGGGCTACACGGCCACGCTCACCGTTCCGGTGTGACGCCGAGGAGATCCCTCACAAGGGCCCCAGGTGCGCGGTGTCCCCCCACCGCGCCAGCCGCAGCCGTCCCCCGTCGTCGCTCTCCCACCACGAGACCGAGGCGTTGGGGACGGGCGGCGGCGGCCCGGGGAACGTCGCACCGAGCCCCGCGCACACCAGGCGTACGGCGACGGCGATCGCGTCGTGGGCGATCAGCAGCACCCGCCGGCCGGGGGCGACCCGGTCCAGCGCGTCGACGAAGTCCCGTACCCGCAGCACCACATCGGTCAGCGCCTCCCCGCCGGGCGGCCGGTAGAACCAGTCGCCGACCAGGGCCCGCCGCGCCTCCTCCTCGGGCGAGCGGGCCCGTAGCGCGTCCGGCGGGTGCATCTCGAAGATCCCCATCTCCCGGTCCCGCAGCCGCTCGTCGACGAGCAGCGGAGGCGGGATCACACGGGGATGCCCGGCCATCAGCTCCCAGGTCTGCCGGGCCCGTACGTACGGCGAACAGACCACCAGGTCAGGACCCTGACCGCCGGCACCGTCACTGTTACCGTCCCCGTCGGCGAGCCCGGCCAGCCATCGGCCCAGCGCCCCGGCCTGCGCACGGCCCAGCTCGGACAGCGGAACGTCCGCGTCCCGGCCCGGCAGCGGCTCGGTCGACCCGGTCCGCTCGGCCTCGGCGAACGCGGCGTTCGCGGTGCTCTGCCCGTGCCGGACCGCCCACAGCGAGGCGAGGGTGTACGGCGGTGCCAGCCCCTCACCGGGGGCGGTCGTGATCCCAGGCGTCATCTCGGTGCCGGTGGCGTCCACGCCGTCATGCATACCCGCGGACGCTCCGCTCAGTGCGCGACCGGCACCGCCGTGTACGTCCGCCGCAGGAAGCGGATCAGCGCCTTCGTGTCGAACTGCATCACCGCCACCCCCTGCGCGGAGTGGAACTCCATGACGGCCTGGACGCGGCCGCAGGGCCAGATGCTCACGGGGCCGGAGGTGGTGGGCGTCCGCAGACCGCGTTCGAGGAGTTCGCGGGGGAACGTCCACTCGTCGGCGCCGGGCAGGCGCACGCGGACGGCGGAGGCGTCGGTGTCGGGGTCGTAGCGGAGGACGACCGGCAGGGTGTCCCGGTCCTCGGGGGAGTCCGTGACGACATGGGCCCGGGCGTACTGCTCGACGGTGACAGACATCGGGCGGCTCCTCACGCTGAGTGACGCAAGCAGAAGCTGTGAATCCGCTGTCCGCTGCCTCTCCAATGTCGCACATTCTGCGCCGCGCGCCCCCGGAAGCCCTGCAAGAGCGCTGCAAGGCCGCTGGAAGCGGGCGCGGGGTGCGAAGTCGCCGGTTCCCGTAATCCGGTGGGCCGTTCGCGAGCCGTTCGCTAATCGGCTCTGAATCGCTCTTGCAAGAGACTCGCAACAACGCTCTATCATCGTAAGGTTCCAGCCAATCCAGCCATCCGCAGGCCAGGAGAGCGAGCCCTCGTATGCACGTCCCCGACGGATTCATCAACGCCCCCGTCTCGGCGGTCGCCGGAGTCGTCGCCGCCGGTGCGGTCGCCGTCAGCCTGCGCGGCGCCCGGCGTGAGCTGGACGAGCGGACGGCGCCCCTCGCCGGGCTCGTCGCCGCGTTCATCTTCGCCGTGCAGATGCTGAACTTCCCGGTCGCGGCCGGGACCAGCGGACATCTGCTCGGCGGCGCCCTGGCCGCGATACTCGTGGGCCCCTACACAGGGGTCCTGTGCGTGTCCGTGGTGCTCCTCATGCAGGGCATCCTCTTCGCCGACGGCGGCCTCACCGCCCTCGGCGTGAACATCACGATCATGGGCGTGATCACCTCGGTGGTCGGTTACGCCGTCTTCCGCGGGCTCGTCACCGTCCTGCCCAGGAAGCGCCGCTCGATCACCGTCTCCGCCTTCGTCGCGGCCCTGATCTCGGTGCCCGCCTCGGCCGCCGCCTTCACCCTCGTCTACGCGATCGGCGGCACCACGGACGTGCCGATCGGCTCGGTCCTCACCGCCATGGTCGGCGTCCACACCCTCATCGGCATCGGCGAGGCCGCGATCACCGCCGCGACCGTCGGCGCCGTGATCGCCGTACGCCCGGACCTCGTCCACGGCGCCCGAGGCCTGACCGCCCCGCTGAAGCTGCGGGTCAACGGCGAACTCGTCGACGCGCCGGCCGCCGAGCCGGCCCCCGCTCTCGCCCCCGTCGCCGCCCGGTCGCCGCGCAAGCTGATCCTCGCCGGCCTCGGCACCTCCCTCCTCCTCGCCGGTGTCGTCAGCTTCTACGCCTCCGCCGAGCCCGACGGTCTGGAGAAGGTCGCCGCCGACAAGGGCTTCGACGCCAAGGCCGAGGACCACGCCGCCGCCGACTCCCCGCTGGCCGACTACGGCGTCGAGGGCCTCACCGACGCCCGGCTCGCGGGCGGACTCGCGGGCGTGATCGGCGTCGGCGTCACGGTCGTCGCCGGGACGGGGATCTTCTGGGCCGTACGCAAGCGGCGTACCGGCGAGGGCGACGCCACCTCGCCCACCTCCGTGCCCGAGAACGCCTGACATGGGCGCGGGCCACGCCCACAAGCTCTACCGGCACGCGCACTCGCCCGTCCACGCCCTGCCGCCGCACACCAAACTCGCGGCCGTCTTCGCCTTCGTCATCGTCGTGGTGTCGACGCCACGGGAGGCGATGTGGGCGTTCGGGCTGTACGCCGTACTGCTGGGGGTGGTGGCGTACGTGGCCCGCGTACCCGCCGGGTTCCTGCTGCGGCGGCTGCTGATCGAGATCCCGTTCGTCGCCTTCGCCGTGCTCATGCCCTTCGTGGCGCAGGGCGAGCGGGTCGAGGTGCTGGGGATGTCGCTCAGCGTCAACGGGCTGTGGGGCGCCTGGAACGTCCTCGCCAAGGGCACGCTGGGCGTCGCCGCCTCCGTCCTCCTCGCCTCCACCACCGAACTCCGCGCACTGCTGCTGGGCCTCCAGCGGCTCAGACTCCCGCCGCTGCTCGTCCAGATCGCGTCCTTCATGATCCGGTACGGGGATGTCATCGCGGACGAGATGCGGCGGATGCGGATCGCGCGCGAGTCACGCGGGTTCGAGGCGAGCGGCGTACGGCACTGGGGTGTGCTCGCCAAGTCGGCCGGGGCGCTGTTCATCCGCTCCTACGAGCGCGGCGAGCGGGTCCATCTGGCCATGATCAGCAGGGGGTACGCGGGGACCATGCCCGTCATCGACGAGGTGACCGCGTCCCGGGCACAGTGGTCGTACGCGTTCGCCCTCCCGGTCGCCGCGCTCGTCGTCTGTCTGCTGGGATGGAGCCTGTGACCATGCCCGAAAGCCCTGTGCCCCCGTCCGCCGAGGCCGGGGATTCGCCGCCCCCGTCCCTCGAAGTCGCCGGGCTCGCCTTCGCCTATCCCGACGGCCATCAGGCCCTGTTCGGCGTCGACTTCACCGTCGGACGCGGCGAACGGGTCGCGCTGCTCGGGCCGAACGGGGCCGGGAAGACCACCCTCGTCCTGCACCTCAACGGCATCCTCACCGGCGGCGCGGGCACGGTGACCGTCGCCGGGATGCCCGTGGGCAAGCGGCACATGGCCGAGATCCGGCGGAAGGTCGGCATCGTCTTCCAGGACCCCGACGACCAGTTGTTCATGCCGACCGTGCGGGAGGACGTGGCCTTCGGGCCGGCGGCGGCGGGGATGAAGGGCGCCGAGCTGGAGGCCCGGGTGGACAAGGCCCTCGGGCAGGTCGGCATGGCGGAGTTCAAGGAACGGCCGCCGCACCACCTGTCGTTCGGGCAGCGGCGGCGGGTGGCGGTGGCCACGGTGCTCGCCATGGAGCCGGAGATTCTCGTCCTCGACGAGCCGTCCTCCAACCTCGATCCCGCGTCGCGTCGTGAACTGGCCGACATTCTGCGGTCGTTGGACGTCACCGTGCTGATGGTGACCCATGACCTGCCGTACGCCCTCGAGCTGTGCCCTCGGTCGCTGATCCTCAGCGACGGGGTCATCGCGGCGGACGGTGTGACCGGGGAGCTGCTCGGTGACGACGCGTTGATGCGGGCGCACCGGCTTGAACTGCCGTTCGGGTTCGATCCTCGGGCGGGGCGGGGAGTGCGGGCGGGGTAGAGCCCGGGGGTGCGGGTCGCGTTGCCGGGTGCGGGTGGATCGTGGCTGGTCGCGCAGTTCCCCGCGCCCCTGAAAAGCCGGGGCTGCGCCCCGTGCTTTTCAATCCGCAGCCCCGTGGTCTTTTCAGGCCCGCAGGGGCCTGAATCCTTAGGGGCGCGGGGAACTGCGCGAGAAGCCCCACCGGACCCGCGGACAATCACGCGCCCCCTGCCGGGAAGTCACGCGGACATCCGCGACAATGGGCCCCGTGACGAATCAAGCGGATGCGCAACGGCACGGTTCGCTGCTCCTCGAAGAGCAGTTGTGCTTCGCGCTGTACGCGGCCCAGCGCGCGGTCACCGCCGCGTACCGCCCGCTGCTCGACGAACTCGGCCTCACCTACCCGCAGTACCTGGTCATGCTCTCCCTCTGGGAACGCGGCGAGACCACCGTCAAGGAACTCGCCGGCGACCTGCGCCTCGACTACGGCACCGTCTCGCCGCTGCTGAAGCGGCTGGAGTCGGCCGGGCTGCTGTGCCGGGAGCGTTCGCTGCGGGACGAGCGCTCGGTACGGATCACCCTCACCGGACGCGGCGAACAGCTCCGCGACCGCGCGGCGGCAGTCCCCGCCACCCTGGTCGCCGCCACCGGGCTGCACGGCCCCGAGGTGACCCGGCTCCGCGAGGAACTGTGGCAGCTGACGGCACGGGCGACGAAGGCGGCGGGCCGCTGAGCGGCCACCGGGCCTCCGGTCCGCGCCCACTCCTCGGTGACCTTGAGTTACCCATGGTTACTACCCCCTGGTAACCGCATCCCCCCTACCGGCCGGTACCTTGTGCACGATGTATTCGTGCGCGCCTGTCCTGGGGAGGTCACGCGCTCGTCCTGGGGGAGGCCAAGGGAATGACTGACGACGCCGCGGTGGAGACGCGTACCGATACCGACGCCGATGGCGGTACCGGTACGGGCGGCCGTCCGGACACGCGGCCGACGAAGATCATGTACGTCGCCGAGGCCACCGCGCACGGCGGCCGGGACGGCTACATCAGCAGCCAGGACGGCCAGATCGACCTCAAGGTCGCGATGCCGCCGGCGATGGGCGGCGACGGCGACGGCACCAACCCCGAGCAGCTCTTCGCCGCCGGGTACAGCTCGTGCTTCCACAACGCGCTGGTCCTCGTCGGCCGCCGCGCGGGCTTCGACCTGACCGGCTCCACCGTCGCCGCGAAGGTCGGCATCGGCCCCAACAGGCAGCGCGGCTACGGCCTCGCCGTCGCCCTCAGCGTCTCCCTCCCGATCATCGACCAGGCCGTAGCCGCCAAGCTCGTCGACGCGGCCCACCAGGTCTGCCCGTACTCGAACGCGACCCGGGACAACATCGACGTCACGATCGTGCTGGGCTGAGAAGGCCGACGGGCCGACGGGCGGAGAGGCCGAGGCGCCGAGGCGCCGAGGCGGCCCCGGGCGGGGGAATCCGGGGCTGTGCCTGTACGTTGCATCCGTCGTCGCGGCGAGTGGTCGGGCGAGTGAACGGACAGCGAGGAGCGCCGACGTGGACGCAGACGTGGTCGCAGACGTAGACGTGGTCGCAGACATAGACGTGAGTGGCACGGTCGCCGAGGGCTTCGAGCCGGTCAGGGCCGCGTTCGTACGCAACTTCGAGGCGTTCGGCGAGCGGGGCGCGGCGGTCGTGGTCTACCGGCATGGGCGCAAGGTCGTCGACCTGTGGGCCGGCAGCCGGGACGTCGACGGCGACGAGCCCTGGCGGCACGGCACCGCCCAGATCATGCGCTCGGCCACGAAGGGCGTCGCCGCCGCCGTACCGCTGCTGCTGGCCGAGCGCGGGGAGTTGGACCTCGACGCGCCGGTGGGCCGGTACTGGCCCGAGTTCAAGGCGCACGGCAAGGACCGCGTGCTGGTCAGGCATGTCCTCAACCACCGCGCCGGGCTCCCGGTCCTGGACCACCCCCTCACCCCCGCCGAGGCGCTGGACCCGCGCCGGGGCCCGGCGGCCGTGGCCGCGCAGGCGCCCGCCTGGGAGCCCGGCACCGACCACGGCTACCACCCCCTCACCTACGGCTGGATGCTCGACGAACTCGTCCGGCGGGTGACCGGCCGGGGGACGGGCGAGTGGATCGCGTCGGAGATAGCCGCCCCGCTGGGCCTGGACGAGGACCTGTGGCTGGGGCTCCCGGACTCCGTGGCGGCGGCGGGCCGGGTGGGCCGCGCCGGCCGCCTGGAATCCGCCCCCGAGCCCACGGGCGGCCTGCGCGTCCGCGCCAAGCGCTCGGTCACCGAGGCCTACGACGACCCGGACTCCCTCACCCGCCGCGCCTTCGCCGCGATCACCCCGTTCCCCGACCAGAACGACCCCGCGTACCGGGCCTCCGCCCTCCCCGCCACCAACGGCATCGCCACCGCCGACGGCCTGGCCCGCTTCTACGCGGCGCTCATCGGCGAGGTCGACGGCGTACGGCTGTTCGACCCGGCGACCCTGGCGGCGGCCCGCGCCGAGGAGTCCGCGGGGCCCGACCGCGTCCTCGTCATCAACACCCGCTTCGGCCTCGGCTACATGCTCCACGGCACCGCCTCCCCACTCCTGGCCCCCACCTCCTTCGGCCACCCCGGCCGAGGCGGCCCCCTAGGCTTCGCCGACCCCGAATCAGGCATCGCCCTCGGCTACATCACCAACGGCTACCGCAAAACGGTGACGGCAGACCCGAGGGCCCAGTCACTGGTGAGGGCGGTACGGGAGGCGCTGAAGGGTTGAAGGGGCGGCGGGCCTGAAGGCTCGTTGGGCCTGCTGGTTCGTTGGGCCTGAAGGTTCGGCGGGCCCTGAAAAGCACGGGGGCACGGGGCGCAGCCCCTGCTTTTCAGGGGCGCGGGGAACTGCGCGAGCAACCACGACGCACCCGCAGCCGCCGAAGCACAGCCACCCCCGAGCCATCAGGCGCCCGGCAACACCGCGAAGGGCGGCCGTCACGGCGAGCGGCCGGACCGACCCAGGGCTCCCCCGCTGATGTCCTGGCCCGATCCCGGTGATCCGGACGACCGCCCTCCGCGGCGGCGCTCACCAGGATGCGCGGAATCCCGGCCCATGTCGTTGGCTGACAGTCCACTGTCACTTGGCAACGAGTCCACTCTTCGCCACCCGACCCCGTCCCGCCCCCACCCCACGCCGCAACTCGCTCGGCGGCACCCCGTACGCCGTCCGGAACGCCCGGCTGAACTCGGCCGCACGCGGAAACCCCCAGCGCGCCCCGATCGCGTGGATCGGGGTGGCCCGCAGCACGGGGTCGGGATCGGTGAGGTCGCGGTACGCGTTCCGCAGCCGCTGGTCCCGGACGTACGTCGCGACGGTGAGACCCTCCGTCTGGAAGAGCCGGTGCAGATAGCTGCGCGAGATGTGATGGGCGGCGGCGATGGCCGCGGGCGTGAGATCGGGGTCGCCCAGATGCCGCCGTATGAACGCCTTGACGGTCAGGAGCAGCGTCCGCCCGTGGGCCTCCGGCGTCAGCCGCGGCTCCGTGTCGACGATGTGGGCGAAGAGCGCGGTGATCAGATCGGCGACCACCGTGCCGAGACGGGGCGCGTCGGCGGGCCGGTACGGGCCCGTGTCCGCCGCCAGCCCCATCAGGAACTGCGCGAGCAGCGCGCCGACGCCGTCCCGGCCCGACAGCCGGCTGCCGATCACCTGGTCCGCCTTGCGCGCGGGCAGGGCGATCAGCGAGCGGGGTATCTCGATGCCGACGGTGGTGACCGGTTCGGTGCCGGTGAGGATCTCGTACGCCATCGAGGTGCAGTTGACGTGGAAGTCCTGTGCCTCGTACGCGACTTGCTGCCGGCCCCAGGTGGCGGCGCCCTCGCCCTGGAGGAGGAGGGACAGATGGAACGTCTCCGGGTCGGACTGGCGGACCATCTTCGGGGTGCGGCGGAAGACGATGGGGTCGAAGGTGGCGGGCCAGATCGTCACGTCGCCGAGGGGGATGAGGCGTTGGTGGGCGTGGTAGTCGGCGCCGGGGTGGTGGCCCCGGTCGGCCGTCGACAGGGGGATGGGGACCAGGCCCATGGGCGCGTGCGTCTGCCGCAGCAGCTCCGCCCAGGCCTCGAACCGGGCGTCCACCGGCAGGTCCACGGACCGGAAGACCGACTCGTGCAACACGGGGGTCAGTCAACCACAGGGCTGAACAGCGGCGGCCGGGCGCCCGGAGGCCGCGGCCGGGCGGGGTGGGGCGGGGTTCGCTCGCCGGCGCGTGCCGGGGGCCGCCCGCGCCC
>NZ_JBEOYO010000012.1:0-198763 GCF_040297125.1 Streptomyces sp. NPDC001868 | reverse complement strand
CCACCCGTGCCGCCCCAACGCCACCCGTGCCGCCCCAACGCCACCCGTGCCGCCCCAACGCCACCCGTGCCGCCCCAACGCCACCCGTGCCGCCCCAACGCCACCCGTGCCGCCCCAGCGGCACGACAGCCCGCAGTCGGATGTGACCGGGACGGACGGGTGGGTGGCCGCAGCCGATATCGGTCGTCCTCGCTCAGAGCGCGATCGGGTGGGACGTCCTGCCCGATGCCTCGTCTATCTCGTCGTGGGCCTTGGTCAGGAGCCGCATGGCGAGTTCGTTCAGGGCCCTGGCCCCGGCTATCTCCTCGCCGACGCGGGGCTGATTGGAGTCGGTGCGGTGGCGGCTGGCGTAGCCGTTGGCGCGTATCTCCTTCCCATCGGGGAGCCGTACGAGGGCCGCCGCCCGCGTGCGCTGGTCGTCCTCCTGGAACTCCAGCTCGATATGCCATCCGACCGTGGTTCTCATCATGACGGTCACCTCCGGAATCGCTCTCTCCAGAGTGCTCCTCGACGCCGCCGCACGCACGGCCTACCCGGCACGCACCCCGCCCCTGGCCTACCCGGCCCGCAGCATCAGCCCGATCCCCACCACCAGCAGCCCCGCGGCCACGATGCGTGGCGCCCCGAACCGCTCCTTGAAGAACACCGCCCCGATCGCCGCGCCACGATGATCGAGCTGCCCTGGGAGCCTGCGATCGCCCAGCGCACGGCTGAGGGTGATCAGCCCCGACATGCGCCAGAGACGGCCTCGACCTTGGTGGAGGCGCAGAGCCCGTCTGTGCGGGCGCCGTAGGGTCTGCTGTTAATGGCGACATCGCGGGGGAGCCGACGTTGTTGCGCGAAGGCGTTGTATCGATCGAGCCCCGCTGGGTCCGGCGTCAGTTGACTTAAGTGCTCCGTGGCTGAGCCCCGCGGCTGCCCCGGAGCGAGCCCCTACCACGCGCCTGGATCCCGCCAAAGATCGATGCACACGTACGGTTACTACACGGCCATAAAGGGTGCACGTCGCCCGTTCAGCCCACACGATAGGTATGTCAAGCACGTACGTCCCAGAGGGGCGGTTATGAGCAGCCTGTACCCGTCGCCACCGCCAGATGTTCCGCTCGGATCGCCGATGCCGCCCGCGCCCAGGCGCCTTCCTCTCCTGCTCGCTGGGCTCGCGGGTGTCGTCATCGGAGGTGGTGCCGTGGGTGCGGTGTGGGGCCTCAGCGAAGGCCGGGAAACTGTCAGCAGTCCGAAGAGCGCGAGCAGCACCGAGACGCTGGCTGCCGAGACCGAGCCCAGCACTTTCACTCTCACTGGCACCTTCGAACTCTCCGAGGGCGCAGTCGGAGACAGCCTGGGCGGGTGCGAGGGCAGTGGTGGCTACGACGACATCACCGAAGGCGCGGCAGTCACCGTGTACGACGCAGCTGGCACCGTTGTTGCCACCGGCCAGCTCGGAGACTCGACACTCAGCTCTGGAACATGCACGTTCGACGTGGCTGTCGAGGACGTCCCCAGAGGCGAGGATTTCTACAAGGTGGAGATCTCTCACCGGGGGACAGTGCAGTTGTCGGGTGATGAGGCCGAGGCCGGCCAGTTCGGCGCCTCGTTGGGATGACCACGCCGACTCCGGCTGACTCCATCATCTTGACGATCGTTGCCGGGGCGGTGAGCGACTGAAACGACTGGCGGGACTTCGCGTGTATGGCGAGCCGGAAGGCCAGTTCAGCTAAGAGTTATTGCTGCGTCAGCAAGGCTTGACCGACGACTCTCGCAGGGCGGCGATCAGATACGGCCACGCGCCGGCCTCCGGGAACGGCACGAACGGCAGCGCCGCGAACCCGATCAGCGCGCCGCCGCCGGCGATCAGTGTGAAGCCGACCAGCTTGTCCGTGATCCGGTGGGCGATGGCGTTCCAGCCGGCGCGGGTGACCGCGGCGAGCAGGACCGCCGCGGCGACGGCCGGCGTTACGTGTTCGGTTCGCGGACGTCCACGATCGTGGCGCCCGCGTGGGCGATCAGCGACTTGGGGTCCATGGGGAAGACGGTGTACGGGGTGCCGGCCGCCGCCCACACCGTGGCGTGGTCGAGGAGCGAGCGGTCGGCGAGGACGCGGGTCCTCGTGCGGTGCCCGAAGGGCGGGACGCCGCCGATCGCGTACCCGGTCGTCTCCCGTACGACGTCGGCGCGCGCCCGGGTGACCTTCGTGGCGCCGAGTTCACGCCGGACCAGTTCGACGTCCACCCTCGACGCGCCGTCCATCAGCACCAGTACCGGGACGCCGTCCGCCGCGAAGATCAACGACTTGCAGATCTCGCTCAACTCGCAGCCGAGGGCGGCGGCCGCCTCCGCCGCGGTCCTGGTGGCCTCCGGGAATCTGCGGATCCGGGGGTGCAGTTCGGTGAGGCCCAGGGTGGTGAGTGCCTCGGCGAAGCGGGGGTGGGCTTCTGAGGGGGTGGTGGTGTGCTGTGCGTCGTTGGTCATGTCCGGCACGGTAGTGGTGCGTGTAGCGGCCATGCGACGGGGTTGTCGGGGTTGTGGGGCGGGTGCGGGTCCGGTGGGGCTTCTCGCGCAGTTCCCCGCGCCCCTGAAAGATTCAGGCCCCTGCGGGCCTGAAATGACCACGACCCCGCGGGCCTGAAAGGTGACGTGGCTGCGGGGCTGGAAGGTTACGGGGCTGCGGGGTTGGAAGGTGACGGGGCTGCGCGGCTGAAAAGCACGGGGCGCAGCCCCTGCTTTTCAGGGGCGCGGGGAACTGCGCGACCAGCCCCCACTCACCCGCACCCGACGGACGACCCCATCCAGCCACAGAGACGGCACTGGACCGACTGATCCGTTTCGCTGACGATCGGGGGATGACAGAGACCCCACCCAGCCACAGAGACGGCACCCGCGCCTTCCTGATCCTGCACGGCTGGCAGAACCACCGCCCGGCCACCCACTGGCAGCACTGGCTGGCCGACCGCCTCACCGACCTGGGCCACGAGGTGGCGTACCCGCAGCTACCGGAGGCGGACGACCCGGACCTGGAGCGCTGGCTGGCGGAACTGGACGCGCTGCTGGGGGAGTTGGCGGGCCGGCGGATCACGGTGGTCTGTCACAGCCTGGCCTGTCTGCTGTGGCTGCACGCGGTCGCCCGGGACGACATCCTCTCCGGCCCCGTCGACCGCGTCCTGCTCGTCGCCCCGCCCGCCCCCGAAGTCGCCCTGGAACACCCGGAGATCGCCGAGTTCGCCCCGCCGGAGCTGAGCCCCGCACGGCTGGCCGCGACCGCCGCGTACACCCGGGTCATCGGCGGCGACAACGACCCGTACTGCCCCGGGGGCGCGGCCACCACGTACGCCGAACCGCTGGGCCTGCCCGCCGACGTGCTGCCGGGCCAGGCCCACCTGGACCTGGACGCGGGCTACGGTTCCTGGCCGTCGCTGTTCGACTGGTGTCTGGCCGCGTCGCCGGAGTCGTACGAGAAGGCCCCGGTCCACGGCCGTACGTGATGCCGGACGCGGCCGGCCGAGGCGCCGAACGTGATGCCGGACGCCCGGCCGGCCGAGGCGGCGTGGCGGCGGCCCCGCGCCCGCCGCTCAGCCGCCGCTGCCCGCCTTGAGCAGCGTCGCCACGATCGGGCCCGCCGACTCGCTGCCGTGGCCGCCCTGTTGGACGACTCCGGCGGAGGCCAGGTCGCCCTTCCAAGCGGTGAACCAGCCGTTGGGCTGCTTCTGGCCGTCGACCTCGGCGGAGCCCGTCTTGGCGCCGTAGTCCGGGCCGAGGCCCGACATCGCCTCGGCCGCCGTACCGGCCGCGGCCGTGTACTGGAGGAGTTCGCGGAGCTGGGAGCGGACCGTTTCGGACATGGGCCTGGAAGCCGTCGCGAGGGTGCGGTTGTCGACGGACGGCGGGACCAGGTACGGCTGCTTGAAAACGCCCGTCTTGGCCGTCGCCACCACCGACGCCATGTTCAGCGGGTTCATCCGCACCCCGCCCTGGCCGATCAGCGAGGCCGCCATCGGGGCGTCGCTCTGCACCGGCACCGCGCCGTCGAAGCTGGACACGCCGATCGCCCAGTTGTTGAGGCCGAGCCCGAAGACCTGCTGGGCCTCGTGGGTCAGGGAGTCGTCGTCCAGTTCCTTCGCCTGGGAGATGAAGGCGGTGTTGCAGGAGCGGGCGAAACTCGCCTTGAACGTGCCGCCCTTGATCTCGAACTTGTCGTCGTTCTGGAACTTCCAGCCGCCGTACGACGAGAACTTGGGGCACGGGTGGACCTTGTCCGCCGAGGCCAGGCCCTTGTCGATGAGCAGCGCCGACGACACGATCTTCATCGTGGAGCCGGGGGCCAGGGAGCCCTGGAACGCCACGTTGAAGCTGCTGGAGTTGGCCGCGGCCAGGATCTCGCCGGTCGAGGGGCGCATCACGACCACCGACGCCCGCTTCGTGGCCGCCACCTTCTCCTCGGCGGCGGCCTGCAACGACGGGCTGAGCGTCGTCCTCAACTCCCCGGGCGTGCCCTCGCTCAGCTCCAGCAGGGTCTTGTCGGCGGCCTTCTCCTTGGTGGACTTGGTGGAGTTCTCGGACGTGCCGGACTCCTTGGCGTCCTTGCCGGACTCCTCGGCGGGGTCCGCCCGGACGATCCGCAGCTCGACGCCGGCCTTGCCGCCCGCCTTCTTGCCGTACTTCTCCCGCAGGCCGTCCAGTACCGAGCCCAGCGACGGGTACTTCTTGGTCGTCAGCTCGCCGCCGTCCCGGTCGAGGGCCTTCACCGGGGGTGTGCCGGCCTCGCCGGTCACCAGCCGGTCGCCCTCGGCGAGGTCGGGGTGGACGACGGACGGCTGCCACGCGACGACGGGTTCGCCGTCCTTCTGCGCCCGTACGACCGTGAGGGCGGACCTGTACGTCAGCGGCTTCTCCGTGCCCTTGTAGGAGACGGTGCCCTTCACCGTGAACGGCACCTTGTCGCCGGAGCGTTTGCCGCGGGTGAGGGTGACGTCCTCGATGTGGGCGTCCTTGGTGAAGCCGGTCAGCGCGGTCTTCGCGGCCGCCGCGTCGTCCGTGGCGGCGGCGGCCTTCGTGACGGTGCCCTTCTGCCAGGCGGTGAGGAAGGCGGTCGCGGCCGTACGGACCTCGCCGGCGGACAGGGGGCCGCTCTTCACGGCCTTGGCGTCGCCCGAGCCGTCGTTGGCCGACGCGCCGGCGCCGAACACCGTGTAGACGGCGAGCGCGCCGCCGCCGAGTGCCACGACCGCCACGCCGCCCAGCGCGACGTGCCGCCGTGACCTGCCCGACGTCGCGGCCTTCCGCTCGTCGACACGCCTTCTCTTACCCACGCTCCCGACCTTCCGCTGCCCCCGGCTGCCTCTCGTCCCTCAACGAGAACCACCACACTAGAGTCCCGCGGATCACTCCGTGGGTTTTGGCCATTGTCGTCTGCGGCTCCGGTGGGGCTTCCCGCGCAGTTCCCCGCGCCCCTGAAGATCAGGCCCTGCGGGCCTGAAACAGCATGTCCCTGCGGGCTTGGAGGTAACGCGTCTGCGGGTCGGTGGGGCTTCTCGCGCAGTTCCCCGCGCCCCTAAAAGATTCAGGCCCTGCGGGCCTGAAAGCCGACGAGGCTGCGGGGCTGGAAGGTGATGGGGCTGCGGGGCTGAAAGCCGACGAGGCTGCGGGGCTGGAAGGTGATGGGGCTGCGGGGCTGAAAGCCGACGAGGCTGCGGGGCTGGAAGGTGATGGCGCTGCGGAGCTGGAAGGTGAGGGGGCAGGGCTGAAAAGCACGGGGCGCAGCCCCGGCTTTTCAGGGGCGCGGGGAACTGCGCGGGCAACCACACACCACCCGCACCCGGCAACGCACCCGCACCCGCACCCCTACGGCGCCCCCCGAAACCTCACCCACCCGCTCCCAGCACATCCACCACGATCGGCCCGGCCGCCTCGCCCCCACGGCCACCACCCTCCGACATCGCCGCGGCGGCCACATCCCCCCGGAACCCGGTGAACCAACTGTCCGCCACCGCCTGCCCGTCGATCTCCGCGGACCCGGTCTTCGCCCCGATGTCCCCGCTGAGCCGGCTCATGACGGTCTGGGCCGTCCCCTGCGTCGCGGTCAGTTTCATCATCTGCTTCAACTGGGCCGACGTACCGGCCGACAGCCCCTTCGCCGTGGCCAGTTCCCGGTCGTCCAGCTTCGGCGACACGAGATACGGCTGCCGGAAGGCGCCCGTGATCGCCGTGGACGTCACCGACGCCATGTTCAGGGGGTTCATCAACACGTCGCCCTGCCCGATGGCGTTGGCGGCACGGTTCGGCCCGCCGGACGCCGGCACCTTGCCGTCCATGGAGACGATGCCCGTCTTCCAGTCGTCCCGGCCGATCCCGAACCGTTCCTGCGCCTCCTCGGTCAACGACGCGTCGGACAGCGGCTTCTCGTCGATCAGCTTGATGAAGGCCGTGTTGCAGGACCGCGTGAAGGCGTTGGCGAGCGTGGCGTTCGGGGTCTCGTCGGCCTTCATGCCCGGCAGGTTCTTGAAGGTCTGGCTCATCCAGGTGGCCGTGTCGGGGCAGGGGGCGGGGCCGTTCATGGAGGTCACGCCGTTGTCGATGAGCATCGCGGCGGTGATGATCTTCATGGTGGAGCCGGGCGGGAGTTCGCCCTGGAAGGCCGCGTTGAAGCCGTCCTGGCGGTTGTTGGCGACGGCCAGGACCTGACCGGTGCTGGGCTGCAGGGCGACAACGGACGACTCGGCGTACTTCTTGACCGCCTTCTCGGCCGCCGCCTGTCTGCCCGCGCTGATCGTCGTCTCCAACTTGCCCGCCTTGCCCTTGGCGAGGGTCAGCAGGGTGGTGTCGGCGGCCTCCGCGGCGGCGTGCTTGATGCCCAGTTCGACACCGGGTGTGCCGCCCGCGTCGGCGCCGTAGCGTTCGCGCAGGGTGTCGAGGATGGGTCCGAGGGAGGGGTACTTCTCCTTGGTCAGCACCTTGCCGTCCCGGTCCACGGCCTCGATGGGCGGCGCCGCCGCCTCGCCGGTGAACAGCGTGTCGCCGGCCTTCAGCTCGGGGTGCACGACGGACGGCTGCCAGTCGACCAGGGCCCGCCCGGTCGTCTTCCCGCGTACGACGGTCAGCCGGCTCTTGTAGGCGAGCTTCTGGCTCTTCCCCTCGTACGACACCGTCGCCGCGACCGAGAACGGGACGGTCCGGCCGCCGGTCCCGGCCGGCTCCCCCGGCTCGATCCTCACGTCGTCGATCCGCGCGGTGTCGACGAAGCTGCCGAAGACCTTCCCCGCGTCCGCCGCGTTGTTCGTGTACGACGACGCCGTGACCGCGTCGCCCTTCTCCCAGGCCGCGAAGAACTTCTCCGACGTTTCCCGCACCTCGTCCGCACTCGGCGGCCCGGTCCGTTTCTCCGTTCCCCCACCGCCCCCGTTGAGCGCGGTCACGAAGTTGTACCCGCCGTACCCCGCACCCCCCACCATCGCCGCGAACACCCCGCCGACTATGGCGACCTTGACCCCCTTGCGCATGACGCGATCCTCCCCGTTGCTCCCCGTTTGCGGCCTGCAAGGCCCGTCGTACGGCAAGCCCTGACCACGTGTTGAACACGTTCAGAAACCGCTTGCCGAGGCTCAGCGTAAACACGCGGGGGTAACGCGTGGGGAAAATGCTTCCTGTGCGTGCCCTGATTGTTAGCCCAGGCACCCCGGCGACCCGGATTCAGGCCATCACACCCAGGTATCCAGCCACATCCGCGACCGCCAGTCGTCGATCGGGATCGCTTGGCCCGTGTACAGGGGCCAGAAGTAGATGAAGTTCCAGGCGATCAGGAGGACGAGGACGCCGGCGGCTGCGGAGCCGGCTACTCGGCGGCGTTCGGGGGAGCCTGGAGGGCCGAGGATGGCGCCGATCATCATGGTGACGGCCAGGCAGAGGAAGGGGAGGAAGACCACGGCGTAGAAGAAGAAGATCGTGCGTTCCTGGTAGAAGAACCAGGGGAGGTAGCCGGCGGCGATGCCGCAGGCGATCGCGCCGGCGCGCCAGTCGCGGCGGAAGAACCAGCGCCACAGGACGTAGAGGACGGCGAAGCCGGCGGCCCACCACAGGAGGGGGGTGCCGATGGCCAGGACCTCGCGGGCGCACTTGTCGGCGGTGTCGGTGGCGCAGCCCTCCTTGCCGGGGGACGGGGACTCGTAGAAGTACGAGACCGGGCGGCCGACGACGATCCAGCTCCACGGGTTCGACTGGTACGTGTGCGGGGACGACAGGCCGATGTGGAACTCGTAGACCGCGTGCTCGTAGTGCCACAGGCTGCGCAGCCAGTCCGGGAGCCAGGCGAACCAGCCGCCCTTGCCCTCGGTCGCGGCCCAGTTGCGGTAGTAGCCGCCGGTGCCGTCGTCCGGGGAGAGGATCCACCCCGTCCAGGTGACCAGATACGTGACGATCATGACCGGGACCGTGGACAGGAACGCCAGGCCCAGGTCGCGCTGGAGCGTCGCGACGAGCGGCTGCCGGGCGCCGGCGACCTTGCGGGCCGCGTAGTCCCAGAGCACCGTCATGATGCCGAAGAACACCATGAAGTACAGGGCGTTCCACTTGGTGCCCAGGGCCAGGCCCAGACAGAGGCCGGCCAGCCAGCGGTACGGGCGCCAGCCCAGGCGGGTCGTCTCGGCGATCAGGGCGTTGGGGCGTACGACCCCGTCGCCGTCCGGGGGCAGCGCGGCGGCCAGGCGTGCCCGTGCCCGGTCGCGGTCGATGACCAGACAGCAGAAGGCCGCCAGGACGAAGAACATCAGCACCTGGTCCAGCAGCGCCGTGCGGCTCATCACGAAGTGCAGGCCGTCCACCGCCATCAGCGCGCCCGCCAGACAGCCGAGGAACGTCGAGCGGAAGATCCGGCGGCCGATCCGGCAGAGCATCAGTACGGAGAGCGTGCCGAGCACGGCCGTCATGAAACGCCAGCCGAACGGGTCGAACCCGAACATCAGCTCGCCCAGCCCGATCACGTACTTGCCGACCGGAGGGTGGACGACGTAGGCCGGGTCCGTCGGGATGGGGACGTTGCCGTTGTTCTGGAGGATCAGCTCGTTGGCGTTCTTGGCCCAGTTGACCTCGTAGCCGCGGTGGACGATCGCCCACGCGTCCTTGGCGTAGTACGTCTCGTCGAATATCACCGCCTTGGGGCTGCCCAGGTTGTAGAACCGCATCAGCCCCGCGACCAGCGTCACCAGCAGCGGACCGCCCCACGCCGACCAGCGGACCAGCCGCGCACCCGCCTCCTCGCGCAGCCCGAGCACGGCCCAGACGCGGGGGCTCGGCCGGGTGTACGGGGGCACCAACCGGGTGCGGACGTCGCCTCTCGGCGGCGCCGCGTAGCCGAATCGGCGCAGGCGGTGCTGCCACGACGGCCGCGGGTCTTCGGTGGCCTGGTCCTGCCGGGTGTCCGTGGAGGACGCGGTACTGGTCACCGCGCCATCGTAGGGAACAGCGCTGTGGGAGTCCCGTGGATGGGGATGTGGGGCGCCTAATGGCTCGGGGGTGCGTGCGGGTGTGGCGGGTGCGGGTGCGTGGGGCTTCTCGCGCAGTTCCCCGCGCCCCTGAAAGATTCAGGCCCCTGCGGGCCTGAGAAGCCGGGGCTGTGCCCCTGGGAGGATGGGGGTGTGACTGGAATCCTTGTGTTGGCAGGTACCCCTATCGGTGATGTGTCGGACGCGCCGCCCCGGCTCGCCCAGGAGTTGGCCGGTGCCGATGTGGTCGCCGCCGAGGACACCCGGCGGCTCCGGCGGCTCACCCAGGCGCTGGGTGTGCAGCCGGGCGGGCGGATCGTCTCCTACTTCGAGGGCAACGAGGCCGCGCGTACGCCGGAGCTCGTGGAGGCGCTGGTGGGCGGGGCGCGGGTGTTGTTGGTCACGGACGCGGGGATGCCGTCCGTCTCCGACCCCGGGTACCGGCTCGTCGCCGCGGCCGTGGAGAAGGACATCCGGGTGACGGCCGTGCCCGGCCCCTCCGCCGTCCTCACCGCCCTCGCGCTGTCCGGGCTGCCCGTCGACCGGTTCTGCTTCGAGGGGTTCCTGCCGCGCAAGGCCGGGGAGCGGCTGGGGCGGCTGCGCGAGGTCGCGGAGGAGCGGCGCACGCTCGTGTACTTCGAGGCGCCCCACCGCCTGGACGCGACGCTCGCCGCGATGGCCGAGGCCTTCGGCGCGGGGCGGCGGGCCGCGGTGTGCCGTGAGCTGACCAAGACGTACGAGGAGGTCAAGCGGGGGCCTCTCGGGGAGTTGGCCGAGTGGGCGGCCTCCGGGGTACGGGGGGAGATCACCGTGGTGGTCGAGGGGGCGCCGGAGAAGGGGGCCGAGGACCTGGACGCGGGGGAGTTGGTGCGGCGGGTTCGGGTGCGGGAGGAGGCGGGAGAGGGGCGTAAGGAGGCGATCGCGGCGGTGGCGGTGGAGGCCGGGGTGCCTAAGCGGGAGGTATTCGACGCGGTGGTGGCGGCGAAGAGGGCTGCGCCGTAGGGGGTGGGGTCGTGGGGTGCGTCGGCGGGTGCGGGTGGGTTGTGGCTGGCCGCGCAGTTCCCCGCGCCCCTGAAAAGCAGGGGCTGCGCCCCGTGCTTTTCAGGCCCGTTCAGCCCGTCGCCTTTCAGGCCCGCAGGGGCCTGGTCTTTCAGGGGCGCGGGGAACTGCGCGAGAAGCCCCACCGGAGCCGCACCCGCCAACGCACCCGACGACGCACCCACAACCCCTCACCGCCCCACAGCCCATGCCCATGCCCAGGTAAAGCCGCGCAAAGCACGACTCTCGTATCGACGGCCTTCCCACAAGGGAAGGCCAAATGCGCTTCAACAGTCGGCAGGTGGCGTGCGCGAGGGGTCCGCTCGGGCGTCCACTGGGTGGTGAGGGCGTACAGGTCCTCACCGTCCAGCGGACCAGAGGAGCTGGCAATGACCGAGATCGCAGAGCGCGCAGTGCTGCGCGACACCGCCACCGCCGTCGTCAACGAGTCGTACGCGTTCGCGTGCATGCGCTGCGGGCACGGCTGGGAGCAGTCGTTCGAGATCGAGCACCACAACGACGCCCAGGGACGCGACTTCGTGATGTACGTGGCCGACGGCAAGGTCGTGCCGTCACCGCTGTCCCGGCCCACGTGCCAGAACTGCGACGGTCATGTCGTACGGATCATGCGGGCGGGCCAGGTGTCGTCGGTACAGGACGCCGAGCGCCGACGGCACGTGCCGAAGCCCCGCCCGGTGGCGGACCCGGAGACCCAGGCGACGGACGCGGCGGACCCGGCGGAGCCCAGGGAGCACCACCACTGGCACCTGTCCGACCTGCTGCACCCGTTCCACCGCAAGGCGAGCTGATCCTCCCCCAGTGAGCCTGGAGGCCATGCCCCGATCCCGCGATTCGTAGGATCGGGGCATGCCTTCGAACGCCGAGAAGAACGCCGCGCCCCCGCTCCCCGTGCCCCTCACGGTGCCGGTCGCGGATTCGCACACCCATCTGGACATGCAGTCCGGCACGGTCGAGGAGGCCCTCGCGAAGGCCGCCTCCGTGGGGGTGACGACGGTCGTCCAGGTCGGCTGCGACCTCAAGGGCTCCCGCTGGGCCGCCGAGACGGCCGAGCGGCACGCGGCGGTCCACGCGACCGTCGCGCTGCACCCCAACGAGGCGCCGCGCATCGTCCACGGCGACCCCGACGGCTGGTCCCGGCAGGGCGCGCGGACGCCCGGCGGGGACACGGCGCTCGACGACGCGCTCGCCGAGATCGACAGGCTGGCCGCGTTGCCGCAGGTCAAGGGGGTCGGGGAGACGGGACTCGACTACTTCAGGACCGGGCCGGAGGGCAAGGCCGCCCAGGAACGGTCGTTCCGCGCGCACATCGAGATCGCCAAACGGCACGGCAAGGCGCTGGTCATCCACGACCGCGACGCCCACGACGACGTGTTGCGGATCCTGAAGGAGGAGGGCGCGCCCGAGCGGACCGTCTTCCACTGCTACTCCGGCGACGCCGGGATGGCCGCCGAGTGCGCCGAGCACGGCTACTTCATGTCCTTCGCCGGGAACATGACCTTCAAGAACGCCCAGCCGCTGCGCGACGCCCTCGCCGTCGCGCCTCTCGAACTCGTCCTCGTCGAGACCGACGCGCCGTTCCTGACACCCGCGCCGTACCGCGGACGGCCCAACGCGCCGTATCTCATTCCGGTCACGGTTCGGGCGATGGCCGCGGTCAGGGGCATCGGGGAGGACGCGCTGGCGGCGGCGATCGCGGCGAACACGGCGAGGGCGTTCGATTACTGACGGGTCACGTTCCGTCGGCCATTCGGGGGACGCGAAAAGATGATCAGCGGCCCGTGTCGCGACACTGCGTGACCGCGTTGCTTTGGAGGGTGACCGGAGTCCGCTAGGTTCACGTCGCCCGACCCGGACCCGGATCCCCTCTGGAGCGTGTCGTCGTGAGCAATGCGCAGTCGCAGTCGTCGTCGTACGAGACCTACGAGAGCCATGGCCCGGACGATGGTGCGAGGTGGCAGCCGCCGTCGTACGAGGCCGAGACGTTGCCGTACGGGGTGTACGCGGACACCTACCGGCCCGCCTACGAAGAGCTGGAAGCAGAGCTGGAAGAAGAGCGGGGCGACGGGCGGGCAGTCGGGCCGGGCGGGCCGGCGGTTCCCGTGTCCGCCGCGTCGGCCGGGGGCGGCCGGGGCCGGGGTGACTCCCGGCGGGCCGTACGGCGCAGACGGGCCGCCGACCGGCCCGGTTCGCTGCGGCGGCTGGTGCCGCAGGCGCTGGTGGTGGCGTTCCTCGCGGGCGGGACCTCCGCGTTCGTGGCGAAGGACAAGGCGATCGAGCTGACCGTCGACGGACGGCCGCGCATGCTGCACACCTTCGCCGACGACGTCAC
Source organism: Streptomyces sp. NPDC001868 (assembly GCF_040297125.1). Classification (NCBI taxonomy): domain Bacteria; kingdom Bacillati; phylum Actinomycetota; class Actinomycetes; order Kitasatosporales; family Streptomycetaceae; genus Streptomyces; species Streptomyces sp. NPDC001868. Next base: position 185,908 of record NZ_JBEOYO010000012.1, on the reverse strand, counting down.
CGAACTGCTCGCCGACGAAGGGGTCGCCTTCGGCGCGCACGATGTCGTCGCGCCCGCCCCCGGTACCGCGCTCAGCAGCGGTGACGAGGTCGCCGTGCACTACGGGCGGCCCGTCGCCCTCACCCTCGACGGGCAGCGGCGCAAGGTGTGGACGACCGCGCACACGGTGGACGGGGCGCTTGAGCAGCTCGGGGTGCGTGCGGAGGGCGCGTATGTGTCGACCTCGCGCTCCCAGCGGATCGGGCGGGAGGGGCTGGAGCTGGACGTCCGTACCGAGCGCACCGTCACGATCATGGCGGACGGGCGGACGCGGACGATCCGTACGAACGCGGCGACCGTGGGGGAGGCCGTGGAGCAGGCCGGGGTCACCCTGCGGGGCGAGGACACGACCTCGGTCGAGTGGGAGAGCTTCCCCCGGGACGGGCAGACGGTGACCGTGCTGCGGGTGACCGGGTCCACGGAGGTGCACGAGGTGCCGATCCCGTTCCGGGTGCGGCGCGTCGAGGATCCCTCCCTCTTCCGGGGCACGGAGGTCGTCGAGCGGGCCGGGCACGCGGGGACGCGGCGGGTCACGTACGCGCTCCGCTCGGTCAACGGGGTCCGGCAGCGGCCCCGGCTGGTGAGTACGGAGGTGGTGCGGGAGCCTCGGGATCAGGTCGTGAAGGTGGGGACCAAGGCGATGCCGACGGCTGTGGCGGGGGCGGAGGGGTTGAACTGGGGTGGTCTCGCCGCGTGTGAGTCGGGGGGCCGGCCCAACGCGGTCGATCCTTCCGGGACGTACGGGGGGTTGTACCAGTTCGATACGCAGACCTGGCAGAGCCTCGGTGGCAGTGGGCGGCCCCAGGACGCGTCCGCCGGTGAGCAGACGCTTCGGGCGAAGAAGCTGTACGTCCAGCGGGGGGCCAGTCCTTGGCCGCACTGCGGGGCTCGTCTGCGGGGGTGAAGGGGCCGGGCGCCTTGGGGGTGGGGGGTTCGGTTCGTCGGCGAGTGCGGGCCCGGTGGGGCTTCTCGCGCAGTTCCCCGCGCCCCTGAAAAGCCGGGGCTGCGCCCCATGCATTTCAGGCCCGCAGGGGCCTGAATCTTTAGGGGCGCGGGGAACTGCGCGAGCAACCACGACGCACCCGCACTCGCCGACGAACCGAACCCCCCACCCCCCCCCAAGGCGCCCGAGAACAAGACCCCCACCCCCCGCCCCGTACCCTTGGTGCCGTGAGCAGCCCCTCCCCCGACGCCCTCCTGGGCCCCGCCGACGTCCGCGAACTCGCGGCGGCGCTCGGCGTACGCCCCACCAAACAACGCGGCCAGAACTTCGTGATCGACGCGAACACGGTCCGCCGCATCGTGCGGACCGCGGACGTCCGCCCGGAGGACACGGTCGTCGAGGTGGGCCCGGGTCTCGGCTCCCTCACGCTCGCCCTGCTGGAGGTGGCGGACAGGGTCACGGCGGTCGAGATCGACGACGTACTCGCCGCCGCGCTCCCGGCGACGATCACCGCCCGTATGCCCACCCGCGCCCCCCGTTTCGCGCTCGTGCACGAGGACGCGATGCAGGTCACCGAGCTCCCCGGCCCCCCGCCCACGGCCCTCGTCGCGAACCTCCCGTACAACGTCGCCGTCCCCGTGCTGCTGCACATGCTGGAGACCTTCCCGACCATCGAGCGCACCCTCGTGATGGTCCAGGCGGAGGTCGCCGACCGGCTCGCCGCCGGGCCGGGCTCGAAGGTGTACGGCGTGCCGTCGGTGAAGGCGAACTGGTACGCGGAGGTCAAGCGAGCCGGTTCGATCGGGCGGAACGTGTTCTGGCCGGCCCCGAACGTCGACAGCGGACTCGTCTCGCTCGTCCGCCGCACCGAGCCGATCAAGACCACCGCCGCCAGGCGGGACGTGTTCGCGGTCGTCGACGCGGCCTTCGCCCAGCGCCGCAAGACGCTGCGCGCCGCCCTCGCCGGCTGGGCCGGCTCGGCCGCCGCCGCCGAGGCCGCCCTCGTCGCCGCCGGAGTCTCCCCGCAGGCCCGCGGCGAGTCCCTGACGGTCGAGGAGTTCGCCGCCATCGCCGAGCACCGCGTCACCGAGGGCACAGAGACCCCCGGTGACCAGCCCGACAGCAGGACCGACAGCAGGGCCTACACCGAGGAGTCCCGTCAGCCGTGAGCGTCACCGTTCGCGTCCCCGCCAAGGTCAATGTGCAGCTCGCGGTCGGCGGCGCCCGGCCCGACGGGTTCCACGACCTGGCCAACGTCTTCCTCGCCGTCGGGCTGTACGACGAGGTCACCGCCACCCCCGCCGACGAGCTGACCGTCACCTGCGAGGGCCCCGGCGCCGACCAGGTCCCCCTGGACCGTACGAACCTCGCCGCCCGTGCCGCGCTCGCGCTCGCGGAACGCCATGGCATCGAGGCCGCCGTCCGGCTGCACATCGTCAAGGACATCCCCGTCGCGGGCGGTATGGCCGGCGGCAGTGCGGACGCGGCCGGCGCGCTCCTGGCCTGCGACACCCTGTGGGGGACGAACGCATCGCGCGCCGAACTCCTCGACATCTGCGCCGAGTTGGGGAGCGATGTGCCGTTCAGCCTGGTCGGCGGGGCGGCTCTCGGCACGGGCCGGGGTGAGCGGCTCAAGACCCTCGACGTGGGCGGGACCTTCCACTGGGTCTTCGCGGTCGCGGACGGCGGGCTCTCCACCCCCGCCGTCTACCGCGAGTTCGACCGGCTCCACGCGCACGACACCGTCCCCGAACCCGTCGCCTCCCAGGTGCTGCTGGACGCGCTCGCCAAGGGTGACGTCGACGCCCTCGCCACCTTCCTGCCGGACTCCAACGGCCTCCAGCCCGCCGCCCTCTCGCTCTTCCCGAAGCTGGCCGACACCCTCGCCGAGGGCCACGCGGCCGGCGCGCTCGCCGCGCTCGTCTCCGGCTCGGGCCCGACCACGGCCTTCCTCGCCCGGGACGCCGACTCCGCCCGCACCGTCGCCGAGGGCCTCCTCGCGTCCGGCACCTGCAAGGCCGCACGCGTGGCCGCCTCACCCGCGCCGGGGGCGATCGTGGTCCGGGGAGCCCAAGCGTAGGTACTCAGAGATGAGTTGAGTACGGGAGCGCTGACGCCCGCCCCGGCGCCCGCGCGACCGTACTCCCATGACCGCGACAACCAGCACCGGCGCCGGCGTGAGTGCGAGCGAACTCGCCGCCGCCACCCCGGCCACCAGGGACCGCTACGTCGACCTTCTCCGCGTCGCCTCCCTCGGCACGGTCGTCCTCGGCCACTGGCTGATGGCGGCCGTGACCACCGGCGGCGACGGCGGCAGTGGTGGCGGCGTCGAGGTGGGCAACCTGCTCGCCGTCGAGCCGAGGCTCCAGATCCTCACCTGGGCGCTCCAGATCATGCCGGTGTTCTTCTTCGTCGGCGGTTTCTCGCACGCCCTCTCCTACCGCTCGCTCAGCCGCAGGCACCCGGACGGCGAATCCGTCTACCCCGCCTTCCTCCGCGCCCGACTCCAACGGCTCCTGCGGCCCACCATGGTGTTCATAGGCGTGTGGGGCGCCGCCGCCGTCCTCCTCCAACTCGCGGGCCAGGGCGGTGGACTGCTCGACGTGGCACTGCGGCTGGTCGCGCAGCCGCTGTGGTTCATCGGGATCTATCTGGCGATGGTCGCCTTCACTCCGCCGTTGCTGAAGCTGCACGAGAGGTACGGGTGGGGGGCGTTCGGCGGGCTCGTCGCGGCCGCCGCCCTCGTCGACGTGCTGCGCTTCGCGCTCGACGTGCCGTACGTCGAGTTCCTCAACTTCGCCTTCGTCTGGCTCGCGGTCCACCAGCTCGGATTCCTGCGAGCCGACGGGCGGTTGACGCGGCCGTACCTGCTCGCCGGGGCCGGGCTCGCGGGGGCCGCGCTGCTGGTGGCGTACGGGCCGTATCCGCTGTCGATGGTGGGGATGCCGGGCGAGAAGGTGTCGAACATGGCGCCGCCGACCTTCGCGCTGCTGTGCCACGGGCTGTGGCTGGCCGGCGCGGTGGAGTGGTTGCGCGGGCCGGTCGGGCGGTGGCTGGAGCGGCCGAAGGTGTGGCGGGCGGTCGTGGCGGCCAACGGCATCTCGATGACCGCGTTCCTGTGGCATCTTTCGGCCATGCTCGGGGTGTACGGCGTGCTGCTCGCCCTCGGCACGGAGCTGCCCGCGCCCGCGACGGGTGCCTGGTGGGCCCAACTGCCCCCGCGCATCGCCGCGGCGGCCGTTCTCACGGCGGTCCTCGTCGCCGCGTTCCGCGGCTTCGAACGGCCCGCTGCCCGGCCGTCCAGGGCGGGAGATCCGCGCAGGTCAGGTAGGTACTCCGGGCCCGCCGCCGCACTCGGGGTGACCCTGTGTCTCTTCGGTGTGCTCGGGCTCTCCATGGTCGGGTTCGGGGGACTGTTCGAAGGGCGCTCGGCCCTGCTGATCGCCGTCCAGGTGACCGCGCCGGTGGCGGTGGCGATGACACTCGCCGGGTGGGCGCTGGTGGAACTCATTGGTCGTGGCGAACGGTCAAGTGCCTGACCGAGGGGGACCGGTGGAGGAAATGTGCAGGTCAGGCAATGGTCTGACGTACCCCTCAGTTTGTAATCCACGCCACAGAGTTTTATTGTTCGATGAAATCCCCTCTGGTCCTCTTTAGGGTGATCTGCCCGTCGTTTTCGGGTGGCATGATCTCGATCCCCGGTCTCTCGTTACCGGCGGTACTTCCCGTGCGCGTGGTGTCGTCCGCGCGGCGGGCGAGAGGGGTTCCTTCATGGGACACATGGACCACTTCAGCGCCGGATGGGTCACCCCCGTCCTCTCCTACATCATGGCTTGCGTCGGCTCCGCACTCGGACTGCGCTGCACCGTCAGGGCACTTGAGGCCGAGGGCGCCTCGAAGCGGAACTGGCTGACGCTGGCATCGTTCGCCATCGGCTCGGGCATCTGGACCATGCACTTCGTCGCGATGATGGGCTTCGGGGTGGAGGGGACGCCCATCCGCTACGACGTCCCGATGACCGTCCTCAGCCTGGTCATGGCCATCGCCGTCGTCAGCGCCGGTGTCTTCACCGCCGGTTACGGTCGCTCGCGGATCCGCGCGGTGGCCTTCGGCGGCCTCGGCACCGGGCTCGGCGTGGCCGCGATGCACTACACCGGCATGGCCGCGCTCGATCTGCACGGCTCGATCAACTACGACCCGACCCTGGTCATCGCCTCCGTGGCGATCGCCGTCGTCGCCGCGACGGCGGCCCTGACGCTCACGCTGATCGTGCGCGGGGGCGTTCTCGCCGCGATCGCCGCGCTCGTCATGGGGCTCGCGGTCAGCAGCATGCACTACACCGCGATGTACGCCGTGAGCATCGATCTCGCGCCCAGTACGGCTCAGTTGGCCGGGGCGACGGCCACGGAGTTCCTGTTCCCGCTGGCCGTGATGCTGGGCTCGTTCCTCTTCCTGACCTCGGCGTATGTGGCTCTGTCGCCGACGGGGAAGCGGGCGGAGTCGTCCTTCGCCGATGAACTGCTGCGTGAGGTCGAGCTGTCGACCGCGTGAGCGCTCAACTCTGAGCGCCGAGATTGTCTGCGGGCCGGTGGGGGCTGGTCGCGCAGTTCCCCGCGCCCCTACGGGGCGCTCTCCTAGCGAGGTCCCCAATGAGAATCTTCCGTGCAACCACCCGGCTGCTGCGGCCCAAATCCGTGCGGGCGAAGATCGTCGCCCTGCTGATGCTGCCCATCGTGTCGTTGATGGCGTTGTGGAGCTATGCCGCCGTGACGACCGTGGCCGCCATCGGTGACACCGAGCGGGCCAAGGACGTCAACAGTGAACTCCTCGCACCGGTCGCCGAGTTCGTCACCGCGTTGCAGGCCGAGCGGACGGCCGCGATGCGGTACGCCGCCAGGCGCAGCGAAACGGGTCTCGACGACCTGAGGGCCGATCAGCAGGCCACCGACAAGTCCGTGACCGCGCTCCGGAAGGGGCTCAACTCCTCCGGCTCGGACGCGGGCCTCATCGACTCCGGACTGCCCGCCCGGCTGAGCACCCTCGAATCCGACTTCAGCGATCTCGCCGCCCTGCGCGCGGACACCACCGGGGCGGGCGCGAAGAACGCGGTGTCGACGGCGTACACCAAGTACTCCACGGTCATCGACCACGCCTTCGCCGTGACCGGCGCGCTCACCAGCGAGAAGGGCACCGACGCGACCTCCGAGGCGCGTGTCGTCCTCGAACTCTCCCGGGCCCGTGACGCCGTGGCCCGCGAGCAGGCGCTGCTGGCAGCCGCCACCGCCTCCGGGACGCTCGGCAAGGAGGAGTACGCGCGGTTCATCGGCGCCGTCGCCACCCAGCGCCAGCTGCTGAGGCCGGCCGTCGCCGACCTCAAGGCCGAGCACCGGCCCGCCTACGACGTACTGCTGGACAGCGACAGTTACGCCTCCCTCGTCAAGGTCGAGGACGGGCTCACCGACGCCGGGGCGGGGCCCGTGTCGCCGGCCGTGCTGAAGGGCTGGGACGACTCCTCGACGGCCGTGCTGGAGGGCCTGGCCGCGGCGGAGGAGGACGCGGGCACGGGTGCGGCGGCCAAGGCGGACGTCTTCGGCTGGGACACGCTCGGCGCGTCCGGCGTCGCCGTCGTCCTCGGCCTCGTCGGTGTGCTCCTGTCGCTCCTCGTCTCCGTGGGCGTCGGGCGCGGCCTCATTGTCGAACTCCTCGACCTGCGCAACTCCGCCCTCGAAGTCGCCGGACGCCGGCTGCCGCAGGCCATGCGCAAGCTGCACGCCGGGCAGGGCGTCGACATCGACGCCGAGGCCCCGATGCGGCGTCTCGCCGGTGACGAACTCGCCCAGGTGGGCACCGCGTTGACCGCCGTGCAGCGGGCCGCGCTCAAGGCGGCCTCCGAGCGCGCCGAACTCCTCAGCGGCATCTCCGGGGTGTACGTCAGCCTCGCCCGCCGCAGCCAGGTGCTGCTCCACCGCCAGCTGGACCTGCTCAGTGTGATGGAGCAGCGGCAGCAGGAACAGCGGAACCACGCCGAGCTGTACGACCTCTACCGCATCGACTACCTCGCCACCCGGATGCGGCGCCACTCCGAGTCCCTGCTCATCCTGTCCGGGATCGCCCCCGGCCGTGGCTGGCGCGACCCGATCGCGCTGTCGGACGTCCTGCGGGCCGCCGTCGCCGAGATCGAGGACGCGACCCGGGTCCAGACCTGGGCCGCGCCACGGGTGTCGCTGAACGGTGGTTCCGTCGCCGACGTCATCCATCTGCTCGCCGAACTCGTCGAGAACGCCGCCGCGTTCTCCCCGCCGTCCACCAAGGTCCAGCTGCGCGCCGCCCGGTTGCGCGACGGCGTCCTCGTCGAGGTCGAGGACAGCGGCTTCGGCATGAACGAGGAGGCGATGGCCGACGCCAACCGCAAGATCCAGTCGGAGAAGGTCGACCTCCTCGACGCCAAACAGATCGGCCTCATCGTGGTCAATCGGCTCGCCGGCCGCCAGGGTCTGCGCGTCGAGTTGCGCCAGTCGACCAACGGAGGTGTCGCCGCGGCCGTCTTCATCCCCGAGAACCTGATCCGCGACGACATGCCCGTCCACCAGGAGCCCGCCGCCGACGGACGCTCACTGGCCCCGGCCTCCGCGCTGATCCAGCGCCGGCGCCGATAGGCCGACAGGGCTAGGGCCCGCAGGACTGCCGTGCGCCCCGGGTGGTGTTCCCCGGGGCGCACGGCCTTTCTTTCTTAGTTCCAGCCGGCCTTCTCGCCGTGCTCTAGAAGGTCAGCTTCCAGCTGTTGATGTAGCCGGTGTCCGCGCTGTAGACGTCCTGCACCTTCAGCTGCCAGGTGCCGTTGACCGTCGCCTCGCCGGAGGAACTGCTGCTCTTCAGGCGATACGTCGAGCCGTCCGGGGCGACGAGGTCGATGACCAGGTCACCGCGGTAGGTGTGGACGATGTTGACGTACACGGACAGGTCGCTGGGGGCGCTGCCGGTGAGACCGCTGACGGCGATGGGCGAGTAGACGGCGGTGCCGGCGTCGGGAATCGACACGTCGGTGGTCGACTCGAAGGCCGTACCGGTGTCGCCACCGTCGTCCCCGCCGTCGTCACCGTCGCCGCTGGGGGTGACCTGGAGCAGCAGGTTGGGGCTGCCGGTGCCGACACCGGTGAGGGTGGAGGCGGAGGCGGCCGAGGTCAGGGCCGTGGTGACCGCCGAGGGCGAGGCGCTCGGGTTCTCGCCGAGGTAGACGGCGGCGGCGCCGGCGACGTGCGGGGACGCCATCGACGTACCGGAGTAGGTCGCGGTGGCCGTGTTGGAGCTGTTGGACGCGTTGGGCGTTGTCGGGTGAGGGTTCCGGCTCGTTGGCGGGTGCGGGTGGTGTGTGGCTGGTCGCGCAGTTCCCCGCGCCCCTGAAAAGCCGGGGCTGCGCCCCGTGCTTTCAGCCCCGCCGGCCGTTGCCTTCCAGGCGGGCGGTGCCGTGGTCTATCAGGCCCGCAGGGGCCTGATCTTTAAGGGGCGCGGGGAACTGCGCGACCAGCCCCCACCGGGCCGCACCGTGACGCGTACGCCGAGCCCAGTACACCCGGATACTCCCGCCGGCAGACGCCCCACCCGCCCCCGCCCGGCACGGTGGCCGTATGAAGACAAGCCGCCCCGTACGCCGGGCCCTCCTCGTCGTCCATGTCGCCGCCTCCGCCTGCTGGCTCGGGCTCACGCTCGGACTGCTGGCGCTCGGGGCCACCGCGGCCGGCACCGGATCCGCGGTGACGGTGGAGGCGTCCGTCCGGGCCATGAAGCTGTTCGCGGACTGGCTCCTGATCCCGGTCGGTGTCCTCACCTTCGCCAGCGGTCTGGCACTGTCGCTGGGCACCCCCTGGGGGCTGGCCAGGCACCGCTGGGTCTACACGAAGTTCTGGCTCACCCTGGCCACGCTCACCGCCACGGTCCTCGCCCTGCGCCCCGGCGTGAACGAGGCGGTCACCGCCGTCGCCGCGGGCGGCCCGCTGCCCGACGCGGGGGATGTCCTCTTCGGCCCGGTCGTCTCACTGTCCGCGTACGTCTTCATGACGGTGATCTCGGTACTGAAGCCCTGGGGGCTTACCCGGCGCGGTCGCAGGCTGCGCGCGGCCGCCGACCGGCGCGGGAGGTCCGGTGCGGGGCGCGTGCCCCGGGCCGCCGGAGGTCCGGGCGGTCCCGGGGGTCCTGGCGGTCCGCCCGTCACACCCTCGCGCCCCGCGGACTACTCTGGAGGGTCGATCGTCCCCGTGGCAGGAGAGTAATGGCCGTCAACCTGGTCAATGTCGAGAACGTCAGCAAGGTGTACGGCACCCGCGCCCTGCTCGACGGGGTCTCGCTCGGCGTCTCCGAAGGGGACCGGATCGGCGTCGTGGGGCGGAACGGGGACGGCAAGACGACCCTGATCCGGATGCTCGCCAAGCTGGAGGAGGCCGACACCGGCCGGGTCACCCACTCCGGCGGCCTGCACGCCGGCGTGCTCACCCAGCACGACTCCCTCGACCCCGCCGCCACCGTCCGGCACGAGGTCATCCGGGACATGGCGGACCACGAGTGGGCCGGAAACGCCAAGATCCGGGACGTACTCACCGGGCTGTTCGGCGGGCTCGACCTGCCCGGCTTCCCGCAGGGCCTCGACACCGTCATCGGCCCCCTCTCCGGCGGTGAGCGACGGCGCATCGCGCTCGCCAAGCTGCTCATCGAGGAGCAGGACCTGATCGTCCTCGACGAGCCCACCAACCACCTGGACGTGGAAGGCATCTCCTGGCTCGCCAACCATCTGCGCGAGCGCCGGTCCGCGCTCGTCTGCGTCACCCACGACCGGTGGTTCCTGGACCAGGTGTGCACCCGCATGTGGGACGTGCAGAAGGGCTCGGTCTTCGAGTACGAGGGCGGGTACTCCGATTATGTGTTCGCCCGCGCCGAGCGGGAGCGGATCGCCGCCACCGAGGAGACCAAGCGGCAGAACCTCGTCCGCAAGGAGCTGGCGTGGCTGCGGCGCGGCGCCCCGGCCCGTACGTCGAAGCCCCGGTTCCGGGTCGAGGCGGCCAACGAGCTGATCGCGGACGTACCGCCGCCGCGTGACACGAGCGAGCTGATGAAGTTCGCGTCGTCCCGGCTCGGCAAGACCGTGTTCGACCTGGAGAACGTCACCGTGCAGGCCGGTCCGAAGGTGCTGCTGAAGCATCTGACCTGGCAGCTCGGCCCGGGTGACCGTATCGGCCTCGTGGGCGTCAACGGCGCCGGCAAGACCTCCCTGCTGCGGGCCATGGCGGACGCCGCGCGCAGCGAGGGCGAGAAGCAGCCGGCCGCCGGGCGGATCACCACCGGCAAGACGGTCAAGCTCGCCTATCTCTCCCAGGAGGTCGCCGAGCTGGACCCGAACCTGCGGGTCCTCCAGGCCGTGCAGCAGATCCGCGACCGCGTCGACCTCGGCAAGGGGCGCGAGATGACGGCCGGGCAGCTCTGCGAGACCTTCGGGTTCAACAAGGAGAAGCAGTGGACGCCGGTCGGCGACCTCAGCGGTGGTGAGCGGCGGCGGCTCCAGCTGCTGCGGCTGCTGATGGACGAACCCAACGTCCTCTTCCTCGACGAGCCCACGAACGACCTCGACATCGAGACCCTCACGCAGCTGGAGGACCTCCTCGACGGATGGCCCGGCTCGATGATCGTGATCTCCCACGACCGGTTCTTCGTCGAGCGCACGACCGACCGGGTGTTCGCGCTGCTCGGCGACGCGGCGCTGCGGATGCTGCCGCGGGGGATCGACGAGTACATCGAGCGGCGGCACGCGATGGAGGAGGCCGCCGCCGCGGCCTCGCCCGTCGCGGTGAAGGCCGCCTCGGAGAAGGCGGAGAAGGCCGTCTCCGCGGCGGACTCGCGGGCCGCGAAGAAGGAACTGCAGAAGATCGAGCGGCAGTTGGACAAGGTCTCCGAGAAGGAGGCGAAGTTGCATGCGCGGATCGCCGAGAACGCGACGGACTTCTCGAAGGTGGGGGAGCTGGACGCGGAGTTGAGGGCGTTGGCCGGGGAGAAGGAAGAGCTGGAGATGCGGTGGCTTGAACTGGCCGAGGACGCGTGAGCGCTCCGCTGGGGGCGGGGGAGCGCCGTCAGGGCTGATGTTCGATGCCGGGTGCGGGTTTGGCTGTGGTTGCTCGCGCAGCTCCCCGCGCCCCTTCAGGGCGCGGTCCTCGCCGGCGCATACAGGTCCCCTCGCCCTCAAATGACGTATCGCGCACGGCGCGCGCGTCTCGTGAAGGGGGCGTGAAGGAGCGTAACGGGGGCATCACGGGCCGGTTCTCCCTTGGGAACAGGGGAGCGACCGGCCCCGTGCGTGAGAGCGTCGCAGTGATAGAAAGAGCCGTCTGAGAAGAGTCTTAAACAGTCTGAGAAGCGACACCACGCGTGATCACGGGTGGCTCGAAAGCAGCGAACAGGGGGAGAGCGCTGATGGTTCAGCCACCCGATCAGCCGTCGCAGGGCGGCTACGGAGTTCCGCGGAACCCACCACCGCCGTCGCAACCGCAACAACCGCAACCGCCCCAACAGCCGTACGGCTACCCGCAGACGCCCCCGCCGCAGGGCCCGCCCGTGCCGGGTCCCGGCTACGGCTATCCCCAGCAGCCGCAGCCGCCCGCGCAGCCGGGTCCGTACACCCAGTCCGGCCCGTACGCCCAGCCGCAGCAGCCCGGTCCGTACGCGCAGCCCGGCCCGTACAACCCGGCGTCGGGGGCCGGTTACGGCTATCCGCAGTCGCAGTACCCGGGCGCGCCCACCCCGCCGCCGGTCGGCGGTGGCACCGGTGGTTCCAAGAGCCCCTTCAAGGGCAAGCCCGCGATGGTCGTCGGCGCCGCCGTGGCCGCGCTGCTCGTGCTGGGCGGCGCGGTGTTCGCGGTGACGAGCCTCGGCGGTGACGACGAGAAGAAGCCGGTCGCCAAGGAGAGCGCGAGCCCCACCGAGGACGGCAAGCCCTCGCCCTCGCCCACCGAGCCCGTCAACCAGGGCGACGGCAGCGGCGACGGCGGCGAGGACCTCGACGTCTCCGACCTCAACGCGGACCGCAAGGCCGGCGAGGCGAAGGTGCTCTGGTACAAGAGCGCCCCCGACGCCCCCGGTTCCGGCGCGAGCGCCCCCGGTCTGTGGGTCACCGACAAGGTCGCGGTGAAGGCGGCGTACAAGCAGCTCTTCGCGTACGACGTCGGTGACGGGAACCCCGCCTGGGACCCGATCGAGTTCGACGGGAAGATCTGCGCGGTCACCCCGAAGGCGACCTCCGCCGACCGGATCGTGGTCTCGTACCAGAGCGGCTCCGGCAGCAACGCCGAGTGCGACCAGCTCCAGCAGATCGACCTGAACACCGGTGCCAAGGGCTGGTCGGCGGAGCTGGAGAAGGGCGACCTGTTCGACAGCGCCATCAGCGTCGGGCTGTCCGTCACCGGTGACACGCTCATGGTGGGCCGCTCGCAGTCCGGGACGGCGTACGACATCGACAGCGGCAAGAAGCTGTTCGACAAGAAGAACTACGGCCAGTCCTGCTACCCGGCCGGGTTCGCGGGCGGCACCCGGCTGATCTCCGTCTCCTCCTGCGCGGTGACCACCGACAAGGAGCACGACGAGGTCCAGGAGCTGGATCCGAGGACCGGCAAGGCCAAGTGGACGCGGAAGATCCCCAAGGGCTGGAAGGTCGAACACGCCTACTCGGTGGACCCGGTCGTCCTCTACCTCACCAACGAGGAAGAGAACACCTGGAACATCTCCACCCTGAAGGCCGACGGCTCGACCCGCTCACAGGTCGAGTCCGACGACTCGTTCGCGCCCGAGTGCGACGGCGGGATCCTCACCCGTGACATGCAGGGCTGCACGGGCCTCGCGGCCGACGCGAACACCCTCTATCTGCCGACCGAGGAGAAGGACGGCACGAACGAGATCGTCGCGCTGAACCTCTCCACCGGTAAGGAGAAGTGGCGCGTCAAGTCGCCTTCCGCCGACGCGCAGTTCTCCCCGGTCAAGGTCGAGGGGGCGAAGCTCCTCGCGTATGTGGAGTCCGCGCACGACGCGGGCGGCCAGGTGGTGTCGATCCCGACCACCGGCGACAGCCACAAGGCGACCAAGCTCATCCAGATGCCGGCGAGCGCCGCGGAGATCGAGAGCTCCTTCTACTCGAAGGCCATCGACTACGTGGGCGGGCGCTTCTACATCTCCACCACTCTGCTGAACGGTGTCGACGACGCGAAGGAGAAGTTGATGCTGGCCTACGGCAAGTGACACGCGCGACCCGCACGATCGGCGGCGCGTCCGGCACGATCGGCGCGTCCGGCACGGGCGGCGCTTCCGGTGCGACCGGCGCGGGTCGCGGACGGGTTTCGTCCGAGCCCCTCGCCACGGACCACGGACGGGCTTGGAAGGAGCCCCTCGCCACGGACCACGGACCGGCGGCCCGGGGACCGGTTGCCCGGCCGGAGTCCTCGCCGCGGGACGCGGGCGCGGACACCGGCCTCACGAGGCCACCGTCGCCGTCCCGGTCCCGGTCCCCGTCACCGCCACCGTCGCCGCGCATGCCACGGCCACCGCGCATGCCACCGCCGCCGCCCGGCCCCGCCGTGACCCGGTCGACATCCCCAACCGTCCCTCACCCGTCCTCCGAGATCCACTTCGAGGTATCCACACCATGACGCAGCCGCCGCCCCCGCCGAACCAGCCGCCGGGCCCGCCCCCGAACCAGCCGCCCGCCCAGCCGCCGGCGCAGCCCCCGGCCCAGGGCCAGCCCCCGCAGGACGCCCCGCCGCAGGGCGGCTTCGGCGCGCCCACACCCCCGCCGTCCGGCGGGTTCGGCGCCCCGACGCCCCCGCCGCAGGGCCCGCCCGCCCCGGGCCCGGGCTACGGCTACCCGCAGGCACCCCCGGCCCAGCAGACCCCGCCGCCGGCCCAGCCCCCGCAGGGCCCCCCGCCCGCGCAGGGCCCCGGCTACGGCTACCCGCAGCAGACGCCCCCGCCGCAGCCCGGCTACGGCTACCCGGGCCAGCCCGGTCAGCCGGGTCCGTACGGCCAGCCGCAGCCGGGCCCGTACGGTCAGCAGCCGCAGCCCGGCCCGTACGGGCAGCAGCCGTACGGCTACCAGCCGCAGACCATGCCGATGCAGCCGCAGGTCGGGCAGGTCCCGGCGGGCAAGAAGAAGCTGAACTCCACGGCGATCATCATCACGGCGGCGGTCGCGGCCATCGCGCTCATCGTCGGCGGCGGCGTCTATGTCGCCACCGCCGGCGGGGACGACGACAACGGCAAGAAGGACACCGCCAGTTCGGAGGGCACGACCGGCGGCAAGGACGACACCAAGGCGGACGACGACGGCTCGTCGTCGTCCGGCGGTTCGTCGTCCGGCGGTGTGGAGATCCCGACCCAGGCGCAGGAGAAGGCCCCCTCCAGCGCCAGTGCGAAGCTCCTCTTCCAGGTGCCCGCGCACGAGGTCAAGGAAAAGCTCCAGATCGACAGCGTCAAGGGCTCCTGGCTGACGAAGACCACGTACGCCAAGTCGGCCCTGAACAAGATCATCGGCTATGACCCGGACAGCGGGAAGTCGAAGTGGACGCTGGACCTGGCCGGTCAGACCTGCGCGGGCTCCCGTGAGATCACCACCGAGGGCATCGCCGTCGTGGTGACCGAGGCGGCCAAGCGCAAGAACAACGACGACCGCCAGCCCTGCACCGAGGTCACCGCGTTCAACGTCGAGACCGGCAAGCACGTGTGGACCAAGAACGCCGACCTCAGCGGCAGCAAGGTGCCGTTCGGCGAGGTCACCATCTCCGGTACGACGGTCGCCGCGGCCGGCGGCTACTCCGGCGGCGCCGCGTTCGACGTCAACTCCGGCAAGGTGCTGTGGTCGCCGAAGGCCGGCGAGTGCACGGACGAGGGCTACGCGGGCGGCGCCCAGCTGATCGCGGTCCGCAAGTGCGGCGACTACGGCAGCGAGACCTTCGAGATCCAGCTGCTCGACCCGAAGTCGGGCAGCGTCAAGTGGACGTACAAGGTGCCCTCCGGCATCCAGCGCGCCAAGATCATCTCCACCAACCCGGTGGTCTTCGGTGTGGTGACGGGCAGCGACGTCCCGCTGACCGGCACGACCGACATCTTCTCGCTCGACGACAGCGGCAAGCTGCGCGCCAAGATCTCCATCCCGGACGACAAGTACGACTACGAGTGCCCCGTCCGCGGGGTCTGGGCCTGCAAGGGCATCTACGTCGGCAACGACAAGGTGTACATGCCGACCAAGAACCACGACGGCACCGGCTCCTACAGCTCCACCAACGAGATCGTCTCCTTCTCGCTCGCCACCGGGAAGTCCACCGGCGACCGGGTCGACGCGGGCGACGACTACGAGCTGTTCCCGATCCGGATGGACGGGCCGAACATCATCGCCTTCAAGGACGGCCCGTACGACAAGGGCGCCCAGGTCGTCTCCATCGACGGCAAGACGCTGAAGCAGACCAAGCTCCTGGAGACCCCGTCCTCCGAGTCGGTGCTCCGCGCGATCAGCGCCATGACCCCGACGATGAGCGAGATGCTCTACACCGACGGACGCTGGTTCATCGGCTCGGAACTCGTCAGCAAGCCCTACTCGAAGGACGAGAAGGAGTACACGGCGCTCGGCTTCGGGGCGAAGTAACCCCACGCGCCCCCTCGGCCTCGATCCACGGCCCCGCCCCAGCTCAGGGGCGGGGCCGTGCACGTATCCCTCATCCCGCTCGAATCGGAGGGAATTTCGGTAATCCGGGGCACTTCTCTCCCATAGGGGGAGCGCAACGTCGAACAAGCGTGTAGCTTCCGGGGGCATGAAGAGCGGGCGTCGACGGGCGAGTCGGCGGGAAGTCGGGGGGCTTCTGTCCGCGAGGTCCGGTGGGCGGCCATAGTGGGCAACCATCTGGGGGACTGGGGGGTGGGGTGGCTCGATGGGAGTGCGGCTCATGGTGGTCGACGACCACCGACTGCTGGCCGAGGCGCTGGCCTCGGCGTTGAAGCTGCGGGGGCACCGGGTGCTCGCGGCGGCGGCGCCCGCCGCGGGCGCGGCGGAACTGGTGATCACAAGGGCACCCGAGGTGTGCCTGCTCGGCACGGCGACACCGGCCGAACCGGGGATCTTCGACCCGGTGGTCAGAATCAAGCGTGAACGCCCGCAGGTGGCGGTCCTGGTCCTCGGCCCGGTCCCCAACCCGCGCGGCATCGCGGCGGCCTTCGCCGCCGGCGCGTCCGGCTACGTCCGGCACGACGAACGCATCGAGGGCGTCGAACGCGCCATCATGAAGGCCCGCGCGGGCGAGGCGGCGGTGGCGCCCCAACTCCTGCAGAGCGCCTTCGCCGAACTCCTCAACCCCGCCGCCCAGCCGGACGACGAGGGCCAACGCCTTTTGCAGATGCTGACCCCGCGAGAGGTCGAGGTCCTCGTCCGCGTCGCCGACGGCGAGGACACCCGCCTGATCGCCGCGGGCATGGGCATCGCCCCGTCGACGGCCCGCACACACGTCCAGCGGGTGTTGATGAAGCTGGGAGTGGGTTCGAGGCTGGAGGCGGCGGCACTGGCGGCCCGCACGGGGTTGCTGGACCGGGCGGGGCCGGTGCCGCACGGTCTTCCGGGGGCGGAGACGTAGGGACCGGCCCGCATGACCGGCTCGCGGCTGCCCTGCGGTTGGCGGCCTGGTCCATCTGACTCAAGTCCACCTGACCGGTCGAGTGGGAGACTCGGCCGGGGTGCTACGACCAGGGAGATCGAACCATGGCAACAGATGCCCCCGACGCGGCAGTTCCGGCAGAGGAGGGAGGCGGGCAGCGAGCCCTCGACCTCCTGGACAAGGCCATCAACCTGCAGAGCCCCCTGGTGCGCAGGAACATCGCCCGGGCGCGCCGGCGGAACCCCGAGGCGACACCCGCACAGGTGATCCGCAGTCTGGAGCGGATGTACGTCGGCGCCTTGACCGGGACCGGTGCCGCAGTGGGAGGCACTGCGGCAGCGCCCGGCGTCGGCACGGGACTCGCCCTGGCGCTGACGGCAGGCGAGACTCTCTCGTCTCTTGAGCTGAGCGCCCTCTTCGCCCTTTCGATCGCCGAAGTGCACGGAGTCCCCATCGACGAGGTCGAGCGCCGCCGGACGATCGTGATGGGAATCCTGCTCGGCGGGGCCGGCTCCGAGACCATTGCCAAGGTCGCCGGGCGCACGGGGCAACACTGGGGGCGTCAGGTTGTCGCCAAGGTGCCTGTCGAGACGTTGCGTCAGATCAACAAGATCCTGGGGAAGAACTTCGTCACGAAGTACGGGACCAAGCAGGGCATCATCGTTCTCGGTCGAGTGGCACCGTTCGGTATCGGCGCCGTGATCGGTGGCGGCGCCAACGCCGCCCTCGCCGCCCTGGCGGTGAGGGCCGGTCGTCGCGCCTTTGGCCCGCCTCCGGCGTCATGGGACGGCTGACGCGTCATCTTGTCGTACGCCCCCCGGTCTTTATGTGGTGGAGGAGACCGGCGAGGGGGGTGGGGGTGGTGCGGAGGTGGGTGGCGGGGGTGTCGGATTCGCGGAGGCGTATGTCGTGGGGTGCTGCGGCGAGTTCGACGCACGCGTTGCCCTCGGCGCCACCGGAGAAAGTGGACTTCTGCCAGTTCGGGGCCTGAGCCATGAGGCGCCTCACAGTTCCTTCGACAAGCGGTGGATGAAGTCCCGGGACGCGGTGGGGGCCAGCGTCGCCTCCTCCACTTTACGGAAGAGCGTTCGAAGCGTTCTCAGTTGAGGCTCCGCATCGATGAACGCGGTGCCCGTGGCGGCTTCCCGGAGCCCGGTGTCGAGTCGGGGAACCGAACCTCCTATGTACATCATCGAGGCGCCGGCGCCGCCGAAACCGTCCTGGTCGATGGGGATGACCCGTACGGAGACATGCCCCTGGTCGGTCTGGTCGAGGATCTGCCGAAGCTGAGCGCGGGAGACGTGGCGATCGGCCACGCGGATCCGTAGGGCGAATTCGTGGACGATCGCCTCGTACGGGGTGGGGGTGTCCCCCTCGATGACGGCGCGTCGCCGCATGCGGTGTTCCACTCGGGGCGTCAGCTCGCTGTCGGGCAATTCCGGGCGCATGTACCCGAAGACTGCTCGGGCGTAGTCCGGCGTCTGGAAGAGGCCCGGCACGTAGGTGATGACGATCTCGCGCAGGAATGCCGCGTGGTGCTCCGCCTCGGCCAGGTCCAGGTTCACCGGGGGCAGTACTCCCCGGTACTCCTCCCACCAGCCCCGGGTGCGATCGGTCGCCATCGCCGCCAGGGCCTCGATCAACCCCTCGTCCGTACAGGTGTAGTGGGCGGCGAGGCGACGTACGCGAGCGGCGCTCACGCCCGCGACCCCGGACTCGATCTGGCTCATCTGGACCGAGTCGGCTCCTAGGAGAGCGGCGGCCTCCCGCGCCTTCATGCCCGTCGCCTCGCGCAGTCTGCGCAGCTCGGAGCCCAGCCGCACTCTGCGGGCCGTGAGATGCCTCTTCGGCGGCACCGGTGCCTCCTCGTCCCAACTGCCCTGTGCGCGTCGCTCTTTCGGGGGTCAGAATACGGCAGCCGGTTGCGGAATCCTAAAGTTAGGAAATGCCGTCAGTGACGCACCGAGCACGCTGCGGTATCACCGGGATCCCGGAAGCGCACCACTCCGTCCTGCCAGCGACGGCTGAGGCAATGCCACCGCCCGCCCCTTTCAACTCCCCGCCCCCACACCCCCGGAGCTGCCCCATGCCCCAAAGCACCCCCGAACCCTGGGAGTACGTCCTCCACATCCCCACGACCCCCGCGCCGTCACCGTCTCCCGCCGCACCCTCCGCCTGATCCTCACCATGCACGGCCTGACCACCCTCCTGGACCCGGCCGAACTCCTCGCCACGGAGCTGATCGCCAACGCCGTACTCCACACCAAGGGCCCCGCCGCCCTCCGCGTCCGCTGGTCGAACGGCACGCTCTGGATCGGCGCTTGGGACGCCGACCCCGAACCCCCGGAACCCCCATGCCACTTGGCGAAGCCCGACACGGAGACCGGCCGGGGCCTCGCCCTCGTCCGCGCCTGCACGGACGTGTGGGGCTGGCAGCCGTCCTCCCGGTTCGGGCACCGGGGCAAATACGTGTGGTGCGAACTGATGGCCGCCTAGCTCGTTGGTCACGCCGACAGAAAGGAGATCCGATGGTCAGCTCGCCACACGAGGCGCTGCATCAGATCTGCCAGAAGGACACCGAGGGGATGATCCGCAGCTTCCGGCGGCTGTTCCACGTGCCGTTCCCGGAGCCTCGCGGGATCTCGGTGGTCAACACCGACCTGACCGAGATCGCTCCGGTCGAGCGCCGCGTGGACAGTCTGGTGCGCGTGGACACCGACGAGGGTGACTTCCTGCTGGTCCTTGAATCCCAAGGGAGGAAGGACGAGCGGAAGCGGGGAAGTTGGCCGTACTACCTCTCGTACCTCTACGAGAAGTACCGCTGTGAGCCCGTCCTCATCGTCATGACCCAGAACCGCTCCACCGCGCGCTGGGCCGCCCAGCCCATCCGTTTCGGTCTGCCGGACTGGGCCTCGCTGGTCGTACGGCCGCTCGTCCTCGGGCCGGACAACGTACCGGTGATCGCGAACGAGGCCGAGGTGGCGCGGGATGTCACCCTCGCGGTGTTTTCGGCGATCACGCATGGTAAAGGCAGGGATGCCGCTGCGATACTGGAACCACTCGCAGCCGTTCTGAACACCGTGAACCCTGACACCGCGTCGGTGTTCGCGGAGCTGGTCGAATCGGGCTTGGTGGACGCCCAGGCGAAGAAGGTGTGGAGGGAGCTGATGATGCCGGTGAACTACTTCTTCAAGAACCCGGTCGCGGTGAAGCTGCGAGAGGAGGGGCGGGTGGAGGAGCGAATCGCGGGCATCCTGCGCACCCTCGACCGGCGCCACATCGACGTACCCGACCCCGTCCGGCAGCGGGTGCGCAACTGCACCGACCCCGACCTGCTGCAGATCTGGGTGGACCGTGCCTACGACGTCACCGACGCGGCCGACCTGTTCGACGAGGACTGACAGGTCGGCTTGCGTGGATCTGCGGCCACCGTAGGCGCGTCAGACCCGCTCGAGAGGGCGGTGCGGCCCGCTGGGAAGCTCCACTTTGATGCCGTCGCCCGGGCGGACCGTACCGCCCTCCCTCACGATGCTCATGATCCCGGCCTTGAGCACGAGGTTCCCGGTCTCGTCGCGGCCGACGACCCGCTTCAGCAGCCCGTCCTGGAAGTTGTCGATCTGCAGGCAGGGATTGCGCAGGCCGGTCACCTCCAGTACCGCGTCGTCCCCGATGCGCAGCAACGTGCCGACCGGCAGCCCGAGCAGATCGATGCCGCGGGTGGTGATGTTCTCGCCGAGGTCACCGGGCATCACCTTGAATCCCTCCGCACTGACCTCGGCGAAGAGCTCTTCATGCATCAGGTGGACCTGGCGCAGGTTCGGCTTGGTGGGATCCTGCGCGACCCGCGAGCGGTGCTTGACCGTCACCCCGGCGTGTACGTCACCCTCCACACCGAGCCCGGCGAGCAGCCTGACGCTGTCCCGGTTCGGCTTGGTGAACGAATACACGCCGTTGCTGCTGACCGCCGTGACCATCCCGACCGTCCCGCTCATTCTCGGATCCCCCTCCGTTGCGACGATGGTTCGGCCTCGACCCTAGCCTCGGGTCTGTGGTGCGCACGGGCCGGAGCGAACCCCGGCCCCACGTCCGGCGTTACTCGGCGTCCCCCTCCCCCTCCCCCAACCCCTCCCCACCCACCGCCGGAACCACCGGCCGCAGCCACAGCCACCCCAGGAAGAACACCCCCAGCCCCAGCATCCCCAACCCCGTCCACAGGTTGATGTTGATGCCCTCGGACTTGTCGATCTCCGCGTCGGACGCCGTGATCCCCGCCAGCGTGACGATGACGCCGTAGAGGACGAAGAGGCCGCCGATGATGCGGCGGATGTCGAAGAGCCGGGCGGCGGTCGCGGACCTGCCCTGGAGTTCGGTGACCTCGCGCTGGACGTCCCGCTCGGAGTACCCGGAAGAACCGGAGTGGTCGGACATCGTGCTCCTCGGTTTCTAGAACGAGAACGAGAACGGGATGTAGCAAGCCGCCGCCAGGACGATCGCGCTCCAGCCGAGCAGCGCCGGCCGCCGGTACCACGCGTCGTCGCCCTCCCCGGGCGGCTCCTCCATGCCGGGGGAGCGGGTGCCGTAGACCAGGCCCTGGAGGTCCTCGTCCGGCTTCGGCGCGGTGAAGAGGGAGACCGCGACCATGACCACGCCGCCCGCCACGAACCCCGCGATCGCCGAGACGAAGTTGGCGCCCTGGTCGGAGGGGATGCCGATGACGTCCTGCTTGTAGAGGACGAAGTAGTTGACCATCGCGGCCGTGGTGCCGGCCAGCAGGCCCCAGAAGCCGGACTTCATCGACGCGCGCCGCCAGAACATGCCGACGATGAAGACGACGAACATCGGCACGTTGAAGAAGGAGAACAGCGTCTGGAGGTAGCTCATGATGTTGGAGAAGGAGGAGGCGAGGAAGGCGGTCCCGATGGACGCCAGGACGCCGATCGCCGTGATCAGACGGCCGAAGCGCACGTAGTACGCGTCCTCCTCGTGCCGCTTGACGTACTTCGCCCAGATGTCGGTCGTGAACACCGTGTTGAAGGACGAGACGTTCGCCGCCATGCCCGCCATGAAGGCCGCCAGCAGACCCGTGACGGCGATCCCCAGGACGCCGTTCGGGAGCAGGTCCTCCATCAGGTACGGGATCGCGTCGTTGTACTGGAGGTCCGACTCCGGCGTACCGATCTCCGGCACCAGGACGGCCGCCACCAGGCCCGGGATCATCACCAGGAAGACGATGAAGATCTTCGGGAAGGCGGCGATCAGCGGGGTGCGCTGGGCCGCCGACAGGTTCTTCGCGCTCAGCGCACGCTGCACCTCCGCGAAGTTCGTCGTCCAGTAGCCGAAGGACAACACGAAGCCCAGTCCGAGGACGATCGTCAGCCAGTTCGCGCCCAGCGGGTTGTCGTTGCCGATACCGGTGCCGCCCCAGGCCGTCACGAAGTCCGGCCCCCGGCTCGCCGTCAGGGAGTCGGAGAGGCCGTCCCAGCCGCCCACCTTCTTCAGCCCCAGCACGGTGATCGGGATGAGCGCCGCCAGGATCACGAAGAACTGGAGCACCTCGTTGTAGATCGCCGAGGAGAGGCCGCCGAGGGTGATGTACGCCAGGACGAAGACGCCCGCGACGACGATCGACACCCACTGCGGCCAGCCGAGGAGCGCCTCGACCACGATGGCGAGGGCGTAGAGGTTCACCCCGGCGATGAGGATCGCGGCGCAGGCGAACAGGATCGCGCTGAGCAGATGCGCGCCCCGGTCGAAGCGCAGCAGCAGGAACTCGGGCACGGAGCGGACCTTGCTGCCGTAGTAGAACGGCATCATCACCAGGCCGAGGAAGACCATGGCCGGGATGGCGCCGATCCAGTACCAGTGGGTGGTGTAGACGCCGTACTGCGCGCTGTTCGCGGCCATCCCGAGGATCTCGGTGGCGCCCAGGTTGGCCGCGATGAACGCGAGGCCCGTCACCCAGGCCGGCAGCGACCGCCCGGAGAGGAAGAAGTCCAGGCTGGTCCTCACCGACCGCCGGGCGGCGAAGCCGATGCCGAGGACGACGACGAAGTAGATGGCGAGGATCGTGTAGTCGAGCCAGTCGACGGGGAGCCGTAGCTCGGCGGCGAGATGGGCGAGATTCTCCATGCGCGGCTCACTTCGGTTGGCATCCTGCAGTTGGCATCTGGTGATCTTTGTTTGTTTGTGATGGTGACTGGCGTGGGAGCTTGTGCTTTGATGTGTTCGGTTCTGTTGGGTGAACCGATGGACTGATCGACTGATCGACTGATGGATTGATCGACTGATGATCAATGGACTACTGGCGTGATTGCGGTATCGGATGGGGAGTCCGGCGTGAAGAAGACCTCGACCCGGCTGGCCGACGGTCGTGAGCTGATCTACTACGACCTGCGCGACGACACCGTGCGCGACGCGGTGGACAAGCGGCCCCTGGAGCGCACCGTCACCACTTCGGAGGTACGCCGGGACCCGCTGCTCGGTGACTCGGTCGCGATCGCCTCGCATCGGCAGGGCCGCACCTACCACCCCCCGGCGAACGAATGTCCGCTCTGCCCCTCCGAGGGCGACCGGCTCAGCGAGATCCCGGACTCCTCGTACGACGCCGTGGTCTTCGAGAACCGCTTCCCCTCCCTCGCCGGCGACTCCGGCCGCTGCGAGGTCGTCTGCTTCACCTCGGACCACAACGCGGCCTTCGCCGACCTGACCGAGGAGCAGGCCCGTCTCGTCCTGGACGCCTGGACCGACCGCACGGCGGAGCTGTCGCATCTCCCCTCCGTCGAGCAGGTCTTCTGCTTCGAGAACCGCGGCGCCGAGATCGGTGTGACCCTGGGCCACCCGCACGGGCAGATCTACGCGTATCCCTTCACCACACCCCGCACCGCGCTGATGCTGCGCTCCCTCGCGGCCCACAAGGACGCCACCGGCGGCGGGAACCTCTTCGACGCCGTCCTGGAGCGGGAGCTCGCCGACGAGCGGGTGGTGCTCCAGACCGAGCACTGGGTCGCCTTCGTGCCGTACGCGGCGCACTGGCCGTACGAGGTCCATCTGTACCCGAGGCGCCGGGTGCCCGACCTGCTCGCCCTCGACGAGGACGCTCGCTCAGAATTCCCCAAGGTTTATCTGGAACTCTTGAGGCGCTTCGACCGGATCTTCGGCGAGGGTGAGCCTCCGACGCCGTACATCGCCGCCTGGCACCAGGCGCCGTTCGGCACACTGGAGGAGTTCGAGGGTGTCCAGCGCGAGGACTTCGCGCTCCACCTTGAGCTCTTCACCATCCGCCGCACCTCCGGCAAGCTGAAGTTTCTCGCGGGTTCCGAATCCGGCATGAACGTGTTCATCAACGACGTGCCGCCGGAGCGCGCGGCCGAGCGACTGCGAGAGGTAGCGAGTTCATGAGCGGTAAGTACCTGGTCACCGGTGGCGCGGGCTATGTCGGCAGCGTGGTCGCCCAGCATCTGCTGGAGGCGGGCCACGAGGTCGTCGTGCTCGACAACCTCTCGACCGGCTTCCGCGAGGGCGTGCCCGCCGGCGCGTCCTTCATCGAGGGCGACATCCGCGACGCCGCCAAGTGGCTGGACGACTCCTTCGACGCCGTACTCCACTTCGCCGCGTTCTCGCAGGTCGGCGAGTCCGTCGTGAAGCCCGAGAAGTACTGGGACAACAACGTCGGCGGCACCATGGCGCTCCTCGCCGCGATGCGCGAGGCGGGCGTCCGCAAGCTGGTCTTCTCCTCCACGGCCGCCACGTACGGCGAGCCGGAGACGACCCCGATCGTCGAGTCCGCCCCGACGAAGCCGACCAACCCCTACGGCGCCTCCAAGCTCGCCGTCGACCACATGATCACCGGTGAGGCCGCCGCCCACGGCCTGGGCGCCGTCTCGCTGCGCTACTTCAACGTGGCCGGCGCGTACGGCACCTGCGGTGAGCGCCACGACCCCGAGTCGCACCTCATCCCGCTGGTCCTCCAGGTCGCGCAGGGCGGCCGGGACGCGATCTCCGTCTTCGGCGACGACTACCCGACGCCCGACGGCACCTGCATCCGGGACTACATCCACGTCGCCGACCTCGCCGACGCCCACCTGCTGGCGCTCGACGCGGCGGTCGCGGGCGAGCACCTGATCTGCAACCTGGGCAACGGCAACGGCTTCTCGGTGCGCGAGGTCATCGAGACCGTCCGCCGGGTCACCGGCCACCCGATCCCCGAGGTCGTCGCCCCGCGCCGCGCCGGCGACCCGGCCACCCTGGTCGCCTCCGCCGCCACGGCCCGCGAACGCCTCGGCTGGAACCCGTCCCGCGCGGACCTCGCGGAGATCGTCGCGGACGCGTGGGAGTTCGCGCAGGCGCGCGCTCAGCAGTAGGGGCGCGGGCGCAGGAGTGGGGTGCGGCCGCTCGGGTTCACGCCCGTCGGCGCCCAAGTAGTGTGCTGGCTCAGCCAGTTCGTCAGGTAAGTACGGAAAGGTCAGGGTCAGGGGATGAGCGAGGCCGTAGAGGTCACTGTCGCCGAGCGGTTCGAGGAGCTGTACGGGGCGGAGCCGGAGGGGGTGTGGGCCGCGCCGGGCCGGGTGAACCTCATCGGCGAGCACACCGACTACAACGACGGCTTCGTCATGCCCTTCGCCCTCCCGCACACCACGGTCGCGGCGGTGTCCCGGCGCACGGACGGCCGGCTGCGCCTGCACTCCGACGACGTCGAGGGCGGCGTGGTCGAGCTGTCCCTCGACGGGCTGACCCCGGAGGCCGACCGCGCCTGGACGGCGTACCCGTCGGGCGTCGTCTGGGCCCTGCGCGAGGCCGGCCACACGGCGGTGACCGGCGCGGACATCCACCTCACGTCGACGGTACCGACGGGCGCGGGCCTGTCCTCCTCGGCGGCCCTCGAAGTGGTCGTGGCCCTGGCCCTCAACGACCTCTTCTCCCTCGGCCTCAAGGGCTGGCAGCTGGCCCGCCTGTGCCAGCGCGCGGAGAACGTCTACGTCGGCGCCCCGACCGGGATCATGGACCAGACGGCCTCCGCGTGCTGCGAGGCCGGCCACGCCCTGTTCCTCGACACCCGGGACCTCTCCCAGCGGCAGATCCCCTTCGACCTGGCCGCCGAGGGCATGCGGCTCCTCGTCGTCGACACCCAGGTCAAGCACTCCCACAGCGAGGGCGAGTACGGCAAGCGCCGCGCCGGCTGCGAGAAGGGCGCGGCCCTGCTCGGCGTGGACGCGCTGCGGGACATCGCGTACGACGAACTGGACGCGGCCCTCGACCGCCTCGGCGACGAGGAGGAGGTCCGCCGCCTGGTCCGCCACATCGTGACCGAGAACCACCGGGTGGAACGGGTGGTCTCCCTCCTGGAATCCGGCGAGACCCGCGCGATCGGCCCCGTCCTCGTCGAGGGCCACGCCTCCCTGCGCGACGACTTCCGCATCTCCTGCCCCGAACTGGACCTCGTCGTCGACACCGCCCTCACCGCCGGCGCCCTCGGCGCCCGCATGACCGGCGGCGGCTTCGGCGGCTCCGCGATCGTCCTCATCGACGCCACCGACACGGACACGATCACCAAGGCCATCCAGGAAGCCTTCGCGGCGGCCGGCTTCACGGCGCCCCGGGTCTTCGCGGCGGTGCCTTCGGCGGGGGCGCGGCGGGTTTCGTGACCTGAGGGTCATGACGTGAGGGTCATGACTTGAGGTGTGAGGTGGGGCGGGGCCGGAGGGCGGTCCCGCCCCACAACCATGAACACCGTCAACACCACCAACTCCCCACACTCCGGCGCCACATCTGAGTAAGAGCGCTCATGTGTTCACGGGACTCGCCCACGACACTGTCACAGCAGGTAGTTAGAGTTGTCGGTGAGGTAGCGGCTATACGGGGAGGGCAACGATGTCGAACGGCGACGGGGCGGATGGATCCTCGGATGGTTCGTGGGCGTCCGGCCTGTTCGACTCCGTATTCGACTCCGCGCGGGACGCGGCCACCGATCTGGTCACCGAGCTGTCGTCGTTCACGGCTTTCCAGAAGCGCGTCGACCAGCTGATCAGCGACCTCAAGGACTCCGACGCCGGCCCCGGCAAGGTTGGCCAGGAACAGCTCGTACGCACCCAGTTCGGCGGCGGAAACGGCGAGTGGGCGGAGGCTGCGGGCCTGTTCACCGCGTACGAGACGGTGATCACCGAACTGGAAAACCTCTCGAAGCTCCTCTCCGACTCGATGGAGGGCATGGGCATCGCCGTCCTCGCCGCCCACAAGGGCTACCAGAACATCGACCTCGACATCCGCGACCGCATGGCGGCGATCAGCGCGGAGACGACGGAGCACTACGGCGGGGCGTACGACCCGGGTCTGCCGAAGCGGGGCGACGGAGCCGGTCGTGACGAGACGTCGCCGGACCAGACCCAGGCACCGTCGGACGGCGGCGACTCGGGAGGCACGATCTGATGGCAGGCGGCACTTTCGACGGCATGAGCCACGAGCGCATGCTCCAGTGGCTCGACCAGGCCAACAGCGGCACAGTCCAGTCCGCCGCCGACCGGCTGGCGACCGTGGCCGAGGAAATCCACAAGATCGCCGACGAGCTCAAGGTCCGCCCCCAGTGGGTGGAGTGGAAGGGCGAGGGCGCCGACGCCTTCCGCGCCTGGACCGCCGACCTCGCCAACTCCACCTTGCGCTTGGGCGACTTCAGCGAAAGCTCCGCGAAGTGGCTGGCCCAGGCCTCCGACGCCATCGCCCGCGCCCAAGCCGCGATTCCGCGCACGGCGGAGGGCGCCCAGGCGAACCTCGACGCGGCGACGGTGGCGCACAACGACCCCGACGCGGGCACGGTGAGCGCCAAGTCGGCGAGCGAACTCGCGGCGTTGGCGGCCGGCAAGGAGAAGGTGCGGCAGGAAGCCGCCGCGGAGATGGTGAAGCTGGGCCAGGCCTACGAGTTCTCGGCGGTGCAGCTGAACGCGCTGGAGAGACCCAAGTTCGCGCCGCCGCCGACGGCGATCGTGCCGGACGACCCGATGCAAGTCTATGACCGGGAGCACTGACCCGATCAGGCGCTGCAGGTCAGGAAGATGTCTCGGCAGGGACCGGCTCGACTTCGGTGTCCCAAAGGGCCGGTGCGATGGGTGACCCCGATGGGTCGGAGCCCTCAACTCACGGGAGGACGTTGCCTGAGCGCTCCGCGCCGTCGGTGGACGAGCCTCCGACCCGGATGGGTATCGATTCCGTGGAGACGCTGCCGCAGGACAAGCGGACAGCGACGGGTCCGCCAAGCGGCCCGCCCGGTGCCGGACGGTTGGAGGGGCCTGGAAGTCCTCCGCACTCGAATTGGGTTCCCCCGGTGACGGGCAGACAGGGTCTGCCCGTTGGTGGCCCTCCGGCGCAGGGGCGGGCGGCGGGGACTGGACGTATGCCTCAGTTTCCTGCTGGTCAGGCCGTTCACTCTCCGAATGCCCCGCGTACGCCGGGTGGTGGTACCGGCATCGTCGGCGGTCGTCCAGTCACGCCGCCCTTGGGCGGGCAAGCGGGGACGTCTCATCGTGGAACAGTGGTGGGGGCACCACCGGGCTCGACCGGTCGCCCCCCGATGGGCCCCACCACCGGTACGGCGGCTCCCACAGGACGGGCGGCCGGTCAGCAGGGACCGACGCCCGGTCGCCGTCTCCCCTCGCCGAACGGCGGCGTCATCGGAGGCGCTCCGCAACAGACGGGCCGTGCGGTGCGCAGCTCTGGTGGCTCGGGTGGGACAGCAGGAACCGGTACGACCTCCGGTGGTGGTACGACGCGTGGCGGCATCGTAGGCGGTGCACCCAGCGGGGTTCGCCCTGGCGAGAACAGAGGAACAGGCACCTCTCGCGTATCCGGGCAGAACTCCTCAACGCGCACGGACAACAGGAACGTTCGGCCACGCCGCCCTGCCAGCGACGAGGAGACCCGACGGCAGAGCAACAGCCGCACCGCACCACCGGCCGCCGACTGACGCGTATCCCGGAACGGAGAGAACGAACCGCATGCACACCACCAGCCCTCGACACGGACGCCACCGTGCCATGGCCTCGGCGATACTCGGCCTGCTGCTGGTGGGCTCTGCGGGAGCACCGGCCTATGCCGAGTCGATCCGCGAGCAGCAGTGGTTCCTCGACGCCATGAAGGCCGAGCAGATGTGGCAGACCAGCACTGGTGCGGGAATCACGGTCGCCGTGATCGATTCGGGGGTGAATGCGGCCAACCCCGATCTGAAGGGCCGCGTCCTGCCGGGCAAGGACCTCGCCCCCGATCAGCCGGGAGACGAGCGCACCGACTACGGGGACCACGGTACGGGCATGGCTGGGCTGATCGCAGGAACCGGCGCGTGGAACGGTGGGCAAGGTGCTTTCGGGTTGGCCCCCGGTGCCAAGATTCTCCCCATCCGAATGCCTAAGGACGGGACAGCGGCCAGCAAAGCCGAAGGGAACAGGCGGTTCAACGAGGTTGTCCCGAAAGCGATCCGTTACGCAGCGGACGAGGGTGCCCAAGTCATCAATATCTCCCTCGCGACCACGGAGGGCTCGCCGCAACTTACGGCAGCGGTGAAGTACGCCTTGGACAAAGGCTCATTGATCTTCGCCGGCGCGGGTAACGACGGAGACAAAGCCAACGAAGTCATGTATCCAGCAGCCACGCCGGGTGTAGTGGCGATGGCCGCCGTCGGTAGAGACCTCCGCAGGACCGAAGAGTCCCAGCATGGTCCGCAGGTGGATATGGCAGCGCCAGGTGAGGAAATGGTGCACGCCTGTGGTACCGAGACCGGGCTGTGTAAGAGCCACGGCACCAGTGACGCCACCGCCCTCGCCTCCGCCAGCGCCGCCCTCATCTGGTCCAAGCACCCCACCTGGACCAACAACCAGGTCCTCCGCGTCATGCTCAACACCATCGGAGCCCCCACCGACGGCGCCAAGCGCAACGACTCCATCGGCTACGGCATCGTCCGCCCCCGCATCGCCCTGCAGAACCCCGGCGACCCGGGCCCGGCCGACGAATACCCGCTCCCGGACCTCGCGGCCGCCGCCTCCGCATCGCCGTCCCCCCAGCCCTCGGCCACCGATGCCGACAACGCCCCGGCGGAGGACAAGACCACCGAGGAGGCGGCAGTCTCAGATTCCTCCAAAGAGAACAACATGCTGTCCACCGTCTTGACCGCGGCTGCGGTCGTGGCACTACTCGGCATCGGCGTGGCGGTCTTCATCGTCGTCCGCAACCGCCGCCCCGCACACCCCACGGCACCGCACCCGACAGCCCTGTACGTACCCTCGCCAGGACAACCCCAGTACCCGCCTTCTCCCTACGCGCCGCCCAGCGCACCAAGCAGCAACATCACTCCCGGCCAACACCCAGGCCCTGGCTGAGCTACCGGAAGGGCAGCGGAGGCTACCCGTCGAGGGGACGAACGCAGTTCACCTGGACCGAGTACCGCGACCTGCTCATCGCCGCCCACCAGTGACTCGGCGCACCCATCGAGCTGGTGTGGGACAACCTCAACGTCCACAGAGACCGACGGCTGCGGGAGTTCATCGGCACCCACGACTGGACCACCTGCTACTTCCTGCCGACCTACACATCGACCTCAACCTCGTCGAAGGCATCTGGTCACTGCTGCGACGCAGCAACCAGGCGGACACTGCCTTCACCGACCCCGCCTCACCTCATGAGCGCGCTTTGACACGGTCTCCGCAAGATCCAGTACCGCAGCAACATCATCGACGGATGCCCGGGACCGATTCACGGTCCTGATGCCCAGGCGGCCGATGCTCCACCCGATTGCGATGTCGTCGCGCCGTCTCCTGCCTCCGTCCTGCTCCTGGCCCTTCATGTCCACAACCTCAAGAGGATTCCGGCGAGCGGCCGTTGTCGAAGACGACCCCGCGCTCGCCCACACTCACCGGGACATTGACCCACCGGGCCTTTCCGTCGACGGACGAGGCGTACTGGCAGCGGTGACCGGTGTCTTGGCCGTATGCGACGAGTTCGAGGTCCGGCACCTTTCCGCAGCGGAGGTGCTCGCTGACCTGGTTGTACTCCCTCCAGAACTCGCCGTAGACAGACTTTGCCGTCAGCACGGCCTGGCCCGCGTTGGTGATTTCGTATGGTTTCAAGTCACCGGCCGGCTCGTCGAAACGGATGGACCAGGGGACCTTCACGCCGTTGTAGGTGACCGTGCACCGTGTGGTCACGCCCGGCTCCTCGCTCACCTTGCCGCCCTCGCATGCGGCGCTAGTCTTCCCCGGTATCCCGGCCATGGCCACGGTGCTTTTACGTATCATCCACAGCACCTGTTCGGTGAACGAGGCCTCGTCGGTGGGTTCAGGCGGCAGAGCATCGAGCAGCGTCTTCACCGTCAGGAGCCCAGGCTCGGCCGAGGTGATCGCGACGGGGAGTTCCTTGCCGCTCTTCGGCGGCGCGGTGTCCGCAGCGCGGGATGAGTTGTCATCCGATCTCGACCCGCCGCAGCCCGCGGTGACGATAGCGATCATGGCTATGCCCATGAGAGTCCTACCGATGCCCATGCGGTGTGGTAACAGCAATGCCGCGGTACCAGGGTTTCCCGGTCTCACCGCCCACCGCTCGGGGCCTGCGTTGCGCACGCGGAACGGCAGCCCTGCCTCGTTGAGTGGGAGCAGAGCTGACCGACCTCCGGTGCTGGCAGCGGCGCGACACCGCCGCTGTGAACGCTTGGCGCCGGTCAGCCCGTCGAAGAATCCCACCGGATCAGCCTACGGCCGCCGCGCCGACGCACTTGGCGGGACCGCACCCGAAATCGGGTCGGCCCACGCGGACTCGACGGCGATGTCGGGCCAGACCGTCAGCTGTCCCGCGTCCCCCGCCGCCCCCCAGCGACTGGCCAGGGCCTCGGTGATCAGCAGTCCACGCCCCCGCTCCCGTTCAGCTCCCGGCAGCACCCGTGTCGGCGGCAGCGACGCCATGATCCCCCGACTCGGGCCCGCGTCGGTGACGGCGATAGTGACCGTTGCCGTGGTGAGCATGTCCCTGCAACGACCTTGTAGTCGTCCGGAACTCCGTCGTCTTCCCCGTCCCCTCCACAACCCGTGGCTCCGAGAAACAACGAGCCAGCCATGGCCACGGAGAGGAGGCCCCGCGTATTGACCTACGACGGATCACTGTCCGCATCCTTACACGTCATCGGCAAGTCCGCCGACCTCAGCCGATCTCCGGGGCGTTGCCCTGCTGGTTCTCCCGGGAGTTACCGACCCCGTAGCCGACCAGCATTGATTGCTCCAGGTCCGTCCTGAAATCGCTCTCCAGACCGTGATGCTCCAGGAATTCCGTCATCGGGGCCTCGGCCATGCTCTCACCGCCGGAGTAGATATTCCATTTCTCCTCATCGGTGAGCTCCTCCACCTTCTCCTTGTACTCATCCACCGACTTGTCGGGCATATTGCCGACCATCATGTCGATGACCTGTTACGACGCTCTATATCGCCCGCGTCGAACCGCGCCGCGGACCTGTCGGCGTCCGGCAGGAGTACTACGCGGGATCCAGTACGGGCTTCGCGGGGAGCCCGCCGTTCTTCTCGCAACGCAGTTCCTTGGCCATGGCCAGCGAGAAGGAGTGGGCAACGGTTGCGTAGGCGTCCTTCAGCGCCTTGGTGTCACCCTCGGGTTCCGTCGGAAACATCCAGCGCTCCACGCCGATGACGACATGGGCCTCTGTCGTCGAGTTGGAGAACCTGTCGCTTCGGCACGCGAAATAGACGCGCGCCTTGTCTACCGCCGCCACGGCCCGCTCCCCCATCTTCAGCACAGTGAAATTCGGGGCCGGGGTGCCCGTCGGGGGGCCGTCATTCAGCCCCCAGGTGACTCGGATAGCGAAATCCGACGTACCGTCGGCCGTGTAGATGCGGCAGACGTCGTCGCGCCCATTGGTGGCGACCGGAAACGCCTCGGCGAGGCCCGTCGCGGCGTGCGCGACGGTGGACGTATCCGCCGTCGTCCCGAACCGCGATGACCCCGTGATCACCTTCAGCGCCTTGGACGCCTGGGCGGACACGGCGTCGCCACCGCACACTTGCGTTCCCGCCAGAGCATTGTCGGCCGCCTCCTCGTCTCCGTCCCCACCACAACCGGTGGTCCCGAGATACAACAAGCCGACCACGGCCCCGGAGAGGAGTCTCCCGCGTACCGACCTACGACTGATCACTGTCCGCATCCTCACGTGTCCTCGGCCGTCCACCGGCCTCAGCCGGTTTCCGGACCGTTGCCCTGCTGCTGCGCCCGGTCGTTGCCGACCCCGTAGCCGATCAGCATCGATTGGCGCAGCTCCTCCTCGAACACGGTGTCCTCATCCACGATGTACCGATCCAGGAAAGCCTCCATCGGCGCCTCGGCCATGCTCTCACCGGCGGAGTAGATCTTGTTCTTCTCCTCGTCGATAAGGTCCTCCACCTTCTCCTTGTGCTCATCCACCGAGTTGTCTGACATGTCGCCGACCATCTGCCCGATGACATGTTCTGCGGCCCCACTTGCGGTGTCGGTCGCCAGCGGAATGAGTACCGCGGCCGTGCCCACGGCCGCCGTCGCGGGCAGGAAGGCGACGCCCGCCGCGATGCCCGCCGCAGCCCCGAACTGGACCCAGCCTGCCCGCTTGGCGACCGCCTTTTCGTAGTCCTCGTGGGTCTTGAGGTTCGTCGCTTCCACCTGGTCTGCCCGGGACTGGTCGAGCATGCCCTGGACCTCGGCGCCCACACGCACAGCCGCCCTGGCAGCACCCTCCTTGATCCCGTCCGGACCCACCGTCCCTTCCAGCACACTACGGGTGTAGACCTGCTCCGCGGCCGAGACCGTCGCGTAGGCGTCCGGGTGCTGACCGAGGGTGGTGAGGAAGCCCCGGACGATACTCCGCCCGTTCCCGTCCACGGTGTCCGCGAAGTCGATGTGCCCCTCCGGGTTCTTGCCCGGCGCGAACACGCTGCCCGAGTCGTTCCTGTCCAGCGCCCAGTTGATGTCGTCGATGTAGCCGCCGCCCATGACGCCCAGGCTGTCGGACATCGCCTCGTGGTGCTCCTTGAGGAGGGCCGGGTCCGCGGCGTACTTCTCCATGACCTTCTGCATGACCGCGGCGTTGTCCGCGTCCCGCACCACGCCGGGGTCCGGGTGCCCGGCCGGGTAGCCGAGGGTCGCCGCCTCCAGGGCGTGGCCGAGGGCGTCGGGCATATAGGCGAGCGACGCCTCGTGCTCGTCGACCGAGTTGACGTCGTGGAAGGACTCCCACTTCTCGTCGCTGAAGAAGTCCAAGTAGTTGTTGAACGGCTCGCCGTCCTTGTTCTTCCCGAGCTCGGCCGTGGCGCCGGTGTTGACCGTGCCGTCCTCGTTGTACGCGGTCGGCTGGTCGGTGAAGAACTTCTTCGCCGCTTCCGGGCTGTTGCCGAGCGCTTCCAGCATGGCGGTGGCCGGGTCGTAGCCGGGCCCGTTCACGCCGGAGGGGTTGAACGGGTTCTTGAACACACTGTTCACCGTCTTGCTCTCGGCGAACATGCCCGGGTCCTTCGCGTGCAGTTGCGCCACGTGTTCGGCGATCGGGTTGAGGAACTTCGCGTCGTAGTTCCCGTACCGCATGATCCCGCCGAGTAGCTGGTAGCCGAACGGCTGCGTCCCGCCGAAGTCGGGCTTGGACAGTGGAATGCGCTCCGTACCCATCTTGCGGAGTTCCGGGCCCCACTTGTCGGCGAATTCCTTGTCGTGTGAGGCGGTGGCCAGGTTGAGGCCGAGGTTCTCCTGG
The DNA here is from genome assembly GCF_040297125.1 of Streptomyces sp. NPDC001868. Classification (NCBI taxonomy): domain Bacteria; kingdom Bacillati; phylum Actinomycetota; class Actinomycetes; order Kitasatosporales; family Streptomycetaceae; genus Streptomyces; species Streptomyces sp. NPDC001868. The sequence continues at coordinate 151,521 of NZ_JBEOYO010000012.1, read as the reverse complement.
AGCTGCTGGACGTCCTTGAGGCGCTGCGGGTCGACCTTGTCGTACTCGTACGTGTCCATGGAGAGCTGGCCGAAGAACGCGAGGGACTTCTCGGGGCCGAGCTTCTCGTAGAAGCTCTTGGAGAACTCCACCGACTTGCTGTTGTCCTTCAGCAGTTCGTTGAGCTGCTGGAGTTCGGAGTGGGTGAGGTCCCGGCCCTTGCCCGCCAGCGCGGCGGCGCGGGCGGCCTCCTCCTGGTCCAGCTTTGTGTACGTCGGAGCGCTGAAGTCCTTGCGGTCGGTGACGTTGGCCTCAAGGGTGTTCTTGAGGGCGACGTCGGTGTCGTTGCAGTTGTCGACGATGAGGTCGATCCTCTTCTGCCACGACTCGATGTTCCGCTTCTCCTCCAGTAGAAGATCGCTGTAGTCGGGGTCGTGCCGCGCCGCAGGGATCTGGGACAACGGGTTCTTCGCCGTGACCTTGCCTTTGCCGTCCACGCGGATGCCGGCCGCGGGCCCCTCGTGGTCCCGGATGGCGATCAGGTCGTCCTTGGCCTTCTTGATGGCCGCGTGACCCTCTTCCAGGATCAGTTTCACACCCTTGGCCTCGGCCGCGGCGTCCGCGAACTCCTTGGCCGTCTTACCGATGAACGCCTTGGTGACCCCTGCGTTGACGCCCTCCCAGGAGGCTTTGTTCGCCTTTGCCTTCATCCCGTCGGTGGCGTCCGTGGCGAGAGTGTCCAGCTTTTTCGCCATCTCCGACCAGTCGTCGACGGCGGCCTTCAGCTTCGCCACCGGGGCGTCGATGATGTCCTCGTACTTCAGCATGGTGCGCGCTCCCCCGAGCCCTATTTCATGTAGTCCGAGAGCACGGACGTCCGCATGAGATCCCCCTCGATCTTCGCCTCGTCCTTGGCGTGCTGCGCCTTGCTGTAATCGAGGTGATTGGAGATCTGCGCGCAGGCGTCCAGCAGCGTCCTCAGGTGGGTCTGCCAGAAGTCGTGCACCTTCAGCACGGCCGAACCGCTCACGAAGTTCCCGTTGGTCAGCGCGATCGCCGCGTCGAACGTCGCAGGACGGGCGATGTCGCCCTCCTTCGTCAGCCGACCCAACAGGTCATAGGCGTCATTGCCGATGGCGCCGAGGTCGTCCCGATTGACCACCAGGTCTTTGCCGCCGCCACCTCCGCCACCTCCGCCGGTGGCCGGAGCGCTGTTGATCCGCATGGCAGTCCGCTCGGCCGCCGCCGCGCGCAGTTCGGCCCATTCTTGCTCGAACGTCATGAATTTCCCCCCAAGTCCATCCGGGCAGACCGCTCCACCGTACTCGCGTCGGCAGCCGACCTGATCACCCGTCCCCGCCTGTCGCCACCCCCCCCACGGGGCGGCCGTACGGCCGTCTGGCGCGGGGTGCTGTTCGGATGGTGACCGGCAGCGATGGAGGGGACAGGCTGACGGTCCCGGGGCGATTCCGGCGCGGCCCCGTGCGTTGGAAGATGACAGTAGAGTGGTAAATGGCTCACATGATGCATCTTGTGGCATGCTTGGCGCATGACTGAGATTGCGATCAGCGCGGCCCGCTCCCAACTCGGCGACCTCGTCCGTCGCGCTGCCCACGGCCGCGAGACCATCGCCCTCACCGACCACGGTCACGTGGCCGCGCTTCTTGTCTCACCGCAGGTGATAGAGGATCTGGAAGACGCTCTGGCGGTCGCGGACTACCGGCGGCGCAAGGCCGAGGGCACGCTTGAACCCGGTATCCCCATGGCGGAGGTGCGCAGGCGGCTGGGGCTCGGACAGCAGTGACCTACGAGATCACCTTCGAGCCGCATGCTCTGAACTCCGCAGCCCGATTCCTGGACGAGGACCCGAGCGGCCTCGCCCTGCTACTGGACACCATCGACAAGCTGGCCGATGATCCGAGGCCGGCAGGGTCGGTTCCGTACGGAACGCCCGACCTTCGCCGTCTGCGTGTCGGTGACTACCGGGTGCTGTACGTCATCGACGACGACGTGATCCGCATCCTCGTCACCCACCTGGGACGCACCCCGTAGCAGCGGCGTGAGCCGGGGCTTCGTCGGCCTCGGCTCACCCCAACCTCTTCGTCAACGTGTACTCCGTGATCCCCGGCGGATAGTCCGGGATCACGCACACCACCTCGTAGCCGAGGCGCTTGTAGAACTCCGGTGCCTGGAAGTCCCACGTCTCCAGCCGTGCCGCCCGGCACCCCCGTCCGCCGGCGGCCATCCGCTCGGCCTCCGACAGCAGGTGCGAGCCGAGGCCGGCGCCCCGGTGGCGTTCGTCGACCCAGAGATACGTGACGTGGAGCCAAGTCGCCCACGTATGTCCGACCAGGCCGCCCACGAGGTCGCCCTTCCCGTCCAGGGCCCATACCTGGAGCGGGACTTCGCGTTCGTCGGGGGTTCCGCGCAGGTCGCGGAGGATCGGTGACGCGGCGGTGTTGCTGGCGCGTAGTCGGGAACGCAGCAATTGGCTTCGTTCCTTGTCGATTTCTGTCTCAATACGAAACATGTGGCACACCATAAACGTGCCGGACAACCAGTTCTGCAAATTACCTTCCGCTCCTGCCCCCCGGCCTTACCCTGATGAACAGTGCCGGTGGGGGCCGGTGCTGATCAGGGGGCGAGACAGTCGGGTACGACGCCCGGAGTGGGGGTAGCGGTTCAGCACGGCGGCGGCCGTGCGGCTGCGACGCCCCGTCCCAGGTGTAAACCGGGGAGCGCTCCGGGCGCCGTACTCGCTCCGGTCGTCCCCCGACCAGTGGGGGTTTCTGTGGTTCGCATCCGAGTCCTGGTCGTCGACGACCACCGTATCTTCGCCGAGTCGCTCGCGGCGGCGCTGGCCGCCGAGCCGGACGTCGACGTGTCCGCGGCCGGCAGCGGCCCGGCCGCGCTGCGCTGTCTGGACCGCGCGGCGGCGGAAGGGCGCAAGTTCGACGTGCTTCTGGTCGACGCCGATCTGGGGGGTCACGCTCATGTCCCCGGCGCGCGTCCGGCCGCCGTGCCCGTCCCCGTGCCGGACGGCAGCGAGGACGGGCTCGTGGACGGCATATCGCTGGTCGCGGGTGTGCGTTCGGGACAGCCGAGCGTACGGATCGTCGTCCTCGCCGAGAAGGACGATCCGCGCCGCGCCGCGCTCGCGCTCCAGGCGGGCGCGTCCGGATGGGTCGCCAAGGACTGCTCGCTGTCCCGGCTGCTCACCGTCATCCGGGGAGTGCTGCGCGACGAGACGCATCTGCCGCCCGCGCTTCTCACGGGCGTCCTGCGGGAGTTGACCGCCGCGCGCAAGCACCGCACGGAGAGTGAGCGGCTCGTCGAGTCCCTCACTCCGCGTGAGCGGGAAGTGCTTAGGTGCATGGTGGCGGGGCTGGGGCGCAAGGCCGTCGCCGAGCGCCTGTTCCTCTCCCCGCACACCGTCCGCACCCATATGCAGAACGTCCTCGGGAAGCTGGGCGTCCACTCCACCCTCGCCGCCGTCGCGCTCGCGCGCCGGGCCGGGGTCGGGCCCGTGGACCTGGCGCCCGCCGGGCGGATCCTGCCGGAGGAGAGCAGCAGCGCCTGACCCGCTCGCCGCCAGAGCCCCGGCTAGCCGGGGATGTTGTCGAACGGGGCGGTCAACTGGCGGAGCAGGCCCGCCAGATCGCCCCGCTGGGCGCGGGACAGCTCGGCCAGGATCGCCCGTTCCTGGTCGAGGAGGCCGGCGAGCGCCTGGTCCGCACGGTCCCGGCCCTCGTCCGTGAGCCGGACGAGCACGCCCCGGCGGTCACTGGGGTCGGGCAGCCGCTCGACCAGGCCCTTCTTCGTCAGCCGGTCGATACGGTTCGTCATCGTGCCCGACGTCACCAAGGTCTGTGTGAGCAGCTGACCGGGCGAGAGCTGATACGGGTTCCCGGCACGCCTCAGCGCGGTCAGCACATCGAACTCCCACGGCTCCAGCTGGTGCTCGGCGAACGCCAGCCGGCGCGCGCGATCCAGATGCCGGGCGAGCCTGCTCACCCGGCTCAGTACTTCCAGCGGCTCCACGTCGAGGTCGGGGCGCTCCCGGCGCCACGCTGCGACCAGCCGATCGACCTCGTCCTCCATGGCGATCAGTGTAGTGGTTGTGTCGATGTGAAGTCTCTTGAGGTCGAGATGATTAGGATCAAGTCTCTTGACTTCGAGATATCTGGCTACGAGAGTGGAGGCGTCCGGAACCGGCGACAGTCGCCCGAGCGCCAGGAGGTAGCCCCCATGCCCGCCACCAGCCCCACCTGGGACCCCCAGCAGTACCTGCGGCACGCCGGCCACCGCGCCCGCGCCTTCGTCGACCTGCTCGCCCACGTCCCCGAACCGCCCGCGAACGCCCCGCGCATCGCCGACCTCGGCTGCGGCCCCGGCAACGTCACCCGCCTCCTCGCCGACCGCTGGCCCACCGCGCACATCACCGGGTACGACAACTCGCCCGAGATGCTCGACCGGGCCCACGTCGATCACGAGGGGCCCACCCCGGGCGGCGGCCGCATCGACTTCGCCGCGGCGGACGTCCGTACCTGGGCGCCGCCGGAGCCGTACGACCTGATCGTCAGCAACGCCACCTTCCAGTGGGTCCCCGGCCACCTCGACCGGTTCCCCGCCTGGATCGACGCCCTCGCCCCCGGCGGCACCTTCGCCTTCCAGGTCCCCGGCAACTTCGACTCGCCCAGCCACCGCCTGATGCGCGAACTCGCCCACTCCGCCCGCTGGCGGGACCGGCTCGGCGAGACCCTCCGCCACGACGACGCGGTCCACACTCCCGCCGGCTACCTCTCCGCCCTCGCCGACCTCGGCTGCGAGGTCGACGCGTGGGAGACGACGTACGTCCATCTCCTCCAGGGCGAGGACCCGGTGCTCGACTGGGTGAAGGGGACCGGGCTGCGGCCGGTCCTCACCGAACTGGGCGCGGACGCCGAGCCGTTCGTCACCGAATACCGGGCCGCCCTGCGCGAGGCCTATCCGGCCACCGCGCACGGCACGCCGTACCTGTTCCGACGCATCTTCGTCGTGGCCCGCAAGCCGGGGGTGAGCCGGTGATCGCCGCCGTCGATCACGTCCTCCTCGCCGCCCCGCCCGGAGCGGAGGACCGGTTGCGGGCGTACTACGTCGGGGTCCTCGGGATGACGGAGATCCCGAAGCCGCCCGCGCTCGCGGTGCGGGGAGGCTGCTGGTTCGGGGCGGGGGAGGTGATTCTGCACCTCGGGGTGGAGGCGGGCTTCCGGCCGCCGAGGAAGGCTCACCCCGGGTTGCGGGTGCGGGGCATCGACGCGTACGCCACCCGTCTGACCGGGCGCGGGGCGCCGGTTGTCTGGGACGACGACCTGCCGGGGTATCGGCGGTTCTACTCCGAGGACCCGGTGGGGAACCGGTTGGAGTTCCTGGAGCAGGTCTGAGCCCGGGGGCGGGGGCGTCGCGGACGGCGTGGCAGCGATGTCGATGTTGTGCAGAATATTGACGGCAGGCATGTGCGCGCCTACCTTCGCGGTGTCCCTCCCTCGTTCCCCATAGCTCCAGGGAGACCCGCATGCCCCCGTCCCCGCTCCCCCGTCCCGCCGGGCAGGCCGAACCGTCCGCACAAGCCGAACAGGCCGAACGCGCAAGGCAGTTGCGTCGTGTCGCGCTCTCCGGGCTGCTCGGTACGGCCGTCGAGTTCTATGACTTCCTCGTCTACGGAACGGTCGCCGCGCTCGTCTTCGGCGAACTGTTCTTCCCGGGCGCCGACCCGGCCGTCGGCACCATCGCCGCGTTCGGAACCTTCGCCGCCGGATATGTGGCCCGTCCGCTCGGCGGGATCATCTTCGGGCACTTCGGCGACCGGCTCGGCCGTAAGTCCATGCTGCTGCTGACCATGGGTCTGATGGGCGGCGCCAGCTTCCTCATCGGCCTACTGCCGACCTACGACACCATCGGTGTCTGGGCGCCTGTGCTGCTGATCACCCTGCGGGTGCTCCAGGGCATCGCCATCGGCGGTGAATGGGGCGGGGCCACGCTGATGGTGGTCGAGCACGCCGGGGAGAAGCGGCGTGGACTGTGGTCCAGTTTCACGCAGATGGGAGCACCGCTCGGCTCCCTGCTCTCCTCGCTCGTCGTGACGTTCGTCGTCGCCATGCCCAGGGACCAGTTCGCGGCATGGGGCTGGCGTGTGCCGTTCCTGCTGAGTGTCGTGCTGCTGGGCGTCGGGCTGTTCGTGCGGCTGAAGGTGGTCGAGAGTCCCCTTTTCGTCAAGGTGAAGAAGGATCGCGACGAGGCCCGGATGCCGATCGTCGACGTGCTGCGCCGGCCGCGTGCGCTGGTGCTCGCCGCGTGTGTCGGTATCGGCGCGTTCACCGCGCAGTCGCTGCTGACCAGCTATCTGATCGCGTACGCCACCGGTATCGGCTATCCCCGGCCGCAGGTGCTGACCGCGCTCACCGTCTCGGCGTCCGTCGCGCTGGTCGTGCTGCCCTGCGCGTCGGCGCTCTCCGACCGCGTCGGCCGCCGCCCGGTCGTCCTCGCCGGAGCCATCGCCTCCGCCGCGCTCGCCTTCCCCGTGCTCGCGCTGGTGGACTCCGGGTCGCCGGGGCTGCTGATCCTCGCGGTCGTCCTGGGCCACGGTTTCGCCCAGTCCGTGATGTACGGGCCGCTGGGGGCGCTGCTCACCGAGATGTTCGGCACGAAGGTGCGCTACACGGGGGCGTCGCTGGGGTACCAGCTCGCCACGCTGATCGGTGCCGGGTTCTCGCCGATGATCGCGGGGAGCCTGGTGGCGGCCAACGGCGGTTCCAGTACGCCGATCTCGCTGCTGGTGTGCGGGGGCGCGGCGATCACCGCCGTGACCGTGTGGTTCGTACGGGAGACGCACCGGTCGTCGCTGGGTGACGTGACCCTCCGGGAGGGGGCCGCGAAGGAGGGGGTGGCTCTGTAGGGAGGGTGCGTTGTCGGGTGCGGGTGCGTGGGGGCTTCTCGCGCAGTTCCCCGCCCCCCTCAAGACAACGGCCCCTGCGGGCCGTTGAAAAGCACGGGGCGCAGCCCCTGCCTTTTCAGGGGCGCGGGGAACTGCGCGAGAAGCCCCACCCGGCCGCACCCGAACGACAACCCGCACCCCCTGACCGGCCCCCACCAACCCCCGTACCCTTGCCGCTGTGGAGGACGAGATCCTGGGTGTTGATGTCGTCGAGGCAGTCGACGCGCCGCGGCCGCAGTCGCTGGTGCTGTCCTTCTTCGGGAACCACGTGCTGGACCTGGGGGAGGGCGGCCTCGGGGTGTACTCGGGGAGCATCATCGACGTGCTCGGGCGGGTCGGTACGGGGGAGCAGGCCGTACGGTCGACGCTGACGCGGATGGTGAACCGGGGGCTGCTGCGGCGGCAGCGGGAGGGCCGGAGGATGTTCTTCGGGCTCACTCCGCACGCGGGCGACATCCTGCGCGACGGCGGACAGCGCATCTGGCGCGACGGCGCGGTGAACGAGGACTGGGACGGCACCTGGACCCTCCTCGGCTTCTCCCTCCCCGAGTCCTGGCAGCGCCAGCGGCACGATCTGCGCTCCCGGCTCACCTGGTCCGGATTCGGCGCCCTCTACAGCGGGCTGTGGATCGCTCCGGGGCGGGCGGATGTGCGGGAGATCGTCTCCGAGCTGGGCCTCGACGCGCATGTGAAGGTGTTCCACGCGCGGGCCGACGAATTCACCGACATCGGGCTGATGATCCGCGAGAGCTGGGACCTGGAGGTCCTGGCCGCGCGCTACGTCGCCTTCGACAAGCGGTGGACCACCGCCGACCTCGCCGCCGCCGACCCGATCGCCACCCGGCTGCGGCTCGTCGCCGAGTGGCTGCGCATCATCCGCACCGACCCGCGTCTGCCCGTACAGCATCTGCCGGCCGAGTGGCCCGCGCGGCCGGCGCAGGACACGTTCCGGCGGATCGCCGAACAGACGGCGGGACCGGCCCGGCGGATGGCGGCGGAGGTTCTGGAAACGACTCCGCTGCGGCCCGCTCCGCTCGAAAGGCCGTAGCTAAAACGGAGTTTCGTATTCCGAAGCGGATTTTCGTATTCCATTCCGTCGGTGCTTCCGTCCGCGCTTCCGCCGGTGCTTCCGCGATGCCCCTGGTACGGGTGTGGCTGATATTGTTCTTGGGCTTTCCTTTGTGAAGGATATATTCTCGGTTCACTTTTTGTTGCCCCCGGCGGACCGGCCGGGGATGCGGGGGTCGGGGCTGTTACCAGGGGGGATCTGGGCCAGTGAGTATCTGTTGAGCTGTCCGGCGCGCTTGTCGGGGTTGATGACGCGCGCCACATAGGCTTTCCGCCGTCCGTCCGGTATTTGGCTTTCCCGGTCGGTCAATTTCTGCTGCGCCCATTCAATTCCTGTACTGACCGACAGTGGGGCGTGGGTTCTGTGCCGCCCGCGCCGGGCGGTTTCCAGGGGGAAATACATATGAAGATCGCATTCCTGATCAACAACGCCTTCGGTATCGGCGGCACCATCCGCTCGACGGCCAACCTGTCGGCCGCGTTCGCCGACCGGCACGACGTCGAGGTCGTCAGCGTCCACCGCTCCCGCGACGAACCGGCCCTTCCGTTCGACCCGCGCGTCCGCCTGACCTCGCTGATCGACCTGCGGGAAGGCGGGCCCGGCCACGAGGGCGACCACCCGCTCACCAAGCTGCCCGGCACGATGTTCCCGTACACCGGGGCCACCGGGAACCTGCCCTACACCGCGCTGCAGGACGAACGGATCGGCGGCTTCCTCGCCCGTACCGAGGCCGACGTGGTCATCGCCACCCGCCCGGACCTCAACGGCTACCTCGCCCGCGACGGCCAGCGCCGCTATCTGCGCGTCGGCCAGGAGCATCTGAGCCTCGACCAGTACCGGGAACCGCTGCGCTCCGACCAGAACGGGGCCATCGCCGGACTCGACGCCTATGTCACCGTCTCCGAGGCCGACGCCGCCCAGTACCGCGCCGCCCTGCCCGACGTGACCACCACCATCGTCTGCGTCCCCAACGGCGTCCACGCCCCCGACGTCGAACGCTCCACCCTGGACTCCCGGGTCATCGTGGCCGCCGGCCGGCTCATCCCCATCAAGCGGTACGACCGGCTGGTGAACGCCTTCGCCAAGGTGGCCGCCGACCACCCCGGCTGGACCCTGCGGATCTACGGACGCGGCCCGCAGAAGGAGAACCTGCGGGAGCAGATCGACCGGCTCGGGCTGCACGACCGGGCGTTCCTCATGGGAGCGGTCTCACCGATCGAGACCGAGTGGGCCAAGGGCGCCGTCGCCGCCGTCTCCTCCGACATGGAGTCCTTCGGCATGACCATCGTCGAGGCCATGCACTGCGGGGTGCCCGTCGTCGCCACCGACTGCCCGCACGGGCCCGGCGAGATCATCACCGACGGCGAGGACGGCATCCTCGTCCCGCTCGACGGGGACGTCGACGCCTACGCCGACGCCCTGAACCGCGTCGTCACCGACGAGGCCCTGCGCGAGCGGCTCGGCAAGGCGGCGCTCATCAAGGCCGACACCTACGCGCCCTCCGTCATCGCCCGCCGCTACGAGGCCCTCTTCGAGGAGCTGGCCCAGTCCCGGCGCCGCCGACGGGACGGCGGCGCCGCCCGGCTGAGGCGGCTCGCCGCCCGTGTCGTCCGGCCGCGTCCCGCGAAGGCCGTCCCCGCCGTCGAGGCCGACGGGAGCGCTCCCATGCCCGCGGCGCACGCCCGCGCGACCGCCGAGGGCGGTGTCACCGTCCTCCTCGACCCGGCCGAGCTGCCCGACGGGCCCCTCGACCTCGTCGTCCGGCTGCGCCGCGACCCCGGCAAGCGGCAGATCCGGGTACCGCTGCTGCCGAGCGCCGACGCGCCCGACACCGTGATGCGGGCGACCCTCCACCCGGCCGAGCACACCCTCGCCGAGGGCCGCTGGGACTGCTACGTCGCGCCGCGCGGCACCGACAAGCGGGTGCGGCTGACCGTACGGCTCGTCGAGCAGGCCGCGCTGGTCGGGCGGGCGCCGCGGGTCGATCAGCGGGGGGTGGGGGCGTGGATTCCGTACGCGACCGTCGACGGGTTCCTCGCGCTGCGGACGTGGCTGCGGCCCGCGCACGCGGAGATCGACGCGGTCGAGGTGGGGGAGGGGGCGGTGACCGTGACCGCGACGCTTCACGGCGACGTGGGTCCGGTCGGGGAGGGGGCCGTGGTGCGGGTCGTGTCCCGGGCCGACACCGCGTACGACTTCTCCGTGGCCGCGTGTGTGGTGGGGGAGCGGGGGGTGCGGTTCAGCGTTCCGTACCGCGAGCTGCTGGCTCGGCGGAGTGTCGAGCACGATCTGTGGGATCTGCGGGTGGAGGGGGTGCCGGTGGGGCGGATCGGTGGGGACGTGGTGGAACGGCGGAAGACGGATCTCGTGCCTGCGCGGGTGTTCGAGCATCTTCAGCGGGGGCGGACTCGGGTGCGGCCGTATTTCACCGTGAACAACGAGCTGGCGCTCAGTGCGAAGGATGTGGACGAGGGCGCCTAATAGCTCGGGGGTTCTCGTTCGTGGGCGGGTGCGGCTCCGGTGGGGGCTGGTCGCGCAGTTCCCCGCGCCCCTGAAAAGCAGGGGCTGCGCCCCGTGCTTTTCACCCCGCAGCCCCGTCGCCTTCAGGCCCCCCGGCCCGTGGTCTTTCAGGCCCGCAGGGGCCTGAATCTTCAGGGGCGCGGGGAACTGCGCGACCAGCCCCCACCGGACCCGCACCCGAATACGGACCGCACCGCCCCCTAGCTCTTCCGGTGCCCGATCAGCCGCGGCTTCTGGTTGAGGCCGTCGAGGCCGTGCCACGCCAGGTTCACCAGGTGCGCGGCGACCTCGGCCTTCTTGGGGCGGCGGACGTCCAGCCACCACTGGCCGGTGAGGGCGACCATGCCGACGAGCGCCTGGGCGTACAGCGGCGCGAGCTTGGGATCGAAGCCGCGGCTCTTGAACTCGCGGCCGAGGATGTCCTGCACCTGCGTGGCGATGTCGGAGATCAGCGAGGCGAAGGACCCCGTGGACTGCGGGATGGGGGAGTCCCGGACCAGGATGCGGAAGCCGTCCGTGTACTCCTCGATGTAGTCGAGGAGGGCGAAGGTGGCCTGTTCGCAGAGTTCGCGGGGATGCCCGGCGGTGAGGGAGCTGGTCACCATGTCGAGGAGCCGGCGCATCTCGCGGTCCACGACGACGGCGTAGAGCCCCTCCTTGCCACCGAAGTGCTCGTACACCACCGGCTTGGAGACCCCCGCCTTCGCGGCGATCTCCTCCACCGACGTGCCCTCGAAGCCCTTCGCGGCGAACAGGGTGCGACCGATCTCCAGCAGTTGCTGACGGCGCTCGGCGCCCGTCATCCGGGTGCGGCGCGCACGCCGCGGCTTCTCGTTGCTCGGGGTGCTGCTGGAGTCGGTCGCCACGGCGTCAATCATGCCGCCTCGGCGGGCGCCTTCCGGTGCCCGGAGCCGTCCTCACCCGTGTTACGCCTGGAATCGATACGCGAGCGTGACGGCCAGCGGACGTCGTACGCCCAGCCGAACACTTCGAACCAGCGGATGAGCCGCGCGGAGGAGTCCAGCTGTCCGCGCTCCACACCGTGCCGGGCGGAGGTGGGGTCGGCGTGGTGGAGGTTGTGCCAGGACTCGCCGCAGGAGAGGACCGCCAGCCACCACACGTTGCCCGAGCGGTCGCGGGACTTGAAGGGCCGCTTGCCGACCGCGTGGCAGATCGAGTTGATCGACCAGGTGACGTGGTGCAGCAGCGCCACCCTGACGAGCGAGCCCCAGAAGAACGCGGTGAACGCGCCCCACCAGGACATCGTCACCAGACCGCCGATCAGCGGTGGGAGGGCGAGGGAGAGAACCGTCCAGAGGATGAACTGGCGGGAGATCGCGCGCAGCGCCGGGTCCTTGATCAGGTCGGGCGCGTACTTCTCCTGCGAGGTCTGCTCCTCGTCGAACATCCAGCCGATGTGCGCCCACCACAGGCCCTTCATCAGCGCGGGGAGCGTCTCCCCGAAGCGCCACGGCGAGTGGGGGTCGCCCTCGGCGTCGGAGAACTTGTGATGCTTGCGGTGGTCGGCCACCCAGCGCACCAGCGGGCCCTCGACCGCCATCGAACCGGCGACCGCCAGCGCGATCTTCAGCGGGCGCTTGGCCTTGAAGGAACCGTGGGTGAAGTGCCGGTGGAAGCCGATCGTGATCCCGTGGCAGCCCAGGTAGTAGAAGAACACCAGCAGGCCGAGATCCAGCCAGCTCACACCGCCCCAGCTCCAGGCCAGCGGCACCGCCGCGAGGAGCGCGAGGAACGGGACGATGATGAAGAGGAGCAGGGTGATCTGCTCGATCGAGCGCTTCCGCTCGCCGCCCAGCGTGGCCGACGGCGCGGGGGAGTCGGTCATCGCGGAGCCGGGGGAACCGTTCGTGTTCGGGGCGTCTTCCATCACATCGGACCTTGTGCTCATGGGGCGTCCCCTGTGGGGTCGAGGGTGAAGAGAGGGGGGAGGTGCCGTGCCTGCGGAAACAGCGTGCGGGAGCTACCTGTCGGCTGTCCCTACGGTTCCGTAACCTACGGCATCGTAAGTATGGCAGCGCGGTGCCGGGCGGCAAGAGCCGACCGGTCTGCGCGTCCAGGTGTAACGACCGGGCTCGATGGACAGGTGGCACTCAGTGCCGCGAAAGTGGCACCTGTCGCCGGGCGCGCCCGAGCGGCCACCTATCCTGGACTCGGTCGGACAGCGCGGTCCGCTCCGCATCCTTCTCGGGGTCGCTGACTACCGGGCCCCCGCCCGGGTTCCCCTCCGGACGAGCTTCAACACTGCAAGGAGCCGCACCTGTGAGCAGTGCCGACGACCAGACCACCACGGTCAGCAGTGAGCTGCGCGCCGACATCCGGCGCCTGGGCGATCTGCTGGGCGAGACCCTCGTACGACAGGAGGGCCCCGAACTCCTGGAGCTGGTCGAGCGCGTCCGCCGGCTGACCCGCGAGGACGGCGAAGCCGCCGCCGACCTGCTGCGCGGCACCGAGCTGGAGACCGCCGCCAAGCTCGTGCGGGCCTTCTCCACCTACTTCCACCTGGCCAACGTCACCGAGCAGGTGCACCGCGGCCGTGAGCTGAGGGCACGGCGTGCCGCCGAGGGCGGACTTCTCGCCCGTACGGCCGATCGCCTGAAGGACGCCGACCCCGAGCATCTGCGCGAGACGGTCGGGAACCTCAACGTCCGCCCTGTCTTCACCGCGCACCCCACCGAGGCCGCGCGCCGGTCGGTCCTCAACAAGCTCCGGCGCGTCGCCGCGCTGCTGGAGACCCCCGTCATCGACTCCGACCGCCGCCGCCACGACACCCGGCTGGCCGAGAACATCGACCTCGTCTGGCAGACGGACGAGCTGCGCGTCGTACGTCCGGAGCCCGCCGACGAGGCCCGTAACGCCATCTACTACCTGGACGAGCTGCACGCCGGCGCGGTCGGCGACGTCCTGGAGGACCTGACGGCCGAGCTGGAGCGGGTCGGCGTGACGATCCCCGCCGCCACCCGCCCCCTCACCTTCGGCACCTGGATCGGCGGCGACCGCGACGGCAACCCCAACGTCACCCCCCAGGTGACCTGGGACGTCCTGATCCTCCAGCACGAGCACGGCATCAACGACGCCCTCGAACTCATCGACGAGCTGCGCGGCTTCCTCTCCAACTCCATCCGCTACACGGGTGCGACGGAAGAGCTGCTGTCGTCCCTCCAGGCCGACCTGGAGGCGCTGCCCGAGATCAGCCCGCGCTACAAGCGCCTCAACGCCGAGGAGCCCTACCGGCTCAAGGCCACCTGCATCCGGCAGAAGCTGGAGAACACCAAGCAGCGCCTAGCCAAGGGCATCCCGCACGAGGACGGCCGCGACTACCTCGGCACCGCCGAACTGCTGCGCGACCTGACCCTCATCCAGACCTCGCTGCGCGAGCACCGCGGCGGCCTCTTCGCCGACGGCCGGATGAACCGTACGATCCGTACGCTCTCCGCCTTCGGTCTCCAGCTCGCCACGATGGACGTCCGCGAGCACGCCGACGCCCACCACCACGCCCTCGGCCAGCTCTTCGACCGTCTCGGCGAGGAGTCCTGGCGGTACGAGGACATGCCGCGGGAGTACCGCCACAAGCTGCTCGCCCGCGAGCTGCGGTCCCGGCGGCCCCTGGCTCCCACGCCCGCGCCGCTGGACGCCGCCGGCGCCAAGACCCTCGGCGTGTTCGAGACCGTGAAGAAGGCCCTGGCCGTCTTCGGCCCCGAGGTCATCGAGTCGTACATCATTTCGATGTGCCAGGGCGCCGACGACGTCTTCGCCGCGACGGTGCTGGCGCGCGAGGCCGGCCTCATCGATCTGCACGCCGGCTGGGCCAAGATCGGCATCGTCCCGCTGCTGGAGACGACCGACGAGCTCAAGGCCGCCGACACGATCCTGGAGGAGATGCTCGCCGATCCGTCGTACCGACGGCTGGTCGCCCTGCGCGGGGACGTGCAGGAGGTCATGCTCGGCTACTCCGACTCGTCGAAGTTCGGCGGCATCACGACGTCGCAGTGGGAGATCCACCGGGCGCAGCGGCGTCTGCGTGACGTGGCGCACCGGTACGGCGTACGGCTGCGGCTCTTCCACGGTCGCGGCGGCACCGTCGGCCGTGGTGGCGGCCCCTCGCACGACGCGATCCTCGCGCAGCCGTGGGGCACGCTGGAGGGCGAGATCAAGGTGACCGAGCAGGGCGAGGTCATCTCCGACAAGTACCTCGTCCCGTCCCTGGCCAGGGAGAACCTGGAGCTGACGGTCGCCGCCACGCTCCAGGCCTCCGCCCTGCACACCGCCCCCCGCCAGTCCGAGGACGCCCTGGCCCGCTGGGACGCGGCCATGGACCTGGTCAGCGACGCGGCGGAGTCCGCGTACCGCCGGCTCGTCGAGGACCCGGACCTCCCGGCGTACTTCTTCGCCTCCACGCCCGTGGACCAGCTCGCCGACCTGCACCTCGGGTCGAGGCCGTCGAGGAGGCCCGACTCCGGCGCCGGGCTCGACGGTCTGCGCGCCATTCCGTGGGTCTTCGGCTGGACCCAGTCGCGGCAGATCGTGCCCGGGTGGTTCGGTGTCGGCTCCGGTCTGAAGGCGCTGCGTGACGCGGGCCTGGACACCGTGCTCGACGAGATGCACGAGCAGTGGCACTTCTTCCGCAACTTCCTGTCCAACGTCGAGATGACCCTCGCCAAGACGGATCTGCGGATCGCCGGGCACTACGTCGACACGCTCGTCCCCGACGGCCTCAAGCACGTGTTCGCCACGATCCAGGCCGAGCATGAGCTGACCGTGCGGGAGGTGCTGCGCATCACCGGGGAGGACAAGCTGCTCGACGCCAACCCCGTGCTGCAGCAGACCTTCTCCATCCGGGACGCCTATCTCGACCCGATCTCCTACCTTCAGGTCGCCCTGCTCAAGCGTCAGCGCGATGCCGCCGCGGCGGGGGAGGCGGCTGATCCGTTGCTCGCGCGGGCGTTGCTGCTCACGGTGAACGGTGTGGCGGCGGGGCTTCGTAACACGGGCTGATTCCGGGGGTTCGTTTATGGCTGACGGCCGGTGGGGCTTCTCGCGCAGTTCCCCGCGCCCCTGAAAAGCCGGGCTGCGCCCCGTGCTTTTCAACCCCGCAGCCCCGTCGCCTTTCAGGTCGGCGGGGCCGTGGTGTTTTCAGGCCCGCAGGGGCCTGAATCTTCAGGGGCGCGGGGAACTGCGCGACCAGCCCCCACCGGCCGTCAGCCGTGAACCCGCCTCAGAGCGCAACCCACGCCGCCGTGATCAGGGCGACGCCCAGCCCGCCCAGTACCCACGCCGCCCGCACCATCCGCAAGCCGCCCGCCACGACCACCGCCGCCAGCAACAGCGCCCCACCCAACGGCACCCAGGCGTGCAGCAGACCACCCGGCCCCGTGCGGACGACATCGCTGCTGCCCGGCTTCACGACCACGCTGTACGTCTGTCCCGTCTCCACCGCCACCGACCGCTCGATGTCGACCCGCTCCCGGGCCCGCGACCCGGTCGACACCGGCTCGTACGGCCCCCAGCAGGTCTCGTCGTCGCAGCGGGACACCGTGATCGTGCCCTGCTCGCGGCCCTTGCTGAGCATCACATGCTGGGCGTAGCCCCAGGAACCCCACACTCCGGCGATCAGGATCAGCGCCGCGAGCACGCCCATGACCGCCAGCCGCCCGTAGCGCAGCGCGACCGACGCACCACCGCCGCCCGGGCGCGGACGGCGCCGCGAGCGGGGAGCGGGGGCTTTGGTGTCAGGCATGGCGGGGATCATTGGCCATGGCGCTGTGGTCGGTCAACCCCCGCAGGCCGGCGCGGGGATCGAGCAAATCGGGACTTATGTGTATCGGGTCAGGAGTTGTACGTCCCCTGCGCCCGCTCCAGCCCCTCGATCACCAGACACTCCACGGCGTCCGCCGCGCGGTCCACGAAGTAGTCCAACTCCTTGCGCTCGGTGGCGGAGAAGTCCTTGAGCACGAAGTCGGCGACCTGCATCCGGCCCGGGGGACGGCCGATCCCGAACCGCACACGGTGGTAGTCCGGGCCCATCGCCTTCGTCATCGACTTCAGACCGTTGTGACCGTTGTCACCACCGCCGAGCTTCAGCCGCAGGGTGCCGTAGTCGATGTCCAACTCGTCATGGATCGCGACGATGTTCGCCACCGGCACCTTGTAGAAGTCCCGCAGAGCGGTCACCGGCCCGCCCGAGAGATTCATGTACGACATCGGCTTGGCGAGGATCACCCGGCGGTTCCCGGGCCCCGGCGGCCCGATCCGGCCCTCGACGACCTGTGCCTGCGCCTTCCCGGCCCGCTTGAACCTCCCCCCGATCCGCTCGGCCAGCAGATCGGCCACCATGAACCCCACGTTGTGCCGGTTCGCCGCGTACTCGGGCCCGGGATTACCGAGGCCGGCGACGAGCCACGGCGCACTCGGATCGGTCGTCACGTGCGTGTCTCCTTGGATACGCGCCAGCCGCCGCTCCCCTGGAGGAAGCGGCGGCTGACGAACCTACGACAGAGCTGAGGCTCAGGCCTCCGCGGCCTCGTCGCCCTCGGTGGCGTCCTCGGTCGGCTCCTCCGCCTGGGCGGCCAGGACCTGGAGGACGACCGCGTCCTCGTCGGTCGCCAGCGTGGTGCCCTTGGGCAGGGGGATGTCCTTGGCGAGGATGGAGGCGCCGGCCTCCAGGCCCTCGATGGAGACGGTGACCGACTCGGGGATGTGCGTGGCCTCGGCCTCGACGTTCAGCGTGCTGAGCACGTGCTCCAGCAGGTAGGCCCCCGGAGCCAGGTCGCCCTCGGTGTGGACGTAGACCTCGACGTTGACCTTCTCGCCGCGCTTCACGAGGAGGAGGTCGACGTGGTCCAGGAAGCCCTTGATCGCGTCGCGCTGCACGGCCTTCGGGATCGCCAGGTGGGTCTTGCCCTCGATGTCCAGGCTGATCAGGACGTTCGGGGTGCGCAGGGCGAGCTGGAGCGCGTGGCCCGGCAGCGTGATGTGCACGGGGTCGGCACCGTGGCCGTAGACCACGGCGGGAACCTTGCTGTCACGGCGGATACGGCGGGCGGCGCCCTTGCCGAACTCGGTGCGGGTCTCGGCTGCGAGCTTGACCTCGGCCATGTTCACTCCTCGTAGAAAGCGGGGAAAGGTGGTCACCCGGCCAAACAATCGGCCTGCTACGAAGAGCGCGTCGATAACGGACCGCCGTACACACGTGTACGGCCTCCCTCGCCGAGCAACTGTGACAGCTTACGCAGCGGGAAGGCCGTACATGAAATCGATCTAGAGAAATCGATCCGGAGGAGACGCCGGAAGTGACGCTGGAGGAGGTGCCGGAAGAGACGAGGGGACGACGACCGTCAGTGCTCGTCGAACAGGCTCGTCACCGAACCGTCCTCGAACACCTCGCGCACCGCGCTCGCGATCGTCGGCGCGATCGACAGCACCGTGATCTTGTCCAGCTCCAGCTCGCCCGGCGTCGGCAGCGAGTCCGTGAACACGAACTCGCTCACCTTCGAGTTCTTCAGGCGGTCCGCCGCCGGACCCGACAGCACACCGTGCGTCGCGGTCACGATGACGTCCTCCGCGCCGTGCGCGAACAGCGCGTCCGCCGCGGCGCAGATGGTGCCACCGGTGTCGATCATGTCGTCCACCAGGACACACACCCGGCCCTTGACCTCACCGACGACCTCGTGGACGGTCACCTGGTTCGCCACGTCCTTGTCGCGCCGCTTGTGCACGATGGCGAGGGGCGCGCCCAGACGGTCGCACCAGCGGTCCGCGACCCGCACCCGGCCCGCGTCCGGCGAGACCACCGTGAGCTTGTTGCGGTCCACCTTGGCGCCCACGTAGTCCGCGAGCAGCGGCAGCGCGAACAGATGATCGACGGGGCCGTCGAAGAAGCCCTGGATCTGGTCCGTGTGCAGGTCCACGGCCAGAATCCGGTCGGCACCCGCCGTCTTCATCAGGTCGGCGACCAGACGCGCCGAGATCGGTTCACGCCCACGGTGCTTCTTGTCCTGCCGCGCGTAACCGTAGAACGGCACGATGACGGTGATGGAGCGGGCCGACGCGCGCTTCAGCGCGTCGATCATGATCAGCTGCTCCATGACCCACTTGTTGATCGGAGCCGTGTGGCTCTGGATCAGGAAGCAGTCCGCACCGCGCGCCGACTCCTCGTAGCGGACGTAGATCTCACCATTGGCGAAGTCGAAGGCCTTGGTCGGGACGACCCCGACACCCAACTGCTGGGCGATCTCCTCGGCAAGCTCGGGGTGGGCGCGGCCGGAGAAGAACATCATCTTCTTCTCGCCGGTCGTCTTGATCCCGGTCACAGCACTGTCTCCTCAGAGGTTCTCAGCCAGGCAGGCGGAAGCCGCTCGCTCAGCTGGGGTGCGGGTGTGCACTTATCACGGTACGACGTCCTTGGCGCACCTGTTTCCGGTCAGCTTTCGCTTTCGCCTTCCCGGGCAGCCGTTTCGGCGGCCTTGGCCGCCGCGCTCCCGGGGCGCTTACGAGCCACCCAACCCTCGATATTCCGCTGCTGGCCACGGGCCACGGCCAGCGAACCGGGCGGCACATCCTTCGTGATCACGGACCCGGCGGCGGTGTACGCACCGTCCCCGACCGTGACAGGCGCCACAAACATGTTGTCCGAACCGGTCTTGCAGTGCGACCCGACGGTCGTGTGGTGCTTGCTCTCCCCGTCGTAGTTCACGAACACGCTCGCCGCGCCGATGTTCGTGTACTCACCGATGGTGGCGTCGCCGACGTAGGAGAGGTGCGGGACCTTCGTCCCCTCGCCGATGTTCGCGTTCTTCGTCTCGACGTAGGTGCCGATCTTGGCCTTGAGGCCGAGGCGGGTGCCGGGGCGGAGATACGCGTACGGTCCGACAGTAGCCTGCGGGCCGACCTCGGCGCCGTCCGCGACGGTGTTGTCGAGACGGGCGCCGGGTCCGACCCTCGTGTCCTTCAGCCGGGAGTTCGGGCCGACCTCGGCGCCCTCGGCGAGGTGGGTGGTGCCGAGGAGCTGGGTGCCCGGGTGGACCAGGGCGTCCTGCTCGAAGGTGACGGTGACGTCGATCCAGGTGCTGGCGGGGTCGACGACGGTCACCCCGGCGAGCATGGCGTCGGTGAGCAGCCGGTCGTTGAGGATGCGCCGGGCCTCGGAGAGCTGGACCCGGTTGTTGATCCCGGCGATCTCGCGGTGGTCGCCGGCGACGGAGGCCCCGACCCGGTGCCCGGCCTCGCGCAGGATCCCGAGGACGTCGGTGAGGTACTCCTCGCCCTGGCTGTTGTCGGTCCTGACCTTGCCGAGCGCGTCCGCGAGGAGCTGGCCGTCGAACGCGAAGACCCCGGAGTTGATCTCACGGATCGCGCGCTGCGACTCGGTGGCGTCCTTGTGCTCCACGATGGCCGTGACGGCACCGGAGGCTCCGTCGCGCACGATCCGGCCGTAGCCGGTGGCGTCCGGGACCTCGGCGGTCAGTACGGTCACGGCGTTGCCGTCGGCGGAGTGGGTGGCGGCGAGGGCCCGCAGGGTCGCCCCGGTGAGCAGGGGGGTGTCGCCGCAGACGACCACGACCGTGCCGTCGACGACCCCGCCGAGCTCCTCCAGCCCCATCCGCACCGCGTGCCCGGTGCCGTTCTGCTCCGCCTGGACCGCCGTGCGTACGCCGGGGTCGGCCTCGGTGAGGTGGGCGGTGACCTTCTCGCGGGCGTGCCCGACGACGACGACCAGGTTCTCCGGGTCCAACTCGCGCGCGGCGGCGAGGACGTGGCCGACCAGGGAGCGGCCACAGATGCTGTGCAGAACCTTCGGTGTGGCCGACTTCATACGGGTGCCCTCACCCGCTGCGAGGACGACGACGGCTGCCGGGCGGGTTGCGCTCACGGGGATGCCCTTCGGCTGTGGATGTGTGGGGTGTGGACATCCGCAGGATACCGGGGCGTTGTGAGGGGGAAATGTGAGTCGGGTCCTGACCCCTTTCGTGGGGTGAGGACCCGACTGGTTGAAGCTCCCCCGCCAGGACTCGAACCCGGACAAATGGCACCAAAAGCCACGGTGCTGCCAATTACACCACGGGGGATTAAATTCGACCGAACCGGACAATTGGTCCGGCTGTCGAGTGGCGCCTCCTACTATGCCGTACCGGCCGCCTTCCACGCGACGGTGAAAGTCGGCCCGCACGGTGCGGACCGGTACGGAAAACTCACCGGAAAAGCGGGGACGCTCGAACGTAGGCTTGGGTTATGACCACGACGGGGGAAGACCGCACCGGGGCCGGGACGGGGGACAGGGCCGGGCCGTGGTGGTGGGAGCGGCGGCGGGGGGCGTTGCTCGACGGCGGGCTGGCGCTGGCGTCGGCGGTCGAGTGCGCGGTGGAGGGGGTCGGCTTCGCCGGGAACGCCGGGCTGCCGACGGCCGTGGGGATCGTGTTCGGGGCGCTCGCCGGTTCCGTGCTGCTGGTGCGGCGGATGTGGCCCGTGGCCGTCGTGCTCGTCTTCATCGCCGTCGCGCCCGCCCAGATGGGGTATCTGATGGGCCTCGTCGGGCTGTACACGCTGGCCGCATCGGAGGCGCCGCGGCGGATCATCGCGGCGCTGTCGGGGATGGCGTTCGCCGGTGTGTTCATCGTGTGGTTCGTACAGGCGACGCAGAGCGAACTGCGGGGCGACGGGGCGGTCGGCGGCGGGGACGCGTTCGCGCCCTTCCTGGCGTCGACGATGGCGATCGGACTGACCGCGCCGCCCGTGCTGCTGGGCCTCTATGTCGGGGCACGGCGGCGGCTGATGGAGAGTCTGCGGGAGCGGGCCGATTCGCTGGAGCGGGAGTTGCAGCTGCTCGCGGAGCGGGCGGAGGAACGGGCGGAGTGGGCCCGGGGCGAGGAACGGACCAGGATCGCCCGGGAGATGCACGACGTGGTCGCGCATCGGGTGTCGCTGATGGTCGTGCACGCGGCCGCCCTTCAGGCCGTGGCGCGCAAGGACCCGGAGAAGGCCGTGAAGAACGCGGCGCTCGTGGGGGACATGGGCCGGCAGGCGCTCACCGAGCTGCGGGAGATGCTCGGGGTGCTGCGGTCGGGCGAGGGGTTCTCGTCGATGGCACGGACGGAGCCGGTGCCGGTGCCTCTGGCGGCCGTGGCGGCGGCCGCAGCCGCCGCCGCTTCGCGGGCCGAGGACGAGGCCGGCGAGGGGCCCTGTCTGGCCGAGCTCGAGGTGCTCGTGGGGCAGTCGGCGGCCGCGGGGATGGTCGTCGAGCTGTCGGTGGAGGGAGAGGTACGGGTCTACGCGGCCGCGGTGGAGCAGACGGCGTACCGGGTGGTGCAGGAGGCGCTGACGAACGTGCACAAGCACGCGGCGGGCGCGAAGACGCATGTACGGCTCGCGCACCGGGCGGCGGAGATCGCGATGCAGGTGGAGAACGGGCCGCCGCCGGAGCCGGGGGCGGCGGGGGCCGCGCGGCTGCCCAGCGGGGGGAACGGGCTGCTCGGGATGAAGGAGCGGGTGGCCGGACTGGGGGGCGTTTTCGTGTCCGGGCCCACGGATGCCGGGGGGTTTCGGGTGTCGGCGGTGATTCCGGCGGCGTAGGGGGTGTGCGGGCGGCTGGGAGGTGACCTCGCGTCCGGGCTGGGCGCCTGGTGGCCCGGTGGCCCGGCGGCTGTGGTGGGGCGGGGGTGGGGTCCGCTGCTCGGCGGTTGCGAGGTGCCGTTGCGCCCACCCGTGCCGCCCCAGCGGCACGACTGCCCGCCCTGATGCTGCGGTGCTCAGTTCGCTGTCAGGCGGGTGGGGTCGGTGCCGGTCAGGAGGGTGGTGAGGGCTGTGTCGATGGTGGGGCCCAGGTACCAGTCGCCGGTGTGGTCCAGGGCGTAGGCGCGGCCCTCGGTGTCGATGGCGATGAGGGCGCGGGTGGCGGTCTCGTGGCCGAGGGGGCAGACCTCGGTGTCGAGGGCGCGGCCGAGGTCGCCGAGGGTGCGGGCCATGTGGAGGCCGTGCAGCGGGTCGAGGTGCAGGTCGACGGGGGCGATCCGGCGGCCGGGGCCCTGGGCGGCGAGACGGAGGCCGCCGAACTCGGCCCAGGCCTCGACCGCGGCCGGGAAGACCGCGTGGCGGTGGCCGGCCGGGGAGACGTGCTCGCGCAGGGCGTCGGCCCAGATCTCGGCCTGCTTTATGTCCCAGCGGCCCGGCTGCCACCCGGCGGCGCGCAGGGCGGCGTCGACGGGGACGGAGAAACGCGTGGTGGAGGTGCGGTCGGTGTGCATCTGCCCTTTGTTCGTCGGGGGTTCGTCGGCGGTTTGAACTCTGACGTCGTGTTCTCTGACGCGATCTCCGGGAGACGGGTTCCTGGGCCGGGGCGGCTGCCCGGGCCCCGGCTCACTTCACCGGCTCGGGCGTCGGCTCAGTTCTCCTGTGCCGGGTCCACGATGCGGACGCCGAAGTGGGCGCTGAGGGCCGTGCAGGAGCGGCAGGGTGTGGCGAACGCGCCGTGGAAGGGGTCGCCGTCCTCGCGGATGTGGCGGGTGGTCAGTTTGGCCTGCTTGAGGACCTTGCGGGCCTCGCCGTTGGACATGGGTCTGCGGGCGGCGCGCCTGCTGCGGGTGGCGTCCGCGTTCGTGATGTGGCGGGAGATGAGGATGGCCTCGGCGCAGCGGCCGGTGAAGCGGTCGCGCTGCGCGGTGGCGAGGGAGTCGAGGAACTCCTGGACCAGGGGGTGCAGCGGCGGTGCGTGGTCGCCGCGCGCGGCGGTGCCGGTGAGGGTCTCGCCGCGTACGGAGAGGGCGGCGGCCACGGTCGGCAGAATGCCGTCGCGGCGGTGGAGGAGGGCGGGAGCCTGCGGCTGTTCCGCGGTGCTCCAGCCGATGCGGGGGTCACCCGAAGGTCCCGCCTGCGTCGCGCTCATGGTCGTGATCCCCTCCTGTTACATCCCCCGCCAGGGGACACAGAGTGCCAAACGGCGTGGCCCGTGCGGAAGCTGGGGCAGTACGACACGCCCGGGCTTCGGCGTTCCGTGAGGGTGGCGTGACGGCTGGTCACGGAAGCGGAGGCCCGGTGACCGGTGTCGCCGTACCGCATAGGCTGTCGAGGACCGCGATCCGTTCGGTCTTGCGATCGAGGGCGGACAGAGCAGGCCGTATCGGGGCCTTCTCTGCTGTCGGAGAGCGGTAGGACAGAGCGACAACGCAGCCAGAACAGGTCACTCAGAACGCCGCAGGGGGCTACCGCCATGACGACAGGTCGGCTCGGGCATCAAGCCGCGCCGCCGAACGCGGCCTACGCCGGGCAGGTCGTGCAGTTTCCGGACCCGGTCCGGGCCGCGCGTCATCCGCGGGGTGTCCGTGTTGACGCGCACGGCTATCCGGACTTCTCGCCCTACGCGCGCGCCGCGGCGGAGATCGCCGATCCTCCGGAGGGGTTCGGGGTGGACGAGCTGCGGTTGACGGACTACGTGTCCGCGAACGCGGCGCTGGCGGCGACGGGACACGAGCTGTGGGACACGATCCCGCCGGTGGCGACACCGCACGGCTGGACGTGGCATCACGCTCCGGGCGGCCGTCGGCTGGAGCTGGTGCCGGTCGAGGTGAAGGCGCTGCTGCGGCATCACGGGGGCATCGCGACGGCGCGCGTGGACCAGAACAAGCGGGGCACACGGCCGTTGCAGGAGACCCGGCCGGCGCACTTCGGGCTGCCCAAGTCATCGGCGGTGGCGGTGACCGAGCTCCAGGTGCAGGGCGTCGAGGAGGACCTCGGGTACCGGCTGCCGGGCGCGTACCGGTCGTTCCTGAAGGCCGCGGGCGGCTGCGCCCCCGTCGGGGCGGCGCTCGACGCGGAGTTGGGGCTGCTGGTCGACCAGCCGTTCTTCACGGTCCGCGACGAGGCCGCGGTCAACGACCTCGTGTACGTCAACAAGTGCCTGCGGGACCATCTCACCAAGGACTATCTGGCCGTCGCGTTCGCGCAGGGCGGGATTCTCGCGGTGAAGGTGAAGGGCGACCGGATCGGGTCGGTCTGGTTCTGCGCGTACGACGACGCCCGTGACGTCGATCCGTCGTGGCCGCCGGCCGAGCGGGTGGAGCGGCTGCTGCTCCCCGCCGGTGCGGACTTCGACGCGTTCCTGTCCCGGCTGGCGGGCAATCCGCCGGAACTGGAGACGGTGGCCAATCTGATGGTGGACGGTGGCTTCGCACGGGCCGTGCCGGTCGCCGCGGGCGCCGCCGTGTCTTCGGGGTCCTCGGCGTCCTCGGTGGGGGAGTGAGTTTTCGATGGTGACGTTCGCTCAGGCGCAGGAGCGCGCCGAGGAGTGGATCAACGGGGATCTGCCGGCCTATCAGCACCGTGAGGTGCGGGTGCGGGAGTTCGACCTCGGGTTCGTGGTGTGGGCCGAGGACCGGGCGGACGGTCCGCGTTCCGACGGCGGCGCGCAGCGGCTGGTCATCGCCCGGGACAGCGGGGAGGCCACGCTGTGGCCGTCGCTGCCGGTGGGTGAGGTGATCCGCCGGTTCGAGGAGGAGTACGGCCGTACGGACGAGGCCCCGGCCGCCGCGCCGGCGCCTCCGGCCCGGGTGGATCTGAACCAGACGTCGTTCCTGCTGACCCCGCCGGAGTGGTTGCAGGACGCGGCGGACAAGCTCGGGATCCCGGACCGTCGTTCAGGTGCGGGCGCCGGTGCGTCGGACGGTGCCGGGTCCCGTCCGGCCGCTGCCGCCGCCGGTACGGGCGGTTCCGGCTCCGTGGGCGCCAACGGGTTGTCCGGGAGCGGCGGTGGCGGTGGCGGCGGTGGTACGACGCCCGAGACGCTGCCGGGGCCGGTGGGGCAGTCGGCCCCGGCCGACGCCACGCCGTGGCCGGCCGCCGCGTCGGTGGACGACGAGGTGCGGGACGCGGTGCCGCCCAGGGACATCGAGCCGCACGACGCGGTGCCCGCCGGGGCGACCCCGTGGGCCGGCACGGACACCAACGGCGACGGCGGCGACGACCGTTCGGTGCCGCTGCCGGAGACCGTGTTCGCTCGCCAGCTGTCCGAGGTGAGCGACGAGGACGACACCCCGCCGCCCAGCGCGCTGCCGGAGGCCAAGACCGCGCTCATCTCCGGCGGCAGCCAACTGCCGCGGACGACGGTGGCACCGACCCTGAGCCCCGACCCGGGCCCCCCGGGCGGCCCTTCGCAGCCGCACCAGCAACCGCCGCACGGCCCGGGTCCGGGGACTCCGCCGCCGGGTGCGCGGTCGTACGGCTATCCGCAGGGTCCGGGCGGGCCGCAGGGTCCGGGCACTCCGCCGCCCGGCGCGCAGTCCTACGGCTACCCGCAGGGTCCCGGGGGTCCGCAAGGGCCGGGGACCCCGCCGCCCGGTGCGCCGTCGTACGGGTACCCGCAGGGTCCGGGTGGGCCGCAGGGTCCCGGTACTCCGCCGCCCGGCCGTCCGCTGCCGCCCCACGCCGGTGACATCGCCGACGCCGCCACGAGCAAGGCGGCACCGCCTCCGCGCCGGGGCGGTGGGCCCGGGGCGCCGCCCCCTCCGGCTCCGCCCGGCACCCCGGGCGCCCGTCCCGGCGGCACGCCTGCGCCACAGTCCGGGCCCGGCGCTCCGGGCACCCCGGCGGGCGGGTATGTGCCGACCCAGCTGGTCTCCTCCCTCGGCCCGGACGGGCCCGAGGGCTTCCCCGGCGCTCCCGGTCAGCCGGGCGGTCCTGGTGCCCCGGGTGCGCCCGGTGTCCCTGGGGCTCCCGGCCAGCCCGGTGGGCCCGGCGCGCACGGTGCTCCCGGTGCGCCTGGCGTGCCGAATCCGCCCGGGGGTACGCCCGCGGGTGGCATGCACCACGCGGCGACGATGCTGGCCGGGCCCGCCGTGGGTGGTCCCGGTGCGCCTCAGCCGCCGGGTCCTCCTGGGGCTCCGGGTCAGCCGGGCGGTCCTGGGGTGCCGGGTGCGCCTGGTGTCCCTGGGGCTCCGGGTCAGCCCGGTGGGCCTGGCGCCCCCGGTGCGCCTGGTGCTCCCGGTGCGCCGAATCCGCCCGGGGGTACGCCCGCCGGTGGTGTGCACCATGCGGCGACGATGCTGGCCGGGCCCGCTGTGGGCGGTCCGGGTGCGCCCGGGGCGCCGGGGCAGCCGCCGGGTGCCCCCGGTCCCGTACACCACGCCGAGACGATGCTGGCCGGTCCGCCGCCCGGTGGTCCTGGGGCGCCCGGGATGCCGCAGCCGCCCGGTCCGCCCGGGATGCCGCCGGGGGGTCACCACGGGATGCCCGGACAGCCGGGTCAGCCGGGGCCGATGGCCGGGCCGCCGATGGGTGCCCCGCCGGCGTACGGCTATCCGCAGCAGCCCACCGGGCAGCCGACCGTCGGCCCCGGCTACCAGGCCGTCCTGCGGTTCCGCGCGCCGGACGGCTCCGAGCAGCAGGTGATCCGGCGTTCGCAGCCGGGCACGCCGCACCCCGAGTGGCAGATCTTCCACGAGCTGCGCGGGATGAACATCCCGCCGGAGGCCGTGCTGGAGCTGCACACCGAGCTGGAGTCGTGCGAGCTGCCGGGGGCGTACTGCGCGCGGATGATCTGTGAGCAGTGGCCGAACGCGCGCATCACGTCCATCGCGCCCTACGGCAAGGACCACGCGAGCCGGCAGCAGGGCATGGCCCAGCTCATCGCGCACCAGGGCGAGTTGCACCAGGTCGCGGACGGCCCGGCACGGCTCGCGCCGGTGCGGGCGCCGTTGCCGCCGGTGCAGCCGGCGCCGCCGATCCCGCCGGAGGCGATCGGGCAGGAGCTGGCGGCGGCGTTCGGGCCGGGGGTCTTCCGGTTCGACCAGCAGGCGGTGTCGCGGCAGGGCGTTCCGCCGATCGTGGCGCACACACTGGTCGTGGCCGGACTGCCCGTCGACATGGGCCCGTTCTTCTGGGCGCAGGCCCAGCCGGGCCGTCCGGTGCCGACGCTGGCGGAACTGGCGCAGGAGCGGGGTGTGCAGCCGGCGGCCGACGCGGGCTCGTACCTCGTGATGGGCAGCGACTTCGGCAAGGCGCTGTGCGTGCAGTACGGCACGGCGAACATCGTGGCCGTGCCCGTGGAGGCGGGGCCGGGCGGCGCTCCCGTACCGCCGCAGTTCGTGAACACCGGGCTGCCGGAGTTCGCGCGCTGCCTCGCCCTCCTGGGCCGGATGTGGCGGCTGCGGTTCGGGCTGAACCAGGAGCAGGCGGGCCGCTGGACCGTCGACTTCCAGGCCCAGCTCGCCGGCCTCGACCCGGCGGCGCTCGCCTCGCCGGAGAGCTGGTGGTCGGTGCTGCTGGAGCAGATGTGGGACGGATTGCTGTGATCCGTCGCGGCTGACCTCCGTCGCGCCGTACGCACCTACGTCGCAAGGGCCCGGCCCGGTCTCGTACGAGACCGGGCCGGGCCCTTTTGTGTGCCCGCTCGCCGGACTCGCCGTCCCTCCCGTGACCCCCGTACGGAGTGTCGCGTTATGAACACTTCTGCCCTATACATCAAGATGTGCGCGAAATCATCATTTCGTGTGCGTCCGGCGGAGAGGGCCCAGCATGAGCAGCGCACCGACGGCACCCCATGACTTCGAGTTCGACGTCGTACGGCGTGGCTACCACCCCGACCAGGTCGACACCCACACGGCGGCCCTCTCACGGGACCGGGACGCCGCGTGGGAGCGGGCCGCCCGGCTGACCGTGCTGGCCCGGGAGATGGGCGGGGAACTCGACCTGCTGCGCGAGACGGTCGCCGGGCTGACCCCGCAGACGTACGAGGCGCTCGGCGAGGGCGCCCGGAACCTGTTCGCCCTCGGCGTCGAGGAGGCCGCGGCCGTCCGTGAGGGCGGACGCGAGGACGCCCGGCGGATCGTCGCCGAGGCGGAGGAGGCCGGGCAGCGGCTGCGGGGGGCGGCGCAGGCGTACGCCGACGAGCTACGCGGTGAGGCCGACGAGCGGGCCCGGCAGCTGCTGCTGGCCGCCCAGGCGGAGGCCGACGATCTGCGGATCGAGGCCCGGCGCGGGGTGAAGGAGGGGCGGGCCGAGTCGCTGGCCGCGCTGCGGGAGGTGCGGGAGCGGGCCGAGGGGATGCTCGCGGACCTCGCCAAGGAGTACGACGAGCGGGTGGCCGGCATCGAGCGGGAGGTGGCCGAACGGGAGGCCGCGTTCGATGCGGGGCAGGCCGAGCGGGTGGCTCGGGCGGAGGCCGCCCTCGCCGAGGCCGAGCGGGGGTTCGCGGAGGCGGAGGCCGAGGCGGCGCGGATGCAGGAGGAGGCGGAGGATCGGGCCGCGGAGGCGCTCGCGGAGGCGCGGCGGCGGGAGGAGTGGGTGGCTCGGGAGACCGAGAGGGTGTTGCGGGAGCATGGGGAGAGGTGGGACGGGGTTCGGGCGCAGATGGACTGCATCCGGGACAGTTTGTCGGCGCTCACGGATTAGGGTGCGGGGTCCTTGGGGTGCGTCGTCGGGTGCGGCTCCGGTGGGGCTTCTCGCGCAGTTCCCCGCGCCCCTAAAAGCTTCAGGCCCCTGCGGGCCTGAAAGACCACGGCCCCGCAGGCCTGAAAGGCGACGGGGCTGCGGGTCTGAAAGCGACGGGGCCGTGGGATGAAAAAGCAGGGGCGCAGCCCCGCTTTTTCAGGGGCGCGGGGAACTGCGCGAGAAGCCCCCACCGGAGCCGCAGTCGCCCACGAACCCGCACCCCCGAGTCATCAGGCGCCCCCGTCCCCCCTGGTCGCGCCCGCCAGGATCCGGCCCTCCACCGCCTCGTACTGCCGGCGCTGCTCCGTCGCCTCGGCGCGGCCGGAGGCGAGCGTGCCGAGCCAGCCGGCGAGGAAGCCTAGGGGGATGGAGACGAGGCCGGTCGTGGTGAAGGGGAACCAGTTGAAGTCGGCGCGGGGGAAGGCGGCGTAGGGGGAGCCGGAGACGAGGTTGGTGCCGGTCATCAGGACGAGGACGGCGAGGCTGCCGCCGATGAGCGTGCACATCAGGCCCGTACGGGTGTAGCGGCGCCAGAAGAGGCCGTAGACGAGGGCGGGCGCGATGGCGGAGGCGCCGAGGCAGAAGGAGAGGGTGACCAGGGGCTGGAGGTTGCGGTGCTGGACCATCGTCGCCAGGACGATCGCGGTGACGCCGACCGCGCAGGCCGAGAGCCGGGCGATGGTCATCTCACGGCGTGGGGTGAGGGGGCGCGTGGCGCGGGCCGCGAAGACGTCGTGCGCGAGGGAGTTGGCGCAGGCGAGGATCATGCCGGCCACGGAGGCGAGGAGGGTCAGGAAGACCGCCGTCGTGACCGTGGTGAAGAGCAGGGTCTCCGCCGTGGACACCTCCGCGCCGAACGCCGCCATCGAGCCCAGCAGATAGGCCGTGTTGCCCTGCGGGTCGGCCGTCGCGATCACCTCGCGGCCGATCAGGGCCGTCGCGCCGAAGCCGATCACCGAGATGATCAGGACGAAGAGGGCGACCGAGGGTACCGCCCAGGACAGTGAACGGCGGACCTGGCGGGCGCTGTTCGCCGTGTACATGCGCATGGTGATGTGGGGGAGACAGGCGCCGCCGAGGACGACCGTCAACTGGGCGCTGATCATGTCGAGTTCGGGGTGCGGGCCGCCCGCGAACTGCAGCCCGGAGTGGAGGTAGCCGGTGCCGATACCGCTCCGGTCGGCCGCCGCGCCGAGCAGGGCGCCGGGGTTCCAGTCGAACTTGTTCAGGATCAGTACGGCGACCAGCGCGCCCGAGCCGAGCAGCATCACGATCTTGATGATCTGGATGAGGGCGGTGCCCTTCATCCCGCCGATGGCCGCGTAGCCGATCATCAGCGCGCCGACGATCACCACGACACCGGTCTTCAGGCTGTCGCTGGAGAAGCCGAGGATGAACGCCAACAGGTCGCCGGTGCCGGCCAGTTGGACCAGCATCATCGGCATCAGCGCGGCGATCGTGACGACGCAGGCGGTGATGCGTACGCGCCGGCCGGGCATCCGCCGGGCCAGCGCGTCGCCCATGGTGAACCGGCCCGCGTTCCGCAGGGGTTCGGCCAGCAGGAACATCAGCAGCATCAGGGACAGGGCCGTACTGAGGGCGAGGACGACACCGTCGTAGCCGAAGAGGGCGATCACCCCGCCGGTGCCGAGGACCGTCGCCGCCGAGATGTAGTCGCCCGCGATGGCGAGGCCGTTGCGCATGGGGGAGAGCGAGCTGTAGCCGGTGTAGAACTCGTCGAGGTCGTCCCGGTCCGGGCCCGTCATCACGCACAGCAGCAGCGTGATCGTGGCGACCGCCGTGAACCCGACGAGCGACATGGCCTGGGCCGACCCGCTGAACTCGGCGAGGCCGCCCGCGGCCGTGGTCGAGGTCGAGGTCGAGGGTGCGGTGGGTGCGGTGGGTGCGGTGGGTGCGATGAGGGAGAGGGGGAATGTCATCGGGTGGTCCCCCGCCCCGCGTCCGTCTGCCGTGCGTCCCGCCTCGCGTCCACCGCCGCCAGGTCCCGGATGCGGTCGGCCAGCGGGTCGACCCGGTGGCGCGCGGTGTACTCGTACAGCCAGATGGCCAGGCAGGTCACCGGTACCTGGAGCAGGCCGAGCAGCAGGCCCGTCGACAGGCCGCCGCTGACCTCGCTCGTCATGAACGACGGGGCGAACGCCGACAGGATGAGGAACAGCACGAAGTAGCCGAGCGCCGTCAGTGTCGCCACCCGCCGCTGCCAGCGGTACGCGCTCCGCAGGACGCGGAGGTCGCTGTGGTGGCCGAGGGGGGCGTGGGGGGCGTGGTGGGCGGACCGGGGTGCCGGGATCTCGACCGGCTCCTGGGGTGCCCAGGGGTAGGTGCGGTACGAGGGGGACGAGGTGTGCGGTGGGTACGGATGCTGGTACGGGGGCTGGTGCGGGGGTGACGGGAACGCGTCGGTCATCCCTTTGTCTCCTTGCGCGGCTCGGGTCCGGTGTGGACCGCAGGGAGCGGGGGGCGGACGCGAACGCTACTCGTGGGTTCGGCGGTAAGCGAGCTTTTCCACAAACTGATCGGTCGGTATGCGCTTACTTGGAGGATCTGGCGCTGACCTCGGGTGTTACCCGGATTAACTCAGGTTTTTGAACGAGGGTCAGGAGCGTTGCTCGGCGGCGAGCACCGGAAACCTGCGCGGCGCCACCACCAGCAGCACCACGAACGCCGCCGTCGCCGCGCACGCCGCGCCGAGGTAGACGGCGTGGACCGCGTCCGCGACCGCGCGGCGGACCGGCTCGGCGGCCGTGCCGGAGTCGAGGGAGTTGGTGACGGCGTCGAGATCGCCCGCGCCGCCGAGGCGGGAGGCCAGGACACCGTTCGCGACGGCGCCGAAGACCGCCGCGCCCAGGGTCTGGCCGGTCTGGCGGCAGAAGAGGATCGAGGCGGTGGCGGTGCCGCGCTCCTCCCACTCCACCGACGACTGGACGCCGATGATCAGGGGGAGCTGGAAGAGGCCCAGCGCGGCGCCCAGGAGGAGCATCAGCAGCATCGGCTGCCAGGCCTCGCCCGGGTAGGGCAGGAACGGGAAGGCGAAGAGGAGGGCCGCGGCCGCGGCGATGCCCACCAGCGCCGTGTTCCGGAAGCCGATGCGGCGGTAGACGTGCTGGCTGAGGGCCGCCGACACCGGCCAGCTCAGCGTCCAGACCGAGACCACGAAACCGGCGGCCACCGGCGCAAGGCCCAGCACCGACTGGGCGTAGGTCGCCAGGAAGACCGTCGGCGCGACCATCAGCAGGCCCAGCGCGCCGAGCGCCAGGTTCACCGCCGCGATCGTGCGGCGGCGCCACACCCAGCCGGGGATGATCGGTTCGGCGGCCCGGCGTTCGATCACCACCAGCAGGGCGATCAGGGCGACTCCCGTGCCCAGCAGCGACAGGGAGGGCCAGGAGAACCAGTCCCAGGCCACTCCGCCCTGGACCAGCGCCGTCAGCAGGGCGCCGCCGCAGGCGAAGACGGTCAGGGCGCCGGCCCAGTCGACGCGCGGGCGGCCCGTCGACTCCCGTGGCGGCTCGTGCAGATGACGGACCAGCAGCCACAGCGCCGCCGCGCCGAGCGGCAGGTTGATGAGGAAGATCCAGCGCCAGTCCGCGTAGGTGGCGAGGACGCCGCCCACTCCCGGGCCCGCCACGGCCGACACCGCCCACACCGTGGACAGCTTGGACTGGATCTTGGGGCGTTCCTTCAGGGGGTAGAGGTCGGCCGCCAGCGTCTGGACCGTGCCCTGGAGCGCGCCGCCGCCGAGGCCCTGGACCACACGGAAGGCGATCAGGGAGCCCATGTTCCAGGCCAGCGCGCAGAGCAGGGAGCCCAGCAGGAACAGGGCCGCGCCGACGATGAGGACCGGCTTGCGGCCGAAGGTGTCGGAGAGCTTGCCGTAGACGGGGAGGGTGACGGTGACGGCGAGCAGATAGCCCGAGAAGAGCCAGGAGAAGACCGAGAAGCCGCCGAGGTCGGCGACGATCTGCGGGACGGCGGTCGAGACGATCGTGGAGTCCAGCGCGGCCAGCCCCATGGCCAGCATCAGGGCGGCGGTGACGGCTCTTCGGCGGCCGGACCCTTCGGCGGGCCGTACCGAGTCGCGTGTCGCGGGCCGTATGCCGCCCACCTGATCGCCGCCCACTTGCTCGCCGTCCACCGAATGCCTTCCCCTTGCACCTATCCGCCGCCGACCACCATGCCATTGACCCTCACGCCACGGCAGGGTGCAGCCTGGTCGCAGCGGGAGGAGGAGACGAACCCCGAGACCGTCTCCTCCCGGGGGGCGACATCCCTTAGGGGTACCTCCGTACTACGGCTGGGGGCGGGTTCGTACCGTCGGAGGACGAGACGGGACACCTCCCGTCCTTAACCTGGCTTTACGCCGCTGGGGGGCGGTGTACCGGACCGGCGGGGGTGGGGTTTTCCCCCGCAGAAGACTGCGCTGGGCACCAGCGCGCCGGACCCCGTCCGGGGACCAGACTCATCAGCACACCACCTCGTACGACGCGGCACCTCGCTTCGTACGGCTCGTCCACCGAGCAACGGAACCATCCGCTGCCCGACTTAGGAGACATACCGTGACATCGGCTGTGACCATCACCAGGCACGGGGGTACTGGAGGGACTACGGCCGTTGCCGCGCGGGCGCGGCAGGTCGTGAAGGCGTACGGGTCCGGGGAGACCCGTGTCGTCGCCCTCGACCATGTGGATGTGGACATCGCGCGGGGCCAGTTCACCGCGATCATGGGCCCCTCGGGGTCCGGCAAGTCCACCCTCATGCACTGCCTCGCCGGACTCGACACCGTGACCTCGGGTCAGATCCACCTCGACGACACCGAGATCACCGGGCTCAAGGACAAGAAGCTCACGCAACTGCGCCGGGACCGGATCGGGTTCATCTTCCAGGCGTTCAACCTGCTGCCCACGCTGAACGCGATAGAGAACATCACGCTCCCGATGGACATCGCGGGCCGCAAGCCGAACAAGGAGTGGCTGGGCCGGGTCGTCGACACCGTCGGCCTGAGCGACCGGCTCAAGCACCGGCCGACCCAGCTCTCCGGTGGTCAGCAGCAGCGCGTCGCCGTCGCCCGGGCCCTGGCCGCCCGGCCGGAGATCATCTTCGGCGACGAGCCCACCGGCAACCTGGACTCCCGGGCCGGCGCCGAGGTGCTGGGCTTCCTGCGCAGGTCGGTCGACGAGCTGGGCCAGACCATCGTCATGGTCACGCACGACCCGGTGGCCGCCTCGTACGCGGACCGGGTGCTGTACCTGGCCGACGGCCGCATCGTCGACGAGATGTACAAGCCGACCGCCGAAGCCGTGCTGGACCGGATGAAGGACTTCGACGCCCGGGGGCGTACGTCATGAGTGTCATGAAGACCTCCATGCGCAACTTCTTCGCGCACAAGGGACGGATGGCGCTGTCGGCCATCGCGGTCATGCTGTCGGTGGCGTTCGTGACGGGGACCCTGGTCTTCACCGACACGATGGGCACCACGTTCGACAAGCTGTTCGCGGCGACCTCCTCCGATGTCACGGTCAGCGCCAAGGGCGCCTCGGACAGCGGCGAGACACAGTCCGACAACGGCAAGCCGCCGGTCATGCCCGCGTCGGTGGTGGACAAGGTGGGCGGCGCGGACGGTGTGAAGTCGGCCGAGGGCACCGTCTTCTCGACCTCGGTGACGGTCGTCGACGCCGACAAGGACAGCCTCTCGCCCACCAGCGGCGCCCCGACCATCGTCGGCAACTGGAACACCAACGACGCCCGCACCATGAAGATCTCGTCCGGCAACGCCCCGCGCGGCCCCGACCAGATCGTGGTCGACGCGGACACCGCCGACAAGCACGACCTGAAGCTCGGCGACGAGATCGGTGTGATCAGCGCCGTCGGCACGCACCGGGCGAAGGTCTCCGGCATCGCCGAGTTCCAGGTCACCAACCCGGGCGCCGCGATCTTCTACCTCGACACCGCGACCGCCCAGAAGGCCCTCGTCGGCGAGACGGGCGTGTACACCAACGTCAACATCACCGCCGCCGCCGGCTTCACGGACGCGCAGGTGAAGAAGAACGTCGCCGGCGAACTGGGCGGCGCCTACAAGGTGCAGACCGCCAAGGAGATCGCGGACGCCAACGCCAAGGACGTCGGCGAGTTCATGAACGTGATGAAGTACGCGATGCTCGGCTTCGCCGGGATCGCCTTCCTCGTCGGCATCTTCCTGATCATCAACACCTTCTCGATGCTGGTCGCCCAGCGGACCCGCGAGATCGGCCTCATGCGGGCCATCGGCTCCAGCCGCCGCCAGGTCAACCGGTCGGTCCTCGTCGAGGCGCTGCTCCTGGGCGTCTTCGGCTCGATCCTCGGTGTCGCCGGCGGTGTCGGGCTCGCCATCGGCCTGATGAAGCTGATGAGCGCCACCGGCATGAACCTGTCGACCGACGACCTCACCATCGCCTGGACCACCCCGGCGGTCGGTCTGCTCCTCGGCATCGTCGTCACCGTCCTCGCCGCGTACGTGCCGGCCCGGCGCGCCGGCAAGGTCTCCCCGATGGCCGCCCTGCGCGACGCCGGAGCCCCGCTGGACGCCAAGGCCGGCATCGTCCGGGCCGTGATCGGTCTGCTCCTGACCGGCGCCGGCGGGTTCCTCCTGTACCTGGCGTCCGCCGCCGACAAGGCGAGCGAGGGCTCGATGTGGCTGGGCGGCGGGGTCGTCCTTTCCCTCATCGGCTTCGTCGTCATCGGCCCGCTGCTCGCCGGCGCGGTGGTGCGGGTGCTGGGCGCGGTCGTCCTGCGGGCCTTCGGCCCGGTCGGACGCATGGCCGAGCGCAACGCCCTGCGCAACCCCCGCCGTACGGGGGCCACCGGCGCCGCCCTGATGATCGGCCTCGCCCTGGTCGCCTGTCTGTCGGTCGTCGGCTCCTCCATGGTCGCCTCGGCCACCGAGCAGCTCGACAAGACGGTCGGCACGGACTTCATCATCCAGTCCGACACCGGCCAGCTGAT
Source organism: Streptomyces sp. NPDC001868 (assembly GCF_040297125.1). Classification (NCBI taxonomy): domain Bacteria; kingdom Bacillati; phylum Actinomycetota; class Actinomycetes; order Kitasatosporales; family Streptomycetaceae; genus Streptomyces; species Streptomyces sp. NPDC001868. Next base: position 115,552 of record NZ_JBEOYO010000012.1, on the reverse strand, counting down.
CACCCCGCAGGCAGTCCAGGCCGCGAAGTCCGCCGAGGGCATCGCGAACGTCACCGAGTACAAGTGGACCCAGGCCGACTTCACCACCCCCGACGGCAAGACGCTCAAGAAGACGGCCATCACCGCCGCCGACCCGAGCTACGCCACCGACCTCGCCACCGAGGTCGTCGCGGGCAAGTTGGCGGACGCCTACAAGCCCGACTCGATGTCCGTCCACGAGAAGTTCGCCAAGGACCACGGCGTCGAGCTCGGCTCGAAGATCGCCGTCGACTTCAAGGACGGCTCCACGGCCGACCTGACCGTCCGCGCGATCACCAGCAGCGACGTCGTCATCGACGCCGGGGCGATGTACACCTCCATCGACACGATGGCCAAGTACGTCCCCGCCGACAAGATGCCACTCGACCAGCTGCTCTTCGCCTCGGCGAAGGAGGGCCAGGACGCGGCCGCGTACAAGTCCCTCAAGGACGCGCTGCACGACTACCCGCAGTACGAGGTCCGCGACCAGACCGACTACAAGGAAGCCCTGAAGGGCCAGATCGACCAGCTCCTCAACATGATCTACGGCCTGCTCGCCCTGGCGATCATCGTCGCGATCCTGGGAGTCGTGAACACACTGGCCCTGTCGGTCGTCGAGCGGACGAGGGAGATCGGCCTGATGCGCGCCATCGGCCTCTCCCGCCGCCAGCTGCGCCGCATGATCCGCCTGGAGTCGGTCGTCATCGCCCTCTTCGGCGCACTCCTCGGCCTGGGGCTGGGCATGGGCTGGGGCGCCACCGCGCAGCAGCTCCTCGCCCTGGAGGGCCTGAAGGTCCTCGACATCCCGTGGCCGACGATCATCGGCGTCTTCATCGGCTCGGCCTTCGTGGGCCTGTTCGCCGCGCTGGTCCCGGCGTTCCGGGCGGGCCGGATGAACGTCCTGAACGCGATCGCCACCGAGTAGCCACGGAGGCCACCGAGACGGGGGACACGGGGGACACGGGGGAACGGGGACACGGGGGAAACCGGGGGAGAGCCCGGCGCCGGGAAGCGGAGGCTTCCGGGCGCCGGGCTCCACCCGTCTCAGGAGGGCGTGGACGTGGACTTGGTCGCGGGGGACGTCCGCTTCAGCAGCACGTATCCCTGGATGACACCCCGCAGTACGTACGTGTCGCGCGGGTGCAGCTGGCGGGCGAACCCGGGGACGTCCTTCACCCAGCCCGAGTTGTTGTTGAAGACGATGTAGTCGGGGGCGAGGCCCTTGGTCCGGCCGATCCAGAAGACGCGGCAGCGGGAGGTCAGCCGGGCGATCGGGCCGATGTTGGACTCGACGGTCGACCCGTCGGGGATGGTGCCGATCAGCTTCTCCACGGCCTTGACGCCGTCCGGCACCCGATAGGCGTCGGCCTTGGTCAGGTTGCCCAGCGGCAGCGCGGTCGTCAGGGCGAGCGAGGCCGCGAGGACGGCGGCGGGCAGGTGCAGCGCGTACGAGCGCAGCCAGGGGCGGGAGCTGTGGCGGGCGGCCGGGAGCACGTCGACGAGCGCGAGGGTGATGATCGGCATCAGGACGGCGCTGTAGTGCCAGGCCGTGCCCCAGTAGTTGTCGTCGGAGGAGACGAACCGCCAGCCCAGGGTGGGCAGGACGGCGATGAGCACGGGGGAGCGAAGGGCGAGCAGTCCGCTGGTCGGGATCAGCAGCCAGAGAACGGTGCGGATCTTGACGTCCAGGCCGTCGAGGGGGCCGGCGCCGCCGACCTTGGACAGGTAGTCGGAGGTGCCGGTGGTGTTGAAGGCGGGGATGATCATGGTGAAGGTGAGCAGTGTGGCGACCGCGCCGAACGCCGCGACCCCGAGGGCGTACGGCACCACAGGGGACGCGCCGTGCCGCCGGGCCCGGAGCGCGACGACGACCGCGATCATCGCCAGCGTCAGCCCCTGGTCCTCCTTGACCAGCACCAGCGGCAGCCCCCAGAGCAGCGCCGCCCGCCATCGCCGCCGGAGCAGCGCCTCCAGGGAGAACGCGATCAGCGGCACCGCGAAGCAGATCTCGTGGAAGTCGAAGTCCACGGCGTTCTGCAGCCCCCACGACAGCCCGTACGCCACCCCGAGCGCGAGCCCCCGGGCCCGCCCCAGCGCCCGGGTCGCCGCCCGGGTCACCGGCACCGCCGACAGCGCGAACAGCGCGGCCTGGATCACCAGCAGCGTCACGGGGGACGGAAACACCCGGTAGAACGGCGCGAGCAGCATGATGACCGGGCTGAAGTGATCCCCGAGCACGCTGTACCCCGGCCCCTTCAGCTCCACGATCGGCGCCTGGAAGTGCGCGTACGCCCGTATCGCCTGCTCGTAGATGCCCAGGTCGTACGACCGGGTCCCCATCCGCAGGTACCGCCCGACGGACACCGCCGCATACGCCACGAACAGCACGACGGCGAGCACATACGGCTCCCGGCCCACGAGGGAGAACCGCCGGTCACGGGGCGGTGGCGGAACCGAGGCCGCGACCGGCGCAGGTATGAGCGCGGGGGGCGGGGTGCTCGGGGGCATGGGTACTCGCGTTCGACGTGGGAAGGGCGTGACAGCTGATTCAAGAGACTAGGCGGCCGAGAAGAGCACGGGGCGCGGCCCCTGCTCTTCTTCCAGGGGCGCGGGGAACTGCGCGATCAACCACGACGCTCCCGCACGTACACACACAAAGGCGCAGGGGCCGGGGCTTGGGGGTCGAAGGGGCGCAGCCCCTGGAGGATGGGACGGGTAGGGGCGGCGGGGGCGTAAAAAGCCGTCCACACCCCCCACACCGCGCGTCGTACCCTGGACACCCCCGGCCGTTCACACGAGTCCGGGCGTTCGTGTTGCCCCAGCAGCTGACCCACAGCCCCACAGCCGAGCCCACCCGGACGGGAAAACGCCCCGAATGAGCCTCCACGGTCTGCTAGACGCCGTAGTCAAGGACGCCCCTCTCGCCGAAGCGATCAGGGCGGCATCCGAAGGCCACCGCACCCACATCGACCTGGTGGGTCCCCCGGCGGCCCGCCCCTTCGCGGTGGCCGCCCTCGCCCGGGACGCCGGCCGCCCCGTCCTCGCCGTCACGGCGACGGGCCGCGAGGCCGAGGACCTGGCGGCGGCCCTGCGCTCGCTGCTCCCCCCGGACGGCGTCGTGGAGTACCCGGCCTGGGAGACCCTGCCGCACGAGCGCCTCAGCCCGCGCAGCGACACCGTCGGCCGCCGTCTCGCCGTACTGCGCCGCCTGACCCACCCGCGCCCGGACGATCCGGAGACCGGCCCGGTCTCGGTGGTCGTCGCCCCCGTCCGCTCGGTCCTCCAGCCCCAGGTCAAGGGCCTCGGAGACCTGGAACCGGTCGCCCTGCGCACGGGCGGGACGGCCGACCTGAACCGTACGGTCGAGGCGCTGGCGGCAGCGGCGTACTCCCGTGTCGAACTGGTCGAGAAGCGCGGCGAGTTCGCCGTACGCGGCGGCATCCTGGACGTCTTCCCGCCGACCGAGGAGCACCCCCTGCGGGTGGAGTTCTGGGGCGACGACGTCGAGGAGATCCGGTACTTCAAGGTCGCCGACCAGCGCTCCCTGGAGGTCGCCGAGCACGGCCTGTGGGCGCCCCCCTGCCGCGAGCTGCTCCTCACCGACGACGTACGCGCCCGCGCGCGCGCCCTCGCCGAGCGCCACCCGGAGCTGGGCGAACTCCTCAACAAGATCGCCGAGGGTATCGCCGTCGAGGGGATGGAGTCCCTCGCCCCGGTCCTCGTCGACGACATGGAACTGCTGATCGACGTGATGCCGAAGGGCGCGATGACGGTCGTCTGCGACCCGGAGCGGGTGCGGACGCGGGCGGCGGACCTGGTGGCCACCTCGCAGGAGTTCCTGCACGCGTCCTGGGCGGCGACCGCCGGGGGCGGCGAGGCGCCCATCGACGTCGGCGCGGCCTCCCTGTGGTCCATCGCGGACGTCCGCGACCGGGCCCGTGAGCTGGACATGATGTGGTGGTCGGTGTCGCCGTTCGCGGCGGACGAGGAACTGGACGCCGACACCCTCAAGCTGGGCATGCACGCCCCCGAGACCTACCGCGGCGACACCGCCAAGGCGCTCGCCGACACCAAGGGCTGGCTCGCCGACGGCTGGCGCACGGTGTTCGTGACCGAGGCCCACGGCCCGGCCGCCCGCACGGTCGAGGTCCTCGGCGGGGAGGGCATCGCGGCCCGGCTGGAGGGCGAGCTGGGGCAGATCTCCCCGGCGGTCGTGCATGTGGCGTGCGGCTCGATCGACTACGGCTTCGTCGACCCCGCGCTCAAGCTCGCGGTCCTCACCGAGACCGACCTCACCGGCCAGAAGGCGGCCGGCAAGGACGGCGCCCGGATGCCCGCCCGCCGCCGCAAGACCATCGACCCGCTCACCCTGGAGCCGGGCGACTACATCGTCCACGAGCAGCACGGCGTCGGCCGCTACATCGAGATGGTCCAGCGGACCGTGCAGGGCGCGACCCGCGAGTACCTGGTCGTCGAGTACGCCCCCGCCAAGCGCGGCCAGCCCGGCGACCGCCTCTACATCCCCACCGACCAGCTGGAACAGATCACCAAGTACGTCGGTGGTGAGGCCCCGACCCTGCACCGTCTCGGCGGCGCCGACTGGACGAAGACGAAGGCGCGGGCGAAGAAGGCGGTCAAGGAGATCGCCGCCGACCTCATCAAGCTCTACAGCGCGCGGATGGCGGCCCCGGGCCACGCGTTCGGCGCGGACACGCCCTGGCAGCGGGAGCTGGAGGACGCCTTCCCGTACGCGGAGACGCCCGATCAGCTGACGACGATCGCCGAGGTCAAGGAGGACATGGAGAAGACGGTCCCGATGGACCGTCTGATCTGCGGCGACGTCGGCTACGGCAAGACGGAGATCGCGGTCCGGGCCGCCTTCAAGGCCGTCCAGGACGGCAAGCAGGTGGCCGTCCTGGTGCCCACGACCCTGCTGGTGCAGCAGCACTTCGGCACGTTCAGCGAGCGGTACTCGCAGTTCCCGGTGAACGTCCGGGCCCTGTCCCGCTTCCAGACCGACACCGAGGCCAAGGCCACGCTGGAGGGCCTGCGCGAGGGCGCCGTCGACATCGTCATCGGCACGCACCGCCTGTTCTCCTCCGAGACCAAGTTCAAGGACCTGGGGCTGGTCATCGTCGACGAGGAGCAGCGGTTCGGCGTCGAGCACAAGGAGCAGCTGAAGAAGCTGCGCGCGAACGTGGACGTGCTGACGATGTCGGCCACTCCGATCCCCCGCACCCTGGAGATGGCGGTCACGGGCATCCGGGAGATGTCGACGATCACGACACCCCCGGAGGAGCGCCACCCGGTGCTGACCTTCGTCGGCCCGTACGAGGAGAAGCAGATCGGCGCGGCGATCCGCCGCGAACTGCTGCGCGAGGGCCAGGTCTTCTACATCCACAACCGGGTGGAGTCCATCGACCGCGCGGCGGCCCGGCTGCGGGAGATCGTCCCGGAGGCGCGCATCGCGACCGCCCACGGCCAGATGTCCGAACAGGCCCTGGAACAGGTCGTCGTCGACTTCTGGGAGAAGAAGTTCGACGTCCTCGTCTCCACGACGATCGTGGAGTCGGGCATCGACATCTCGAACGCGAACACGCTGATCGTGGAGCGCGGTGACACCTTCGGCCTGTCGCAGCTGCACCAGCTGCGGGGGCGTGTCGGCCGGGGCCGGGAGCGGGGCTACTCGTACTTCCTGTACCCGCCGGAGAAGCCCCTGACGGAGACCGCCCACGAGCGGCTCGCCACCATCGCCCAGCACACGGAGATGGGCGCGGGCATGTACGTGGCGATGAAGGACCTGGAGATCCGGGGCGCGGGCAATCTGCTGGGCGGCGAACAGTCCGGGCACATCGCGGGCGTCGGCTTCGACCTGTACGTCCGGATGGTCGGCGAGGCGGTCGCGGACTACCGCCGCCAGCTGGAGACCGGGGAGATCGAGGAGGAGCCCCCGCTCGAAGTCAAGATCGAGCTGCCGGTCGACGCGCATGTCCCGCACGACTACGCGCCCGGCGAGCGGCTGCGTCTCCAGGCGTACCGCTCGATCGCCTCCATCAACAACGAGGCCGACGTCGCCGCCGTACGCGAGGAACTCGTCGACCGCTACGGCAAGTTGCCCGAGCCGGTGGAGAACCTGCTGCTGGTCGCCGGGCTGCGGATGCTCGCCCGGGCGTGCGGGGTGGGCGAGATCGTGCTCCAGGGCACCAACATCCGCTTCGCGCCGGTGGAGTTGCGGGAGTCGCAGGAGCTGCGCCTCAAGCGGCTGTACCCGGGGACGGTCATCAAGCCGGCCGCCCACCAGGTGCTGGTGCCCCGCCCGAAGACGGCGAAGGTGGGCGGGAAACCGCTGGTCGGCCGGGATCTGCTGGGCTGGACCGGGGAGTTCCTGGCTTCGATCCTGGGGTCGTAGTGGCGTAGCGGGCGTGGGTCGTCCTGGGTCAGGGGGATGGTGGCGCGGTCGGGAACAGCAGCTCCGTGGCCGTGCGAAAGACCTCTTCGGGGTCCTGGTCGCCCACGACCCCGGTGAGGTTGCCGCTGAGCAACAGCGTGGCGAAGCCGTGGGAGAGGGACCAGGCGGCGATGCCGGCCAGCCGGGGGTCGGCGCCGACGGGGTCGAGGGTCCCGGGGCGTGCGCCGGTGACGGCGGTGCGCAGTCGCTCGCGTGACAGGGCGCGGGCGGTGGTCAGTTCGAGGTCGTCCTCGCGGAGCAGTTCCGGTCGGAACATCACCTGGAAGTGCGCGGGGTGCTCGCGCGCGAAGCGGACGTAGCGCACGCCCGCGTCCCGCAGGTCCCCGGCCTCCGCGAGCGTGGCCGCCAGCAGTGTGTGTCCCTCCGCCGCGATGGCCGTGAGCAGGCCCGTGCGGTCCTTGAAGTGATGGGCCGGCGCGGCATGCGAGACCCCGGCGCGCCGGGCCAGATCCCGCAGGCTCAGCGCCGAGGGGCCGTCGGTGGCGATGGCGTCGAGCGCGGCGTGGAGGATCGCTCGGCGGAGGTCGCCGTGGTGGTAGGGGCGTTCGGGCTGCGTTGACTGTCCGGGCTGTTTGGGCTGCGCGGACGGTCCGGGCTGCGCGGGCTGTTTGGGTTGGTCGGCCGTGGTGTTGCGAGGCATGGGGCCCAGCGTAGGCCCCTCGGAGCGTTCAATCTAGTCGTTGACAAGTTCGGTGCGGTTCGGCAATCTAGTCAATGTCAAGTTCGGATCCGGTCTTCACCATGGCCGGGGAGTGGCAGGGGGATGCGTCATGTCCGAGAACGTCAACGGGAGCGGTACGGCGGCGCGAGGCGAGGCCGAACACCGCGAAGCCGAAGGCGGCCCCGTGGGCCTGGGCGAGGTGCGCCGTATGTGGCACCTGCTGGAGCCCTTGCACGCCGTCCTCTACTACGCGCCGGAGGCCTTCGAGGAGGCGGCCGCGCTGGGGTACGACGTGGCGGAGCGGTGGCCGAGCTACTTCCCGTTCCGGGCGGCGCCCTTGGGCGCGGTCGGAGTGGAGCGGACGGCCTCCGCCTTCTACAGCTTCAGCCCCCGTATGGTCGCGCGGAACATCGAACCGGCCTGGAAGGGGGCGACTCCGGACGCCGTGCTGGAGGCCAGGGACCGGGCGATGGACCGGGCCTGCCGTGCGCTGTTCGGTGACCGCGTGGACAGCGCCGAACTCGCCGAGGCCGCCGTCCTGGCCCGTCGTGCGGCGGGGTCCGCGAACACCGCGGGTCGCCCCCTCGCCGCGGCCAACGCCGAGCTGCCCTGGCCCGAGCCCGCCCACCTCCAACTCTGGCGGGCAGCCACGATCCTGCGCGAACACCGGGGTGACGGCCACCTCGTGGCCCTGCTGACCGCGGACCTCGACCCCGCCGAAAGCCTCGTCTCCTTCGCCGCGACAGGCGCCGCCTCGGTGGAGCGTTTCGCGAGCCGTGGCTGGAGCCCGGGGGAATGGGCCGCGGCCCGAGACCGCCTCACGGCACGCGGCCTGGTCCACCCGGACGGTACGGCCACGGAGACCGGCCGGACCCTGCGCCGACAGGTCGAGCTGCACACCGACCGGCTGGCCGCCGCCCCCTGGCAGTTTCTCGGCGCCACCGATACCGCCCGACTCGCCGATCTGCTGGGCGAGTTCTGGGTCGCCGTCATCGGCTCGGGCCTGCTGCCGTCGGAGACCACGTTGGGGATAGGCAAGGTGTGAACGGCCCCTGACGGGCCTGACGGGCCTGACGGGCCTGACGGGCCTGACGGACCGGGCCGGCTGACGGACCTCCGCCGCGTGCTCACCCCTCACCACCGGAGGTACGCCCGGCGTGCGCCCGCTGACCGTTGATGACAGTCGGATGCCGGTATGGCCGAACCCGGTGGCCGCTACGGTGTTGAGCAGGTCGGACGGGGAACCCCATGCGGGACCGCGTGAGAGCACGGACAGAGGAAAGGGGTGTCGCGTGGTGCGTCTGAGGGGTGGGGTCGCCGTCGCCGCTCTGGTTCTGGTCGCCGTGACCGGCTGCGAGCCGGCCACGGAGGGCTCGGCCGGACCGGTGGAGAACCCCGGCGGGGGCGGCGGTGCCGCGTTCGCCGCCGCGGAGGCGCTGACCGTCAAGGGGCGGGCGCCGAAGACCGATTACGACCGCGGGGAGTTCGGCAGCGCCTGGGCCGACACGGACTCCAACAGCTGCGACACCCGCGACGACATACTCAAACGCGACCTGGACGACGTGAAGTTCCGTTCCGACGACTGCACGGTGGTCTCCGGGCTGCTCGACCCGGACCCGTACACCGGTGAGGACGTGCCGTACGTCCGGGGCCGCAGCAAGGTCGACGTGGACCACATCGTGGCCCTCTCCGACGCCTGGCAGAAGGGCGCCCAGAAATGGGACGACAGCAAGCGCATAGCCCTGGCCAACGATCCGCTGAACCTGCTCGCGGTCGACTCCGGCACCAACCGCGGCAAGGGCGACGGTGACACGGCCACCTGGCTCCCGCCCAACAAGGCGTACCGCTGCACCTATGTGGCCGCCCAGGTCGCCGTGAAGACGAAGTACGGCCTCTGGGTGACCTCCGCCGAACAGGACGCCATGAAGCGTGTCCTGACCACCTGCCCCGAGCAGAAACTGCCCACGGGCGGCAACCCGACGAAGGCCCCGGCCCGCTTCCACGCGGACTGAGACCTTCGTGGGCTGAGACTCTCGCGGTGCCGCGGCGCGCAGGGGCCCGTCAGCCGAAGTCCTCGTCCAGGTCGATGACCTTGCCCTTGGGGGCCTGGGCCGGAACGGGCTTGTCGTAGTCGGTGAAGACGAGGTCGCCGGGCTCCTTGCCGGACTTGCTGACGACCCGCAGGAGGTACGGCTCGCCCTCGGTGGCGACGTACAGGGTGTAGCGGTCCTTGCCGTCCTTCTCGTCGAGGAGGATCGCGGGAGCGCCGTCGACCTCGGCGGTCTTGCCGCGTGTGGCGTCGGAGTTGACGTCCTCGAAGTCGGCGAGGACGGTGTCGAGGTCGCAGAAGCCCGCGATGTCCTTGGAGTCCTCGGCGGTCGCGGAGGTCTTGGCCCACTTGCCGGCGAGCATGTCGACCACCATGTCGGCCTCCTCCTTGGAGGAGTCCTTCGACTGGGCGCGCAGGAACGCCTCGTCGTACTTCATGTAGAGGGTGTCGCCGGCCTTGATCAGTTCGGCCTCGCCCTCGCCGTTCATGCTCAGCGTGCCGGCGCAGTCGCCCTTCTTGTTCATCGCCATGTCCAGCCGGACCTTGCCGCCGGCGGACTCGTCCTGGATCTCGCCCTTCATCCGGAGCGAGTCGGCGCCCGAGGTGGCCTTCACGGCCTTGTCGGCGATCTCACCGCCGGTCAGCCCGGCGAACGGGCCGTCGGCCTTGTCCTCGCCCGGCAGGCAGCCGGTGAGCGAGAAGGTGGCCGCGGCGGCGACACAGAGAGCGGCGAGTGCGGTACGACGCATGGGAGTTCCCCCCTGGGAATGGTGACAGCGCAACCGACGTGTGTGACCACCCGGATCGGGCGGTCCGTCGTTCGATGGGTCAATGACAGCAGAGGCTGTGAACCGAGTCAACACGGTTCACGGGTTCAAGTGTGTACACGGCGTGTATGGGTAGATCTTGCGTGCGTCGGTATGCTCGACGTCACACCACCAGCGGCGAGGGGAGCCGGGCGCGTGCAGGGGAACGGGACAGAGGTCACCGCGGCGGACATCGCGCGGCTCGCCGGGGTGGGTCGCGCCGCCGTCAGCAACTGGCGTCGCCGGCACGCCGACTTCCCCAAACCGGTCGGCGGCACCGAGACCAGCCCGGCCTTCGCGCTCAGCGAGGTCGAGGAGTGGCTGCGCGTTCAGGGCAAGCTCGCCGAGGTGCCCCTGAAGGAGCGTGTCTGGCAGCAGGTCACCGGCCACCCGGAGGGCCCCGTCACCGCCCTGGTGCACGCGGGCTGCGCCCTGCTCTACCTCCACGACCGGCCCCTGGCCTGGCTGGAGTTGAGCGCCTGCCCCGACGACGAACAGCTGGCCCGGATCCTGCCCGAACCGCTGTGGCACGTCCTCACCCCGCGCTTCGGCCTGGTCCGCGAGCCGGCCGTGCCGCATCCGACACCCGCCGAGTTCCTGCCCTCGATCCCGCTGCTGCGCGGCGCCACCGAACTCGCGGCCGACCTGGGCGCCCGGCAGACCTTCGAGTTCCTGCTCGCCCGGCACCTCGACGCCAACCCGCGCCAGTACACACTCACTCCGGGCGAACTCGCCGAGCTGATGGCCGAACTCGCCGGGCCCGCCCGCTCGGTGCTCGACCCCGCCTGCGGCACCGGCGCCCTCCTGCGCGCCGTCGCGGCCCGCCCCGGCCAGGAGCTGTACGGCCAGGACAGCGTCCGTGAACTGGCCGCCCTCACCGCGCTCCGCCTCGCCCTGCGCACCAAGAGCACCATCCGCACCGCCCCCGGGGACAGCCTCCGCGCGGACGCCCACGAGCACCTCAGGGCCGAGGCCGTCCTGTGCCACCCGCCGTTCAACGAGCGCAACTGGGGCCATGACGAACTCGCCTACGACCCGCGCTGGGAGTACGGCTTCCCGGCCCGTACGGAATCCGAACTCGCCTGGGTGCAGCACGCGCTGGCCCGCCTGGCGGACGGCGGCACCGCCGTCCTGCTGATGCCGCCGTCCGCCGCCAGCCGCCGCTCGGGGCGCCGTATCCGCGCCGACCTGCTGCGCCGGGGTGCCCTGCGCGCCGTGATCGCCCTGCCGGTCGGCGCGGCACCCCCGTACAACATCCCGCTGCACCTGTGGGTGCTGCGCCGGCCCGGCAAGGCGGCCGTGCCGCCCGAGTTGCTGCTCGTCGACACCGGGCGGCTCGGCGCGGAGGGGCGCGGCGGGTTCGACTGGGCGGCGGTGCGCACCGCCGTGCTCGACGCCTGGCGGCCCTTCGACCGGGCGGGCGAGGTGGCGGAGCGGCCGGGGCTCAGCCGTTCGGTGCCGGTCATCGAACTGCTCGACGACGACGTGGACCTGGCCCCCGCCCGGCATCTGCCGCCCCCGGCCGCGGGCGGCGGCGCCGAGGAGCTGACCGTCGTACGCGAACGCCTCGGCGAGACCCTCCGGCTGGCCGCCGACCTCACGCCCCCGCTCGCCGACGACGCGCGGCCCGCGCGCTGGCCGCTCACCACGGTCGGCGAACTCGCGCGCGGGGGAGCCCTGGTGCTGCGCACGGGCGGGCACGGCCCCCACGCGCGCGTGCTGACCGACCACGACGTCCTGGCCGGCACGGCACCCTCGGGAACCCTGCCGGAGAACGGCGAGGTCCCCGTGCTCGTGGAGCCCGGCGACATCGTCGTCCCCGTCCTCGGCGGCGGCGGGGTCGCACGGGTGATCGACGAGGAGACCGCGGGCGCCGCCCTGGGCCGCAACCTCACCCTGCTGCGCCCCGACGGGTCAGCGCTCGACGCCTGGTTCGTCGCCGGGTTCCTGCGCGGCACCGCCAACAGCCGCCAGGCCAGCAGCTACGCCTCCACCGCGTCCCGCCTCGACGTACGCCGCCTCCAACTGCCCCGGCTCCCGCTGGACCAGCAGCGCCGCTACGGCGACCGGTTCCGCGCCCTCGCCGCCTTCGAGGACACCCTCCGCCAGGCCGGCCGCCTCGGCGAACGCCTCGTGCGCGGCATGTACGACGGACTGACGGACGGCACGGTCGCCCCGGACTGAGCCCCCGCCAACTCCCCCTACGATCACCCCTACCGGACGGAACCGCTCCGCCTGCGGCGGCGTGACCTGCACTGCGGTACTACAACGGTTGTCCACAACCCTGGACCTCATGTCGTGGTCGACCGATACCCTCGGGACGACATCGCACATTCGCTCTCACCAGGCCCTCAGGAGCAGCCATGCAAGGCCACGGCTACGCGCCGACACCGCCCCCCGGCCCCGATCAGGGGGGCCAGGTCACACTCCGTGTGATCTTCGTGGTGGTCGCGGTCATGAGCTGTGGCCTGCTCGCCTGGGCCTGCCTGCTGCGGCTCGCCTCGGTGACCCGCAGGCCCCGCGACTGGTGGCTGTTCGCCCTGGCGCTGGTCCACATCGTCGTGACGCTGTACATCATCGGCAGCGACCCGGGCAAGGAGGAGTTCACCACCTGGCGCGGCGACGTCGGCATGGGGTTGCTCCTCGGCGGACTCGCGGCGATCGTCGCCTACTACCTGTACGCGGACATACGCCACTTCAACCGGTCGAGGCAGGCCCCGCCGTCGCCGTACGCACAGACCACGGCGTACTCGCGGCAGACCGGGTACAACCCCCAGCAGACCGGATACAGCTACCCGCCGGTCCAGGTCCCGCAGCCCTACACCCCCGCCCCGCCGGTCCAGCAGCCGCACGTGCAGCAGCCCCCGCCCCAGCCCCAGCCGGCGCCGGATCCGCAGCGCCCCGGGCCCGCCCGGATCGACCAGGTCCGTGCCGAGCTGGACGAGCTGAGTGACTATCTCCGCAAGCACGAAGGAGACCGGTGATCCAGGGGCAGGGCACCGGACGCGTGATCACCGGCCGCTACGAGCTGTCCACGCTCATCGGCCAGGGCGGCATGGGCCAGGTCTGGACGGCGTACGACCAGCGTCTCGACCGGCGCGTGGCGGTGAAGCTGCTGCGCCCGGACAAGGTCGCGGGCCAGGAGGCCGACGAGTTGCGCCGCCGCTTCGTGCGCGAGTGCCGCGTCACGGCCCAGGTCGACCACCCCGGCCTGGTCACGGTCCATGACGCGGGCAGCGAGGGCGAGGAGCTGTTCCTCGTCATGCAGTACGTCGACGGCGCCGACCTCGCCGACCACCTCGCCGAGCACGACCCGTACCCCTGGCAGTGGACCGTCTCGGTCGCCGCCCAGCTGTGCGCCGTGCTGTCCGCCGTGCACGCGGTGCCGATCATCCACCGCGACCTCAAGCCGCGGAACGTCATGGTCAAGCAGGACGGCACGGTCACCGTCCTCGACCTCGGCGTCGCCTCCGTGATGGACACCGACACCACCCGCCTCACCCACACCGGCTCGCCCATCGGCAGCCCCGCCTACATGGCCCCCGAACAGGCCATGGGCGGCGCGGTCGGCCCGTACACCGACCTGTACGCGCTGGGTGTGCTGATCCACGAACTGCTCAGCGGGAACGTCCCGTTCACCGGCTCCACGGCCCTCGGCGTCCTCCACCGCCACCTCTACGAGCCGCCGGTCCCCGTCCGCCGACTGCGCCCCGAGGTCCCCGAGAGCCTGGAGGCCCTGGTCCTGCGGCTGCTCTCCAAGGACCCGCAGCACCGCCCGTCCTCCGCGCAGGAGACGTACGAACAGCTCCTCCCGCTGCTCCCCGCGCGCGGGATGCCCACCGGCTCCCCGCTCGACCCCACACGCCCCTTCCTGCGCCCGCACGCCCCCTGGCCGGACCGCGCCCGCATACCCGCCCCGCAGCCGTCCGCCGCGCCCGACCCCGCGCCCGCCGCCGACAAGCCCGACGTCGCGGGCGCCGTGGACGAGGTCAAGCGACTCCTCGGCGAGGGCCGCATCACCCAGGCCGTCGACATCCTCGGCGCGATCCTCCCGGCCGCCGCCGCCCAGCACGGCGAGCACTCACCCGTCGTCCGCACCCTGCGCAAGCAGTACGCGGCCACGCTGATGGACGACGGCCAGTACCGCCGCGCCCTGCCCGAGCTGCGCCGCCTCGCCGACGAGCGCGCCACCGAGGCCGGCCAGGCCGACCCCCAGGCGCTGCGCTTCCGCTACGACTCCGCCCAGTGCCTCGAACAACTCGGCGAACCGGCCGCGGCCCTCGCCGAGTACCGCTCCCTGCTGCCGTACTACGAGAACCAGTACGTCGGCGGCGACCCCGAACTCTCCCTCGACGTCCGCCGCCGCATAGGCCATCTGCTCCTCGCCCTCGGCGACCGCGGCGCCGCCCACGAGACCCTGGGCCGTCTGCTGCTCGACGTGGAACGGCTGCGGGGGCCCGGCCATCCGCTGGCCGGCGAGGTCCGGCGCACCCTGCAGTGGCTGGGCCAGGTGCGCGGCTGATCGACACCGTTCAGCCACGCGCACACACACGACGATCGACTAATTCCAGGGGTGGGGTCACGCATGTCCGACAACAAGGCCGACGACCGGAAATCCGGCATAGCCGGTCACAAGTCCGGTCACCGGCGGTCCAGGAGGCGCAGATACGTCGCCTGGACCGCGGCCGGAGCCGCCGTCCTCGCCGGAGCCGGGCTCGCCGCGCAGAACTCCCTGGCCGCGCCCACGGCCTGGCCCGCCGCCAAGGTCTACACGGGCCGCGCCTTCGACACCTGCACGGCCCCGTCCCTGTCCGCGATGAAAGCCTGGAAGACCGGCTTCTACGGCGCGGCGGCGGTCTACATCGGCGGCAAGAACCGAGGCTGCAGGCAGCCGAACCTCACCGCCCCCTGGGTCAAGTCCGTGACCGGCCTCGGCTGGAAACTCGTCCCGCTCTACGTCGGTGCCCAGCCGCCGTGCCAGACCGGCTCCAGCCCCGAGGTGATCACCGCCTCGACCGCCGCCTCCCAGGGCGCGGCCGACGGAGCGGACGCCGTCGCCAAGGCCGCCGCGCTCGGCATGAAGGCGGGCAGCGCGCTCTACCTCGACGTGGAGGCGTACGACATCACGGACACGGCCTGCAACGACGCCGTCCTCACCTATGTCCGCGCCTGGCACAAGGCACTCGAAGCCAAGCGGTACCGCTCCGGTTTCTACGGCTTCAGCGGCTCCAGCGCGAAGGCCGTCGCCACCGCCACCGACCGCACGAACCTGCCGGGCAACCTCTGGTACGCCAAGTGGGACAAGGTGAACACGACGACCACCGACTGGCCGTTCGACCCGAAGCTGTACACCGGGCACCACCGCGCCCACCAGTACATGGTCAACAGCAAGGAGACCCGCGGCGGCCACACGATCACCGTGGACCGCAACGCGTGGGACGCCCCGGTGGCGATCGTGGGCTGAATCGGGCATCGGACGGCCGTCCGATGCCCGCCGCCCGGTGCCGCCCGGTGCCGCCCGGTGCCGGGCGGGGCCGGTGGTGGCACGCTCCCGGCGCGACGGTGCCCGAAGTCCGCGTGAATCGTTGGTCGAATGGCTGGCCGAGAGCAGGGCCACTGCCTACCATCGATCACCGCAAGACTTTGTGCACCGCCGCACAATCTCCTCGGGAGGCCCACTTGCACCGCCGCCGTCGCACCGCGCTCCTCCTCTCCGCCGCGATCACCGCCGCGGCCCCGCTCCTCACCGCCTGCGGAAGCGATGCGCATCCCGGCGCGGCGGCCGTCGTCGGCGACGACCGGATCACCGTCGCGCAACTGGAGAACCGGGTGAACGAGGTGCGCACCGCCCAGCGCGCCGCCAGCGCGGACCAGAGCCAGTACCAGCAGGCCGTCGCCCAGAGCAGCGCCCTCACCCGCAACACCCTGAACGGCATGGTCCTGGAGAAGGTCCTCGACCAGGCGCTGAAGGACGCGGGTGTGACCGTCACCCGCAAGGAAGTGCAGAAGTACCGTTCCGACCTGGAAGCGGAGGCCGGTGGCGCCGAGGCCCTGGAAACGGCCTATCTGCAGCGCTACAGCGTCGCCCCCGACCAGCTGGAGGAGAGCCTCCGCAGCGACGTCGAGGTCCAGAAACTCTCCACCGCCCTCGGCGCCGACCTGAACACCCAGGAGGGCGGCACGGTCTTCTGGAAGGCCCTCTCCGAGGCCTCCAAGAAACTCGACGTGGACCTCAACCCCCGCTACGGCAGCTGGGGCGTCGACCCGGCGTCCGGCCGCGTCGGCCTGCTGGAGGCCAAGACGCCGTGGCTGAAGGAGGTCACCGGGACGGGGACGCGGGAGACGGCGTAGCGGGCGAGCCCGTCCCCTCAGCCTGTGGATAACTTCGGGGGTCGTCCGTGACGTGGGTTACGTTCGTGGGGTGAACGCACACCGCCCCGACGGCACCTCCGCCACCACGGCCCCCGCCACCAAGGCTTCCGGGACCACGGCTCCCGAGACCACGGCCTCCGCCCCCGGTCCCGGCCGAGTCGTCCTGCTCACCACCAGCCACCGTGTCGCACCGGGCCTGCTGTCCTGGCCCGCCTGGCAGGCACTGCACGGGGCGGACCGCGTTCTCTGCGCGGACGAGGCACACCCCCAGCTCCCCTACCTCCGCGAGGCGGGCATAGAGGTGGAGCAGGCGGCCCCGACCGCCGAGGAACTGGTCGACGCCTGCGCCGACGGTCGCACGGTGGTCGTGGTGGCCACCGCCGAGGGCGAGCCCCGCCTCACCGACGGCCTCGCCCGCCTCGCCGGCTCCGGCCGCGTCCGGATGCCGTCCCTGGAACTCCTGCCCGCCTCGTACGACCTCCCCGGCGCCCGCCTCCTCGACCTCGTCCAGGTCATGGACCGGATCCGCGCCGAATGCCCCTGGTCCTCCCGGCAGACCCACCAGGGCCTCGCCAAGTACGGCATCGAGGAGGCGTACGAACTCGTCGAGGCCATCGAGGAGGGCGACCGCGACGAACTCCGCGAGGAACTGGGCGACGTCCTCCTCCAGGTCGTCTTCCACGCCCGCATCGCCGAGGACGACCCCGACACCCCCTTCTCCATCGACGACGTGGCCGCCGGCCTCATCACCAAGCTCATCCACCGCCACCCCCATGTCTTCGGCGACGCCACGGCCACGACCCCGGAGGACGTCAAGGCGCACTGGCTCCGCACCAAAGCCATAGAGAAGCAGCGCGACTCAGTGACGGACGGCATCCCCCTGGGCCAGCCCGGCCTAGCCCTCGCCGCCAAACTCTCCTCCCGCGTACGCACCGCCGGCCTCGACGTCCCGATACCCCCCACCGGCCACATCGGCTACGAACTCCTCACCCTCGCCGCCCAAGCCGACTCCGAGGGCATCGACCCGGAGACGGCCCTACGAGCGGCGGCCCGCGCCTACCGGGACGCGATCCGGGCCGCGGAAGGAGTGGACACCGTGAAGCAGGAGCAGACGGACGAGGACCCGGAGGAGGACAGCGCCGAGTAGGTGGGGACGGAGGGGAGGGGAGCAGGAGTAGGGAGAGGCAGGGGGTGCCCTATGGGTGCCTGGGACGACGACGGTTTGTTCGTCCAGTGCGGTGAGGATGTCCTCGACGAGCACGGCCGGGTGTGGGCCGCGCGGGCCCAGGACCCGCTCCAGCGACGGGTGGACCTGGGTGAGCAGGCCCCGCAGGCAGTTGCTGATGCGGGTTGCTTCACCGGCCGGGTCGTGGCTTCGCCGGGATAGAGGTCGGCGAGGGGAGAGCCCAGAGGGACACTGAGGGAGGCCCCCGACACAGGGAGAGGCCCCCCGAAACGCCGGATACCGTCGGTGAGTGACCAACCAGCCCGCATCCACTCCCGCGTCCAGCCCCGCAACCCCCGCCGCCGCCCCCCTGGGCACCGGCGCGCCCGAGCTCTTCACCTGGGAGTTCGCCACCGACCCCTACCCGGCGTACGCCTGGCTTCGCGACCATGCCCCCGTCCACAGGACACGTCTTCCCAGTGGGGTGGAGGCCTGGCTGGTCACCAGGTACGGGGACGCGAAGCAGGCGCTCGCCGACGGGCGTCTCTCCAAGAACCCGGCGCATCACGACGAGCCCGCGCACGCCAAGGGGAAGACGGGTATCCCCGGTGAGCGCAAGGCCGAGTTGATGACGCATCTGCTGAACATCGATCCGCCGGATCACACGCGTCTGCGCCGTCTCGTCTCGAAGGCGTTCACACCCCGCCGGGTCGCCGAGTTCGCCCCCCGGGTCCAGGAGCTGACCGATCAGCTCATCGACCGGTTCGTGGACAAGGGCGAGGCCGACCTCATCCACGAGTTCGCCTTCCCCCTCCCCATCTACGCCATCTGCGACCTGCTCGGCGTCCCCCGGGAGGACCAGGACGACTTCCGGGACTGGGCGGGGATGATGATCCGCCACGGCGGCGGGCCGAGGGGTGGGGTCGCCCGGTCGGTGAAGAAGATGCGCGGCTATCTCGCCGAGCTCATCCACCGCAAGCGGGAAGGCCTCACCGACCACCCCGCCCCCGGCGAGGACCTCATCTCCGCACTCATCCGGGCCTCCGACCACGGTGAGCACCTCACCGAGAACGAGGCCGCGGCGATGGCGTTCATCCTGCTGTTCGCCGGGTTCGAGACGACCGTCAACCTCATCGGGAACGGCACGTACGCCCTCCTCACCCATCCCGACCAGCGAGCCCGCCTCCAGGTCTCCCTCGCCGCCCAGGAGACCGCGCTGCTCGAAACCGGCGTCGAGGAACTGCTCCGCTACGACGGCCCCGTCGAACTCGCCACCTGGCGCTTCGCGACCCAGCCCCTCACCCTCGGCGGGCAGGACATCGCCCCCGGCGACCCCGTCCTCGTCGTCCTCGCGGCGGCCGACCGCGACCCGGCCCGCTTCGACGACCCCGACCGCCTCGACCTCTCCCGCCGTGACAACCAGCACCTCGGCTACGGCCACGGCATCCACTACTGCCTCGGTGCGCCCCTCGCCCGTCTGGAGGGGCAGACGGCGTTGGCCACCCTTCTCACCCGCCTGCCGGATCTCCGACTCGCGGTGGATCCGACCGACCTGAGGTGGCGCGGCGGGCTCATCATGCGCGGACTGCGCACATTGCCAGTGGAGTTCACCTGATTCGGGATCAGGAGGGCTGGCCAGAAGAAGCAGGGAAAACGAACGATTGTCCTGAGGTTCGCCCGTCATGGTGATCGTGAGTCGAGTGGCGGCCGTATGTGCGGCTGTCGCACTACGGTCCGATGTCATGAAGCTGGTGGTGCAGGTGAAGCTGCTGCCGACGCCGAGCAGGCGTCGGCGCTGGACGTGACCCTGAGCGCCTGCAACCGGGCTGCCACCTATGCCTCTGCCATCGCCTTCGCCAAGGACTTGACGGACCGTAACGGTCTACAGAAGGACGTGTATGCGGATCTGAAGGCGACCTTCGGGTTGTCCGCACAGCCGGTGGTGCGGGTGGTGAAGAAGGTGGTCGACGCCTACGCGACTCTGAAAGCCAATCTGAGGGCTGGCAATTTGGGGCCGTCCGCCTCGAAGCGGTACCGCAAGGCGATCGGCGCCCCGATCGTCTTCCGGCCGGAGGCGGCGCAGCCGTTCGACGACCGCTGCCTGTCCTGGCAGTGCGACGCACGCACGGTGTCCATCTGGACGGTGAATGGGCGCATGAAGGGCATCCGTTTCGCCTGCTCGCCCGACCAGCTCAAGATGCTCATGGCGTATCGCAAGGGTGAGAGCGACCTGGTCCAGCGGGGTGGCAAGTGGTTCCTCATCGCTACCTGCGAGATTTCCGAGCCGGACGTTTACGAACCGGTCGACTGGATCGGAGTGGATCGGGGCATCGTGAACCTGGCCACCACCTCCGACGGCGCCAACCATCAAGGGCGCGGCCTGACTCGCTATCGACGTTGGCAGGCTTGCAAGCGCGCTGAGTTGCAGCAGAAGAACACCCGCTCGGCCCGGCGGCGCCTGGCTTGCCGCAGGCAGAAGGAGAAGCGCCATACCACCCACGTGAACCATCGGATCAGTAAGGAGATCGTGTCCGTCGCCATGGGGGCCCCTCCCGCGCGAGCGAAGCCGAGCGTGGGGGAGCACCGGTCGCGGCATCGCTGTCGAAGCACTCGGCGGCATTCGTGAGCGGGTACGGCCTCGCGGCGACCAGCGGGACAGGATCTCCTCCTGGCCTTTCCACCAGCTCGGGCAGCATCTCGCATATAAGGCCCGCAGGGCTGGGGTGCCATTCCTGGAGGTGGATGCGGCCTACACATCGCAGCGTTGTCCGCGCTGCGGCCACACCGAGCGGGCCAACCGGTCCGACCGGGATCACTTCCGTTGTCGTCGGTGCGGCCTCGCTGGGCCTGCCGATGTCGTCGCCGGGGTCAACGTGCGCAACCGCGCACGCTCGGCGTGGGCATTCGTCACCATGCCCGTCCCGTCACCGGTGTAGCCGACAGCGGGAGATGCGACCTGTGACCGTCCTGTCGTAGAGGGCAGTCGGGAGCGCGACGCGGTGTGAACTGTCATGCGGCAGCCTGATGGTTCACGGCCGAGATGGTGACGTGATCTGCGCTGCATCGACTTGTTATAAACGATCGTCTGCGGCTACGTTCACACGTCAGTGCGAAGGGCCACCACACCCGTCGCACAGGCCACCGCTGTCGTGTGAAAGGCAACCGCATGCTCTCCGGGAACGGTCGTCACCGTCGCCCCCGTCAGGCTCCGGCTCTCCTCGTCGCGGCCGGAGTGACCGGATCGGCCATCGCGATTCCACTCCTCGGCGCCACCGGCGCGAGCGCGGCCAGCGGAACCACCTGGGACCAGGTGGCGGAGTGCGAGAGCGGCGCCTCCTGGAGCGCGGACACCGGGAACGGACGCTACGGCGGCCTCCAGTTGACCCAGGCGAACTGGGAGAAGTACGGCGGCCTCGACTACGCCACGAGCGCCGACCAGGCCAGCCGTTCGCAGCAGATAGCGGTCGCCGAGAAGGTGCTCGCCGACCAGGGCGTCGGCGTCTGGGCCACCTGTGGGCTGCTCCACAACCTGGGCGGCGACTCTGGTTCCGCCGACGTGGACACGGGCGTGGTGGACGACTCGACGAAGTCGGGCAGTTCATCTGACGCATCCGGTTCATCCGGTTCGTCTAGTTCATCCGGTTCGACCGATGCGACCGACCCGGACAAGTCGGCCGACGGCACCGGCTCCGGCGAATCGACCGATTCGAAGGACTCGCAGGATTCGGCTGGTTCATCCGAATCGTCCGAATCATCCGCATCACCCCCCGGCACCTTCGAAGGCTCCACCAAGACCAAGCCCGGCACCGACTCGGACGACTCCACGGACTCCGGCAGCACCAACTCGGACAAGTCGGCACAGAACGACAGCTCTTCGACTGTCGACGGCGGTGAAGGCGGCACCGGCCGCCATCGCGGCACCAGTGCCGACGAGAGCGCGGGCACGGGCGCCGGCGCCGGCGAGGACGCGGCCGGCACCTCCCGGGCCGACTCCACGCCCTCCGGCCGTCACGCCTCCCGTGGCGGCGACGCGGCGCGCGAGGCCGCCGAAGGCGCCTACACCGTCCGTGTGGGCGACAGTCTGACGGGCATCGTGAACTCGCTCGGGCTGGACGGCGGGTGGCGGGGGCTGTACGCCGAGAACGAGACCACGGTCGGAACTGACCCGGACCTTATCCTTCCCGGTCAGACCCTCGAAGTCGGTGCCGAAACGGGCGAAAAGTAGCGACAGTTCGGGTCCCGGTTCGACCCCGAATGCCCGTTTTGATCTACATGGGAGATGAATCACAGACCCCGTGATCGGCTTTGAAATTCGGGCAATCACCTGTTTACGGTCGTGACCGCTCGCCACTGGTGGGCCCATGCGGTCGGCACGCCGAATCCTGCCAGCGACCGCAAGGAACAGTCGTCGCGTCAAGCGCCGTAGGCAGGAGCGGGGGACCCAAGGTAAGTGCCGGGTCCGGCAGTTGAGGCCCTTCGGGGCAGCACCGCCGGAATCGGCTTGGGGTGAAGCCGCGCGACGTGAGCCGAAAGGCGAGCGGGCGCGGCCGGGCAACTCAACCGGCCCGAACCCGACAGCTCACCTCGCAGGCGTCGGTGAGGGGATCACTCCATGCTGTTTTCCAGCAAGGGCAAGCACCGTCGTCCGTCCAAGGCCGTTCGTGCCATCGCCGTCGCCGGTGTCACCGGCGCCGCCGCCGTGGCCGCTCCGCTGATGGTCGCCGGCAGCGCCTCCGCCGCCACCGCCTCCGAGTGGGACGCCGTCGCCCAGTGCGAGTCCGGCGGCGACTGGACCATCAACACCGGCAACGGCTACTACGGCGGTCTGCAGTTCTCCGCCTCCACCTGGGCCGCCTACGGCGGTACGCAGTACGCCTCCACCGCCAACCAGGCGAGCAAGGCCCAGCAGATCGCGGTCGCCGAGAAGGTCCTCGCGGGCCAGGGCAAGGGCGCCTGGCCGGTCTGCGGCACCGGCCTGTCCAGCGCCTCCTACGACGGCGCCGCCGCCTCCAGCGGCAACACGAACTCCGGCTCCGCGCAGGAGAGCACCCAGCAGAACACGCAGAAGAGCGCCAAGAAGAGCACCGAGGACACCCGCGCCTCCCGCTCCTCCGAGCGTGCCACCGTCGAGACCCCGACCGGCAAGAAGGTCAAGAAGGGCGACGGCGAGTACAAGGTCGTCAGCGGCGACACCCTCAGTGCCATCGCCGAGAAGAAGAACGTCAAGGGTGGCTGGGAGAAGCTCTTCGAGCTGAACAAGGACATCATCGACGACGCCGACTTCATCTACCCGGGCCAGCAGCTCCACCTGAGCTGACCCACGGCGATCACGACGGCCACCGGCCGCCTGCCATCCCCCACGGCCGCCCCCACGGCCGGGCAGGCGACCGGGCAGGCGGGGCGGGTTCGGCAGGGCCGAGAAATCGGGCCGCTCCCCGGCTGAACCACAGCCCGCTCACATCCGTGTCCTCCATAGTGAAGACCTCGTGAGGGCCGTCCCCCCGTCCCCACGGGCTCCCCGCCTCGGTGCGCATTCCCCCGTACGCACCGGGGCGGGGCTTTTCTTTGCCCGTTTCCCGGGCCTCTCCCCCTCTGTTCACCCGCTCCGCGCACGCTCCTTCTGTTCACTTTCTTGCCCACCCCCCTTTGTTCCGGCCTGAAACAATGGGTACGGTCTGTCTGTCCACGGGACGGTCGGTCGGCTGCCGACAGCCCGGGGGCGGTTAGGCTCTAGTCGCAAGGCCCAAGCGGCCCCGCACAACCAGCGTCACATCCCATGAAGGAGATGCTCGTGCCGTCCATCGACGTCGTCGTAGCCCGGGAAATCCTCGACTCGCGAGGCAACCCCACCGTCGAGGTCGAGGTCGGCCTCGACGACGGCAGCACCGGTCGTGCCGCCGTTCCGTCCGGCGCCTCCACGGGTGCCTTCGAGGCCATCGAGCTCCGTGACGGCGACCCCAACCGCTACCTCGGCAAGGGTGTGGAGAAGGCCGTCCTCGCGGTCATCGAGCAGATCGGCCCGGAGCTCGTCGGCTACGACGCCACCGAGCAGCGCCTGATCGACCAGGCGATGTTCGACCTGGACGCCACCGACAACAAGGGCTCGCTGGGCGCCAACGCCATCCTCGGCGTCTCCCTCGCCGTCGCCCACGCCGCCTCCGAGGCCAGCGACCTGCCGCTCTTCCGCTACCTGGGCGGCCCGAACGCGCACCTGCTGCCCGTTCCGATGATGAACATCCTGAACGGCGGCTCGCACGCCGACTCCAACGTGGACATCCAGGAGTTCATGATCGCCCCGATCGGCGCGGAGTCCTTCTCCGAGGCCCTGCGCTGGGGCGCCGAGGTCTACCACACCCTCAAGAAGGTGCTGAAGACCAAGGGCCTGTCCACCGGCCTCGGCGACGAGGGCGGCTTCGCCCCGAACCTGGAGTCCAACCGCGCCGCCCTCGACCTCATCCTCGAGGCCATCAAGGAAGCCGGTTACACCCCGGGCGAGCAGATCGCCCTCGCGCTCGACGTCGCCGCCTCCGAGTTCTACAAGGACGGCGTCTACACCTTCGAGGGCAAGGAGCGCTCCGCCGCCGAGATGACGGAGTACTACGCCGACCTCGTCGCGTCGTACCCGCTCGTCTCCATCGAGGACCCGCTGTTCGAGGACGACTGGGCCGGCTGGAACACCATCACCGAGAAGCTGGGCGACAAGGTCCAGATCGTCGGCGACGACCTCTTCGTCACCAACCCCGAGCGTCTCGCCCGCGGCATCGAGGAGGGCTCCGCCAACGCCCTGCTCGTCAAGGTCAACCAGATCGGCTCGCTGACCGAGACCCTGGACGCCGTCGAGATGGCCCAGCGCAACGGCTTCAAGTGCATGATGTCCCACCGCTCCGGCGAGACCGAGGACGTCACCATCGCCGACCTCGCCGTCGCCGTGAACTGCGGCCAGATCAAGACCGGCGCCCCGGCCCGCTCGGACCGCGTCGCCAAGTACAACCAGCTGCTGCGCATCGAGGAGATCCTCGACGACGCCGCGGTGTACGCCGGCCGCTCCGCCTTCCCCCGCTTCAAGGGCTGACACCGCCGCTGACAGCAGCGGGTCGGCACGTAGGAAGCGTCGTACGTACGTCCCCGTACTCGGTCCCGTACCGTGTGCGGGGACGTACGCACATGCACGCGGGAGAAGGCGGAAGGGGAAGCGGGACATGGCCGTGAAGGACCGGGACCGGGACCGTTTCTCCACCGCGACCCGGCTGAAGGTGCTCGGTGAGCAGACGGCCGCCCGGGTCTACCGCTCCCAGACCAAGCGCCAGGCCCGCCGCTCCCGGCTGACCGGCCGGGCCGCGCTCCTCGCCCTCGTCCTCTGCTCGATGATCGTGGCGCTCGCCTATCCCATGAGGCAGTACGTCTCCCAGCGCGCCGAGATCGCCGATGTTCGGCGGCAGCGCCAGGAGGCGCGCGAGCGGGTCGAGGAGTTGCGCGACCTCAAGGCGCGCTGGCAGGACGACGCGTACGCCGAGCAGCGCATCCGGGAGCGGCTGCACTATGTGATGCCGGGCGAGACCGGCTACACGATGATCGACCCGGACGCGGCGAAGCAGTCCCGTACGACGCAGGGGGCCGCCGACCGCCCCTGGTACACCAATGTCTGGGACGGCGTCGACAAGGCCGACGCCGCCGACAGCTGAACGGTCACCCCGTGATCGTCACCCCGTGACCGTGAACCGATGAGCCACACCGAGGACTTGAGTAGCAGGTTATGCAGACCCCTCCGCCGCCCACCCCGCGCACCGAGCCGACCGACGCCGATGTCGAGGCCTTCCAGCAGCAGTTGGGCCGCCCGCCGCGCGGGCTGCGCGCGATCGCGCACCGCTGCCCCTGCGGTCAGCCGGACGTCGTCGAGACGGCGCCGCGCCTGCCGGACGGTACGCCCTTCCCCACGACGTACTACCTGACGTGCCCGCGCGCGGCCTCCGCGATCGGCACGCTGGAGGCGAACGGCGTGATGAAGGAGATGACGGAACGGCTGGCGACGGACCCCGAGCTGGCCGCCGCCTACCGGGCCGCGCACGAGGACTACATCGCCCGCCGCGACGAGATCGAGGTCCTGGAGGGCTTCCCGAGCGCGGGCGGCATGCCGGACCGCGTGAAGTGCCTGCACGTCCTCGTCGGGCACTCGCTGGCCGCCGGGCCGGGCGTCAACCCGCTGGGCGACGAGGCGATCGCGATGCTGCCGGAGTGGTGGGCGAAGGGCCCGTGCGTGGTGCCCGCGCAGGAGCCCTCGCGGCAGCCCGCGAAGGGGGACGAGCAGTGACCCGGGTCGCCGCCGTCGACTGCGGTACGAACTCCATCCGGCTCCTCGTCGCCGACGCTGACCCGGCCACGGGTGAACTCGTCGAGCTGGACCGGCGGATGATCATCGTCCGGCTCGGCCAGGGCGTCGACCGTACGGGCCGGCTGGCCCCCGAGGCGCTGGAGCGGACCTTCGCGGCCTGCCGGGAGTACGCGGCGGTCATCAAGGAGCTGGGCGCCGAGCGGGTCCGATTCGTGGCCACCTCCGCCTCCCGCGACGCCGAGAACCGGGACGACTTCGTCCGCGGGGTGTTCGACATCCTCGGGGTCGAGCCCGAGGTGATCTCCGGCGACCAGGAGGCCGAGTTCTCCTTCACGGGCGCGACCGAGGAGTTGAAGGAGCGCGCCGATCTTGCCAGGCCGTATCTGGTCGTGGACATCGGCGGCGGCTCGACCGAGTTCGTCGTCGGCGACGACCACGTGCGCGGCGCCCGTTCCGTGGACATCGGCTGCGTACGGCTGACCGAGCGGCACCTCGTACGGGACGGTGTGGTCGTCGATCCGCCGCTGCCGGAGCAGATCGCCGCGATCCGGGCCGACATCGAGGCCGCGCTGGACCTCGCCGAGGAGAACGTGCCGCTGCGCGAGGCGCACACCCTCGTGGGGCTCGCCGGCTCGGTCACCACCCTGTCGGCGATCGCCCAGGACCTGCCCGCGTACGACTCGGCGGCCATCCACCACTCCCGGATCACCTACGACCGCGTCCGCGAGATCACCGAGTGGCTGCTGCGGTCCACGCACGCCGAGCGGGAGGCGGTCCCGTCGATGCATCCGGGGCGGGTGGACGTGATCGCGGCGGGCGCCCTCGTCCTCCTGTCGATCATGGAGCGGATCGGGGCGGCGGAGGTCGTGGTGAGCGAACACGACATTCTGGATGGAATCGCCTGGTCCGTCGCCTAGGGCGCGGGCCGGTCCCGGAGTGCCTCCCAGTGCTTCGGCGGCGCTTGTGAGCAAGTGTTTACTACTCGCCGGTAGCCTCGCTTGAGCTGTTCGGATAACGTATGAGCGCGTCCGAGGGGTGCTCCGGCGCCCCTCGTCGATCCGCCGCCGAGAAAGTTCGTGAAGTTCTTCACAAGAGAATCGGCCCTGTTGAGCGATGTTTTGAGGCTGCGCAGAGCCTTCGAGGGCTCCGGGGGGTCAACGGGGCGTCCCCGAGGGGGTTTCGCGGGGGTCTCGTCCGTGTGAAACCAGAGGGTGGTCCAGGGGGTTCACGGGCCCGGAAGAGCAGTTCACGCGGCATTGACAACGGTCATTTCCGCAGGCCGGTTCCCCTGGTCCGCCATGGCCTGGGCAATGAGGGCCGCGCAGTGTAGCAGAGGGTGTGAAGAAGCTTGTGAAGGGGCGCACGAGCGACCCCCGGATGGCGGGTACATACTCGATGGCATGAGCACCACGGAGCGTCCCAGGATCCTCGTAGTAGGCGGTGGGTACGTAGGCCTGTACGCAGCTCGGCGCATCCTCAAGAAGATGCGCTACGGAGAGGCGACCGTCACGGTCGTCGACCCCCGGTCGTACATGACCTACCAGCCCTTCCTCCCCGAAGCCGCCGCCGGCAGCATCTCCCCGCGGCACGTCGTCGTCCCACTGCGACGCGTGCTCCCCAAGGCGGAGGTCCTCACCGGCCGGGTCACCACCATCGACCAGGACCGCAAGGTCGCCACGATCGCCCCGCTGGTCGGCGAGGCGTACGAGCTGCCCTTCGACTACCTGGTGATCGCGCTCGGCGCGGTCTCCCGCACCTTCCCGATCCCCGGCCTCGCCGAGCAGGGCATCGGCATGAAGGGCATCGAGGAGGCCATCGGCCTGCGCAACCACGTGCTTGAGCAGCTCGACAAGGCCGACTCCACGACCGACGAGGACGTCCGCCGCAAGGCGCTGACCTTCGTCTTCGTGGGCGGTGGCTTCGCCGGCGCCGAGACCATCGGCGAGGTCGAGGACATGGCGCGCGACGCCGCGAAGTACTACAAGAACGTGTCCCGCGAGGACATGCGCTTCGTGCTCGTCGACGCCGCCGACAAGATCCTCCCCGAGGTCGGCCCGAAGCTCGGCCTGTACGGCAAGGAGCACCTTGAAGGCCGTGGGGTCGAGGTCTACCTCAACACCTCCATGGACTCCTGCGTCGACGGCCACGTCGTGCTGAAGAACGGCCTGGAGGTCGACTCCAACACGATCGTCTGGACCGCCGGCGTCAAGCCGAACCCGGTCCTCTCCCGCTACGGTCTCCCGCTCGGCCCCCGTGGCCACGTGGACGCGTCGCCGACCCTCCAGGTCACCGGCACCGACTACATCTGGGCCGCCGGCGACAACGCCCAGGTCCCGGACGTCGCCGCCCGCAAGGCCGGCGTCGAGAACGCCTGGTGCCCGCCGAACGCGCAGCACGCGCTGCGTCAGGCCAAGGTCCTCGGCGACAACGTGGTCTCCGGTATGCGGGGCTTCCCGCAGAAGGAGTACGCGCACTCCAACAAGGGTGCGGTGGCGGGCCTCGGCCTCCACAAGGGCGTCGCGATGATCGTCATGGGCAAGATGAAGATCAAGCTCAAGGGGCGTCTGGCCTGGTACATGCACCGTGGCTACCACGGTCTGGCCATGCCGACCTGGAACCGCAAGATCCGGGTCTTCGCCGACTGGACGCTCGCGATGTTCCTCAAGCGTGAGGTCGTCTCGCTCGGCGCGATCGAGACTCCTCGTGAGGAGTTCTACGAGGCGGCCAAGCCTGCGCCGGTCGCTGCCGCTCCGGCCAAGACCGAGGAGAAGGCCAAGGCCTCCTGACCTCCCCCGGTCACCTTTGTTCGACCCGAAGGACCTCCCGCCATCCGTGGTGCGGGGGGTTCTTTGGCGTTCGCGGTCGGGCTCGGGGGTGCCTGTGCGTCGGCGGCTGCGGGTACGTCGTGGTCGCTCGCGCAGTTCCCCGCGCCCCTTAAGGGCCTACGGCCCTTTCGGGCCGAAAAGCGAAGCGGGGCGCAGCCCCTGCTTTGCTTTTCAGGGGCGCGGGGAACTGCGCGGCCCGCCCCCACGCATGCGCGGCCGAAAAACACACCTCCCTCCGGGAATACGGCACAGCCCCGCAGGTGATTACCGTGGCGTTGGACATTCCGGGATCTCTTGTCACGGAGGTGTGCGCCATGCAGGACGCCGCGTCGCGGCTGAAGACCCTGTTCGAGCAGCTGTCGGGAGCCCCGCTCCCGGTCCGGCTGCGGGCCTGGGACGGATCGACGGCCGGCCCGCCGGAGGCCCCCGCCCTGGTGGTACGGAACCGCAGGGCCCTGCGCCGGCTGCTGTGGAAGCCCGGCGAGCTGGGTCTCGCCCGCGCCTGGGTCGCCGGTGACCTCGGCGTCGACGGGGACCTGTACGCCGTACTGGACCTGATCGCCGGCCATGTGTGGGAGCGGGACGAGGACGCCCGGAGTCTCACCGAGGCCCTGCGCGACCCGGAGGTCCGGACGGCGGTCAAGGAGCTGCTGAAGCTGGCCGGTCCCGCCGTCCTCGTCCCGCCCGAACCGCCCCGCGAAGAGGTCCGCGCCCGCCACCTGCACACCAGGCGCACCGACAGACGGGCCGTCAGCCACCACTACGACGTGGGCAACGACTTCTACGAGATCGTCCTCGGCCCGTCGATGGTGTACTCCTGCGCCTACTGGCCGGCCGCCGACGGCACCGCCACCCTCGAAGCCGCCCAGCACGACAAGCTCGACCTCATCTGCCGGAAACTCGACCTGACCCCGGGGCAGCGGCTCCTCGACGTCGGCTGCGGCTGGGGCTCCATGGCCGTGCACGCCGCCCGGGAGTACGGCGTGCGGGTCGTCGGCGTCACCCTCTCCCAGGAGCAGGCCGCGTACGCCCGTAAACGCGTCGCGGAAGAGGGACTGACCGACCGTGTCGAGATCCGTGTCCAGGACTACCGGGACGTCACCGACGGGCCCTACGACGCGATCTCGTCCGTCGGCATGGCCGAACACGTCGGCGCCGACAGGTACTTGGCGTACGCCGAGGACCTGTACCGGCTCCTCGCCCCCGGCGGACGGCTGCTGAACCACCAGATCTCCCGGCGCCCGCAGCGCGACGAGAGCACCTACGCCGTCGACGGCTTCATCGACGCGTACGTCTTCCCGGACGGCGAACTCGCCCCCGTCGGCACCACCGTCACCCAGCTCGAACGCGCCGGGTTCGAGGTCCGTGACGTGGAGTCCCTGCGCGAGCACTACGCCCTCACCCTGCGCGCCTGGGTCGCCAACCTCGAAGCCGACTGGGCCCACGCGGTCGCCCTCGTCGGTCCCGGCCGCGCCCGCGTCTGGCGCCTCTACATGGCCGCCTCCGCCCTCGGCTTCGAACACAACCGCCTCGGCGTCAACCAGGTACTGGCCGTACGGCCCCCGGAAGGGGGTGCGTCGGGGCTGCCGCTCAGGGCCCGGACCTGGGGGGCCTGAACACCCGTACGGGGGCGTGTGCGGCCATGCACACGCCCCCGTACGTACGCCTACGCCTACGCCGCCGTCACTCCGACTTGATCGCGCTGAGCATGTTGAGCTTCGCCGCGCGGCGGGCCGGCCACAGGGCGGCCAGGATGCCGACCGTGGCGGCCAGGAGCAGGAAGACGGCCATCCGGGCCCAGGGCAGGACCAGTTCGTACGTCGGCATCTTGCTGGCGATGAGTTCGCCGGCGGCCCAGCCGAAGAAGACGCCGAGGCCGATGCCGAGGACACCGCCGAAGAGGGAGATGACGAGGGACTCCAGGCGGACCATCCGCTTGATGCCGCGCCGGTCGAGACCGATCGCGCGGAGCATGCCGATCTCCTGCGAACGCTCGAACACGGACATGGCCAGGGTGTTGATGACCCCGAGGACGGCGACGATCACGGCCATGGCCAGCAGGCCGTACAGCATGTTCAGCATCAGGGTGAACATCTTCGCGATGTCGTCGGAGAGGTCCTGTCCGCTCTGGACCTTGATCGCCGGGTTCTCGCCGAGGGCCTTCTCCAGCCGGTCCTTGGTGGCGTCGGAGGCACCGGCCGAGGTCTTGACCATGACCATCATGTCGGCCGGGTCGGCGGCGGCCGGCAGCCGCTCGGTCAGCGTCGCGTTGTCCAGGAGGATGCCCCGGATCAGCTCGTTGTTCTCGTAGACCCCGGCGACCGTCAGCTTCTGCTTCTCGCCGCCCTCGAAGGCGGCGGTGAACTCCGAACCGGCCTTCCAGCCGCGCCGCTCGGCGGTGTCCGCGTCCACGACGACATCCGGGCCGCCGACCTTGAACGTGCCGCTGTCGATGGGCAGGTCCGTCAGCTTGCCGATGGACGAGCCGTTGACCCCGGTGAGGTACTCGGTCTCGTCCCCGATGCGGGACTCGGCGTTGCGCAGCGGCGAGACGTCCGTGACGCCCTCGGTGGCGGAGAGTTCCTTCTCCACGTCGGGGGAGAGCATGTTGCCGTTGGCCATCGAGACGACGTAGTCCGCCTTGATCGCGTCGGCGGCCATCCTGTTGATGGCCTGCTGCAGGCTGCCCGCCATCACCGTCATACCGGTGATCAGCGTCAGGCCGATCATCAGCGCCGAGGCGGTCGCGGCGGTGCGGCGCGGATTGCGTACCGAGTTCTGCCGGGCGAGCTTGCCGGAGATCCCGAAGACACGCATGAGGGGTGCCGCGGCGGCGATCAGGGGACGGGAGAGGAGGGGGGTGAGGACGAAGACGCCGATGATCAGGAGCACCGCGCCGATGCCCATGGGGGCCTGGCCGTCCGAGCCGTCCATGGTGGTGGCGTACAGGACGGTGGCGACACCCGCGCCGGCGAGCAGCGCGCCGATCGTGTTCCGTACGACGAGCGACTTGGTCGTCGCCTTCGCGTGGACACTGCTCATCGCGGCGACCGGCGGGATCTTCGCCGCGCGGCGGCCCGGCAGCCAGGCGGCCAGCATGGTGATCAGCACACCGACCAGCAGGGCGGTGACGACCGTGCCCGGGGAGACCACCAGCGGGCCGTCGGGGACGGTCTCGCCGAGGGTGCCGATCAGGGCCCGCATCCCGGCGCCGATGCCGACACCGGCGGCGAGGCCGGTGACCGCGGCGACCGTGCCCACGACGAACGCCTCGATCAGTACGGACCGGGTGACCTGGCGGCGGGAGGCGCCGACCGCGCGCAGCAGGGCCAGCTCCTTGGTGCGCTGGGCGACCAGCATCGTGAAGGTGTTGGCGATGATGAACGTGCCCACGAACAGGGCGATCCCGGCGAAGACCAGCAGTCCGTTCTTCAGGCCGCTCATCTCGGTCGCGATCTGCGCGGCCTGGTCGTCGGCGAGCTGCCGGCCGGTGGTGGTGAGGGCGGTGTCGTCGGGCAGGATCTTCTCGATCGCGGACCGCAGCTGTGCCTGGCTGGTCCCGGCGGCCGCCGTCACGGTGATCTCGTCGTACTCGCCCTCGCTGTGGAAGAGCTTCTGCGCGGTCGCCGTGTCGAACAGGGCGAGGCTGCCGCCGGCCGCGACATTGCCGTCGTCCGTGGTGAAGATCCCGGTGACGGTGGGGGTGAGCACCGGGCCGTCGACGGACATCCGGATGGTGTCGCCGACCTTGTACCCGCCCCGCTTCGCGGTCTCCGAGTCGATGGCGATCTCGCCCGCGCCCTCGGGCGCGCGGCCGCCGCCCTGGATCGGATAGCGGGGGTCGTCGGTCCCCCAGAGGTTCCCGCCCTGCGACTGGAAGCCGCCGCCGATCAGCTTGCCGTCCTTGTCGGCGAGGGCGGTGAACCCGCTCACCACACCGATCGCCGACTCGGCGCCGGGCGCCCGCTCGACCTTCTTCAGGATCTCCGGCGTCAGCTTCGGCTGCTCCGCGACGCTGTCGCTCTCGTTCGTCCGGTATCCCGGCTCGATCGCGACGTCGACGTGGTCGAAGCCCTTGGCCGAGCTCTTCTGGAGCGCGTCCGAGATGGTGTTGGTGAAGACCAGCGTGCCCGACACGAAGGCGACGCCGAGCATCACCGCGAGCACGGTCATGAGAAGCCTGGCCTTGTGCGAGAGCACGTTGCGCAGGGCGGTACGGAACATGAAGGGGTCCCTGTTTCGGGGTCGTTGGCTCAGTGGACTCAGCGGACGGGAAGGGGCGGCGGGGGCGAACTCCCCTAGCTCGTACGCACCTTGGTGTCGAACCTCTTCATGCGGTCCAGGACGGAGTCCGCCGTCGGCTCGTGGATCTCGTCCACGAGCCGTCCGTCGGCGAGGAAGACCACCCGGTCCGCGTACGCCGCGGCCACCGGGTCGTGCGTCACCATCACCACGGTCTGCCCCAACTCCCGTACGGAGTTGCGCAGGAAGCCCAGCACCTCGGCGCCCGAACGCGAGTCCAGGTTTCCGGTCGGCTCGTCCCCGAAGATGATGTCGGGCCGGGAGGCGAGCGCCCGCGCCACGGCCACGCGCTGCTGCTGGCCGCCGGAGAGCTGGGCGGGCCGGTGGCTCAGCCGGTCGGCGAGGCCCACCATCCGGATCACGGTGTCCAGCCACTGCTTGTCCGGCTTGCGGCCCGCGATGTCCATCGGGAGGGTGATGTTCTCCAGCGCCGTCAGCGTCGGCAGCAGGTTGAACGCCTGGAAGATGAAGCCGATCTTGTCCCGGCGGAGCTTGGTGAGCTGCTTGTCCTTCAGCGAGCCCAACTCGGTCTCACCGATGCGGACGGAGCCCGCCGAGAAGGTGTCCAGGCCCGCCACACAGTGCATCAGCGTGGACTTGCCGGAGCCCGAGGGGCCCATGATCGCGGTGAACTGGGCCTGCCGGAAGTCGATGGAGACCTGGTCCAGCGCGACCACCCGGGTCTCGCCCTGTCCGTAGACCTTCGACAGTTCCGTGGCGCGTGCGGCCACGGTGGTGGCCCGGTCGGCGAGGGGAGTGGTCGTCACGGGTGGGAACTCCTTGCGGGGCGACGGCGTTTGGGAATGTCTCCATCGTCGCGACGAAGGGGCGCCGTGTAGTCAGCCGCTGTCCTGGTTCCGGGGGCAGACTTCGGAGGGACGGACGGGCGTCGCGTCATACCTGGGGATGACGGTGGACTCCGACCGGAGTGCGGCACTGTCCGTGACCGACGCGCCGGGCCCGTGGTCACCGATGCGCGGGGTCGCGCTCAGGGACGTGCGGGGTCGTGCTGAGAGATGTGCGGGGTTGCGATGACCGACGCGAGTCGGCGCGTCACCGCGCGTGTTCTCGGCGGAGCGCTCGTTCGGGCGGTGAAATTCCGTCATTCCGCATACACCCGGTCGTGCCGTCCGAAAGGCTACTGGCAAGTGCGGATGGCGTGTTCCGTGGGCTGATGCACCCTCAGACGTCAATAAAATAAGACAACATCGGTCCGCTCGTCGACTGTTCGAGGGAAGCGTCCCGATAGGCTCGGAAGCTCAGCGCGGAGCCCATGGCCTGCCCGGATGGTGGAATGCAGACACGGCGAGCTTAAACCTCGCTGCCCCTCGCGGGCGTACCGGTTCAAGTCCGGTTCCGGGCACCTCCGACCAAACCCGCACATTTCTCCCCATGTCCCCGCATGTCGCCCTGAGTGACATGCGCCCGCCGAAGAGCCGGGCACCGTCTCGCTCGCGGGGGCCGGTGATGGTTGATCTCCGTACGATCGCGGGCCTGTACCGGGTTGGTCATGGGTTGAGGGGGATGGGACGGGGAATCACGGAAACGCGTAGCGTGTTCGATGACATGGCAGGGAAAGATCCTCCCCAAGCACTAGGGTTAATCCTTTGCCTACCTATTACTCTTGAGCCAAGGCCACGCAGGGTGGCCATGGAGGAGTGAAATGAGGAGCAGCAACCCGGTCTTCTCGCGACGGGGGTTCAGCCGCGACAACGGCCACGCGGGCTTCAACACCGCGCCGCAGGCCGGGGGAGCAGCTGTCGGTACCCAGGGCAACCCCTACGCCCAGCAGGGCGGGAACCCGTACGCGACGAACCCGTACGCCCAGCAGGACGTGCAGCACGGCGTCCCGCCGCAGGCCCCCGCCCGCACGGGCGCCATGACCATGGACGACGTCGTCGTGCGCTCGGCCATGACGCTCGGCACGGTCGTCGTCGGCGCGGTCCTCGCCTGGGCCCTCCTGCCGGTGTCGCCCACGAGCTACGGCCTGGCCATCGGCGCCGCGCTCATCGCTTTCGTCCTGGCGATGGTGCAGTCCTTCAAGCGCAAGGCCTCGCCCGCGCTGATCCTGACGTACGCCGCCTTCGAGGGTGTCTTCCTCGGCGTGCTCAGCGAGATGTTCAACTCCGAGTGGAGCGGCGCGCCCTTCCAGGCGGTGCTCGGCACCATGGCCGTCTCCGG
The DNA here is from genome assembly GCF_040297125.1 of Streptomyces sp. NPDC001868. Lineage (NCBI taxonomy): Bacteria > Bacillati > Actinomycetota > Actinomycetes > Kitasatosporales > Streptomycetaceae > Streptomyces > Streptomyces sp. NPDC001868. The sequence continues at coordinate 80,374 of NZ_JBEOYO010000012.1, read as the reverse complement.
CGCCACCCTTCTGGTCTACAAGGCGGGCTGGATCCGGGTCACCGCGCGCTACGCCCGCATCGGTATGACCATCGCGATCGCCTTCATCCTCGTCATGGCGGTCAATCTGCTCCTCGTCGTCTTCGGGCTCGCCCCGGACGGCGGACTGCGCAGCATGGGCCCGCTCGGCGCGATCGTCGGCATCCTCGCGATCCTGCTCGGCGCGTTCTTCCTGACCCTCGACTTCAAGCAGATCGAGGACGGCATCGCCTACGGCGCCCCGCGCGAGGAGGCCTGGCTGGCCGCGTTCGGCCTGACCATGACCCTCGTGTGGATCTACGTCGAGATGCTCCGTCTGGTCGCCATCTTCAGCGGCGACGACTAGGACGACGAGCACGACGAGCACGACCGGCAGTGATGAAGGGCCCCCGAACCTCACGGTTCGGGGGCCCTTCGTAGGTTCTCGGCGGCTTCAGCGGAGCTTCCGCGCGGCCCTCCTCAGGTCGTACTCGTGAATGATCGCTTTGGCGTGTCCGTACGCGAGGTCGTACTCGTGCCGGAGCCAGCTGACCTTCTCCTCGAAGTTGAAGAGAGCGGGGCCTTCGTCGACTTTGCGGAGCCAGTCGGAGACTTCACGACCGGTGCAATGGGGGATGCGGGCGAGCAGGTTGCGATGGGTCTCCTCAGAGAAGACTTGGGACATCGGCGCCTCCGGACGAAAGGGAATGTAAGCCGGTCCTTCAGGTCACGTTGCCTGAGTGGCGGCCTGTTGGCAACAGTCCGGCCCGGGCGCGTACTCTCGCGGCGTGCTTGATACGACGCCGTTGACCCGTGCCGTGGACCATTTCGCCGACCGGTTGCGGGCGGCCCCGCAGAGCCGGCTGCAGCGGGGAGGTGCGGCGGAGGCGCTGGCGCTGGCCAGGGAGATGGCGGTGCGAGCCCAGCTTCTGGAGGCGCCCGGGGGGCCGGTTCATGAGATGCCGGACGCGGGGATGTTCGCGGCGGCGGATCAGGTGACCGTCGCGGGGAACGATCTCGCGCTGGTGCTGGTGGACGAGGGGGCGCTCGCGGAGGCGGTGGCGCTGGTGGAGGCGGCTCAGCGGCGGGCCGGGGTGTGAGGTCGGGCGCCTCGTAGCTCGGGGGTGCCCGCTTCGTCGGCGGGTGCGGGGCCGGTGGGCTTCTCGCGCAGTTCCCCGCGCCCCTTCAGGGCGCGGCCGGCGGCGTGGAGAACGCCCCCCCTTCAGGGCATCGCCTCTACAGCGACGCGATCACCCGGTCCGCCAGGATGTAGACCATGTCCTCGCCGCACTCGAAGGTGAGGGTGTAGGCGCCGGAGATGCCCGAGCCGCCCAGGAGGACCGGGACGTCGCCGGTCTGGAGGGCCGTGGCGAGGCGTTCGGCGGTCTCGCGGTGGCCGGGGGTCATACAGAGCGTGGTGCCGTCGGCGAAGACGTAGACGTCGAGGGTGCCGAGGGGGCCCGGGCGGACGTCGGCCAGCTCGGTGCGGGAGGCGGCGAGGTCCTCCAGGCAGGCGACCGTGCGCTCGTGGTCGTTGGTGACAGGTGACTGCACCGGCACGAAATCGGGGTGCGAGGGGTGGCGGCGGCGGGCCGCGGCCAGCTCCGCGGAGTCCCCGGCGAACTCGTCGCCCTCAAGGCTCGGCTCGATCACCGGCTCCAGATGCTCCAGACCCGCGAAATCGGACTGCCGGGGCAGGAACAGGTCGCTGTCGGGCAGACCCAGCAGCGAGGGCGCGTCGGAGACGTCACGCGACTCCTGGGCGGCCCAGAAGGCCCGCGCCTCGGCCAGCTCACGCTCCCGCTCCTCGGCGAGGGCCTCGGCGACGGCGGCGCGTATCTCCTCGGTGTCGGCGGCCGGACGGGCAGCCGGCACCACGGCCCGCACACCGGCGGCGCGGCTCTCGGCCAGCTCCGTGCGCAAGGCAGCGACCTGTCGGCGCAGCCCCGTGAGGGTGCGCAGGACGGCGACGCCCACGGCGGCGGTGGCGGCCGTGGTGAGCAGCAAGGCGATCGGCATAGCGCTCACTGACGTACTCCCGGTTCAAAGTCGACCCCCGACTTCCTACATCAGCTTGAAGGGCGGACTAACCAGCTGTCAGTGCGTAACGTCACGAAACGGGCAGGATCTTTGCCCCGATGTTTGGTGTTGAAACGGCTCTGACCTGCGTAAATCGCTCTCCGGGGGGAGATAGGTCACATCCTGGGGGAGATTGGATCACAAAACGGCCCGGAGTCCCACAGAATCGGGGACTCCGGGCCACAGCATCACGGTGCGCATCCGTGCGGCTACGGTCGCGAGGCGGCCGGGCGGCTCCGCACGGGTGCGGTCGGTCAGCTGAGGCGCTCGATGACCATCGCCATGCCCTGGCCGCCGCCGACGCACATCGTCTCCAGGCCGAACTGCTTGTCGTGGAACTGGAGGGAATTGATGAGCGTGCCGGTGATCCGGGCGCCGGTCATGCCGAAGGGGTGGCCGACGGCGATGGCGCCGCCGTTCACGTTCAGCTTGTCCAGCGGGATGTCCAGGTCACGGTAGGAGGGGATCACCTGGGCGGCGAAGGCCTCGTTGATCTCGAACAGGTCGATGTCGTCGACGGTGAGGCCCGCGCGGGACAGGGCCTGCTTCGACGCCTCCACGGGGCCGTAGCCCATGATCTCGGGGGAGAGGCCGGAGACGCCGGTGGAGACGATCCGGGCGAGCGGGGTGAGGCCGAGGTCCCGCGCCTTGGTGTCGGACATGATCACCAGGGCGGCGGCGCCGTCGTTCAGCGGGCAGCAGTTGCCGGCGGTGACCAGGCCGTCCTCGCGGAAGACCGGCTTCAGGCCCTGTACGGCCTCCAGGGTGACGCCCGCGCGCGGGCCGTCGTCCTTGGCGACGACCGTGCCGTCGGGCAGCGTCACCGGGGTGATCTCGCGCTCCCAGAAGCCCTTCTTGATGGCTTCCTCGGCGAGGTTCTGCGAGCGGACACCGAACTCGTCCATGTCCTCGCGGGTCACGCCCCACTGGCGGGCCAGGTTCTCGGCGGTCTGACCCATCGCGATGTACGGGTCGGGGAGCAGGCCGTCCTCGCGCGGGTCGTGCCAGGAGGCGCCTACCGACTTGGAGACGGCCTCGGTGCGGGCCTCGGCCTCGGCGAAGAGGGGGTTGCGGGCGGTGGGGATGTCGCTCGTGCCGCGCGCGGTGCTGCTGACGACCTCCACGCCCGCCGAGATGAAGACGTCGCCCTCGCCGGCCTTGATGGCGTGCAGGGCCATGCGGGAGGTCTGGAGCGAGGAGGAACAGTAACGGGTGACCGTGCAGCCCGGCAGGTGGTCCATGCCCAGCTGTACGGCGACGATCCGGCCCAGGTTGTGGCCCTGCTCGCCGCCGGGGAGGCCGCAGCCGAGCATCAGGTCGTCGATGTCCCTCGGGTCCAGCTCCGGGACCTTCGCGAGGGCGGCCGCGACGATGGTGGCGGTCAGGTCGTCGGGGCGCAGATCCTTCAGCGAGCCCTTGAAAGCGCGGCCGATGGGGGAGCGGGCGGCTGAGACGATCACGGCTTCGGGCATCACGGCTCCATGTTCAAAAGGTGCGGCGCGCAGCGCCTAGTTGAGGGGCGGTGGTCGGGCGACGGGCGGGAGTACGGAAAGCGGGACTGTGGGGGAAGTTACCCGTACGTATGGGCGGGGTCACGGGATGTGGGGTGTGACTCCGACCGCACTTTTCTAAGCGCTTGCTTTTTTGGGTGGGGCGCCTAGTGGGGTGGGGGTGCGGTTCGTTGGCGGGTGCGGGTCCGGTGGGGGCTGGTCGCGCAGTTCCCCGCGCCCCTGAAAGATTCAGGCCCCTGCGGGCCTGAAAACCACGGCCCCGCGGGCCGGAAAGGCGAGGGGGCGGCGGGCCCGAAACGTGACGGGGCGGCGGGCCCGAAAGGCGACGGGGCTGCGGGCCCGAAAGGCGACGGGGCTGCGGGCCCGAAACGCGACGGGGCTGCGGGCCTGAAAGGCGACGGGGCTGCGGGGTGAAAAGCGTGGGGCGCAGCCCCCGCTTTTCAGGGGCGCGGGGAACTGCGCGAGAAGCCTCACCGGAGCCGCAGTCGCCGACGCACCCGCACCCCCGGGCCACTAGGCGCCCGGCTGCGCCTCCGCCGCAGCGGAAGGGGCCGGGTCCGACACCGGCACCCTCCGCCGACGCCGCCGCTTCAGCAGAGCCCAGGGCCCACGCGGCCCCGTAGGCATCGCGGCCGTCACCTCGGTGCCGGCCTCCGACGCGGCCTCGGCGGCGGCCCGGGCGACCGGCAGGAACCCCTCGCGGCGGCTGGCGTCCGGCCGCTCCTCCTCCGCCGGCCAGAGCCCCAGCGTCGCGCAGACCGTCGGCAGAACGGCCATCGCCGCGGTCGCGTACCCCTCCGCCGAGGGGTGGTAGTTGTCCGGGCCGAACAGCTCGCGGGGGTTCTGTTCGAACTCGGGTCCGAGGAGGTCGCCCAGCGACACGGTACGGCCGCCCTGTTCGACGGTTCCGATCGTCTGGGCGGCCGCCAGCTGCCGCGAGGCCCGGCGGGCGAGCCAGCGCAACGGCTGCTGCACGGGCTCGATCGTGCCCAGGTCGGGACAGGTGCCCACCACCACCTCGGCCCCGGCCGTCCGCAGCCGCCGTACCGCCGCGGAGAGGTGGCGGACCGAGCGGGTCGGCGGCATCCGGTGGGTCACGTCGTTCGCGCCGATCATGATCACACAGACGTCGGGGACCTGGGCCGGGTCCTCCAGGACCAGCGCCACCTGCCGGTCGAGGTCGTCCGACTGGGCCCCCGGCAGCGCGACGTTGCGCAGCCGCACCGGGCGCTCGGCCACCGCCGCGAGCCCCGAGGCGATGAGGGCGCCCGGGGTCTGCCTGGCCCGGTGGACGCCCTGCCCGGCGGCCGTGGAGTCGCCGAGCATGACGAGCCGGAGCGGGGGATCGTGAGGGGAGTCGTACGTGTCGCCGTAGGAGCCGTACGCGCCGTACGCGCCGTGCCCACGGCCGTACCGGCTGCCGTACGCGCGGCCGTACAGGCCCTCCGCGCTGGGCGGATGCGGACTGTGTCCGTTGCCCACGACCCGCTTGGCCATCCGTAGCTCGGCCAGCACCACACCCACGGCCGCCGCACCGACCAGCCCGATGCCACCACCGCCGTACGCCGCGCCCGCCGCGATGCGGCGGGCCACCCTCGCCCTGGACATGCTCGACATCAGTCGCCGCCACCTCCTCCTAGCCGTACACCCACTCATTGCCCCGTAGCGCCCCTCGGCCAATCCCGCCCGGAGGTGAACAGGGGGAAGAAGAGTGAGGGTGGGGCTTAGGCTGGCGGAACATTACGACCATCCCTTTTGCGGCTCCGGAGACAACGGTGCAATTCCACGACTCGATGATCAGCCTCGTCGGCAACACCCCGCTGCTGAGGCTCAACAGCGTGACCGAGGGCATCCAGGCGACCGTCCTGGCCAAGGTCGAGTACTTCAATCCCGGCGGTTCCGTGAAGGACCGCATCGCGCTGCGCATGATCGAGGCGGCGGAGAAGAGCGGCGAGCTGCTGCCCGGCGGCACGATCGTCGAGCCCACCAGCGGAAACACGGGCGTCGGGCTCGCCATCGTGGCGCAGCAGAAGGGGTACAAGTGCATCTTCGTGTGCCCCGACAAGGTGAGCACCGACAAGATCAACGTGCTGCGGGCGTACGGCGCCGAGGTCGTCGTCTGCCCCACCGCCGTCGACCCCGAGCACCCCGACTCGTACTACAACGTGTCCGACCGGCTGGTCCGGGAGACGCCCGGCGCCTGGAAGCCGGACCAGTACTCCAACCCCAACAACCCGCTCTCCCACTACCACTCGACCGGCCCTGAGCTGTGGGAGCAGACGGAGGGACGGATCACGCACTTCGTGGCGGGCGTGGGGACCGGCGGGACCATCTCCGGCACCGGGCGGTACCTCAAGGACGCCAGTGAGGGGCGCGTCCAGGTGATCGGCGCCGACCCCGAGGGGTCCGTGTACTCCGGCGGCTCCGGGCGGCCGTACCTCGTCGAGGGCGTCGGTGAGGACTTCTGGCCGACCGCGTACGACCGGACCGTCGCCGACGAGATCGTCGCCGTGTCCGACAAGGACTCCTTCCAGATGACCCGGCGGCTGGCGAAGGAGGAGGGCCTGCTCGTCGGCGGCTCCTGCGGCATGGCCGTGGTCGCCGCGCTGCGCGTCGCCGAGCGGCTCGGCCCGGACGACGTCGTGGTCGTTCTGCTGCCGGACAGCGGGCGCGGCTACCTCAGCAAGATCTTCAACGACGAATGGATGGCCGACTACGGCTTCCTGGAGGACGAGGGGCCCAGCGCCCGTGTCGCCGACGTCCTCAACGACAAGGAGCACGGCGCCATCCCCTCCCTCGTCCATATGCACCCGGACGAGACGGTCGGCCAGGCGATCGAGGTGCTGCGGGAGTACGGCGTCTCGCAGATGCCGATCGTGAAGCCGGGCGCCGGACACCCGGACGTCATGGCCGCCGAGGTGGTCGGGTCCGTCGTCGAACGGGAGCTGCTGGACGCCCTGTTCACCCAGCGCGCCTCGCTCGACGACCCGCTGGAGAAGCACATGTCGGCCCCGCTGCCGCAGGTCGGTTCCGGTGAGCCGGTCGGCGACCTGATGTCCGTGCTCGGCTCGGCGGACGCGGCGATCGTGCTCGTCGAGGGCAAGCCGACGGGTGTCGTCAGCCGGCAGGACCTGCTCGCGTTCCTCGCCAAGGGCGGGGTCAAGTCGTAGCGGTGCCCGGCCCGAGGGCCGGGTGAAGTCGTGGAGGTCCCGGCCGAGGGCGGGGCGAAGTCGTGGAGGAGCCCGATTCCGGGACGAAACCCCGGTAAAGGGCCCTTCGCGTCGAAGATTTGCCCGGGTCGGAGGTTTGACTTCGCAGAAGTGGTACGAGCGCGTCACGTCCACGCAGCACCCGCTTAACACGGGTCCGGCACATTAGTGGGTGTCGGCAGGGCGGGAGCGGCTCCCCGCCCGGGCCGACGACCGAAACGGCGCCAAGGACCTCCGGAGCGGCTCCCGGACCTCCATGGACGCCAAGGACGCGTAAGCCCGGTCCTGACCCGGCCCGCGTCCCTCGCGGGGACCGCCGTCGTCCCGCCCCCCGTCACACGGGGGTGCGGCGGTCCCCGCGCATATCTTTTTCGGGAGCCCCGGCGGGGTCACTCCTCCCAGTCCGAGTCCCCGCCCTTGCCCCGGCGCCGGCCCAGGGTCGGTGAACCGCGCAGCGCCCACGCCACGTTCACGCCCACGATGCCCGCCCAGGTGACGAAGAGACCGGGGAGTTCGGCCACGCCGCCGCCGATGCCGGACAGGGGGATGGCGACGACGAGGGAGACCACGCCGAAGCCGTAGCGTTCGCCCCAGGTGTCGGTGGACTTGTCGGGGGAGCGGCTGCCGCGGGCCACCACCATCTGCTGCTCGGCGACCTGACGGCGGACCCGGCGGTCGACCGCGCCGTCGATGCGCTGGTCGACCTTCTCCAGGAACGAGTCGACGAGCGCGGACTCGTAGTCCTCGCCCAGCTCTCTGCGGGCGTGCAGGGTGGCGGCGAGTTCCTTCTTCAGCTCGGTGTCCCCGAGCCCCGCGTCACGGGCATCCATACCGGTCATGGTGTTCACGGTAGGGAGCCGGGGGCCGCTTGGCACTGGGGTTAGCCCCCCAGTTCCCCGGCCGGTTCCCCGCCGTCCCTTGCCCGGCCTGTATAGCCTCATGCAGAGTTCTCGGTGTCTGAATATTCGGAGTCCGTTCGGACTCCGATCGGAGCCGGCTCGGAGTCGGCTCGGGGTTGGAGGCTGTGGGTGATGTCCTCTCGGATCATGGGCGCGTCGGACGCCCCCGCCGTCGCGGTGGCGGCCGTTCCGGCCGGTCTAGTCGTCCTCGACGGGCATGCGCTCGGTGTCGCGGACGTCGTGCGGCTGGCCGACGGGACCGCGCGGCCGGTGCCCGGCAGTGAGGCGATGCGGCGGGTCGAGGAGTCCTGGGACGCGGCCCGGCAGATCGCGGCGACCGGACGCGTGTACGGCCGCTCCACCGGCGTCGGCGCCAACCGCAGCGAGGACGTGCCCACCGAGGCCGCCGCCGAGCACGGACTGCGGCTGCTGCGCAGCCACGCCGGGGCCATCGGCGAGGAGCTGCCCGCCCGGGAGGTACGGGCCATGCTCGCCGTACGCGCCAATCAGCTGCTCGCGGGCGGCGCCGGGCTCAGGCCGACCGTGGTCACCGCGCTCTGTGAGGCGCTGGAGAGCGGGGCGTACCCCGTGGTGAACGAATTCGGGTCGGTCGGAACGGGAGACATCGCCGCGCTGGCCCAGATGGGGCTGGCGCTGGCGGGGGAGCACCCGTGGCGGGGGCCGGGCACGGAGGCCGGGGCGCGGTTCGGGTCCGGCTCCGGTGTGCCCGAGGCGCAGCCGCTCGACAACAACGACGCCCTCGCGCTGATCAGCAGCAACGCGCTCACGCTCGGACAGGCCGCGCTCGCGCTCCACGAGTTGCGGGGGCTGATCGCCGCCACGCAGGTCGTCGCCGCGCTGTCCCTGCTCGCCGTGGACGGCTCGCACGAGGCGTACGCGGCGCCCGTGCACCTCGCGCGCCCCCACCGGGGGTCGCGCGAAGTGGCCCGGCGCATGCGGGAGCTGATCGGCGCCGCCGACCGCCCCACACCCCCGCTGGGGCGGATCCAGGACCCGTACGGTTTCCGGTGTGTGCCGCAGATCCACGGGCCCGCGCTGGACGCGGCGGACGCGCTGGAGGGCGTCCTGGAGGTGGAGGTCAACGCGGCGGCGGAGAACCCGCTGATCTGCCCCGAGGACATGGCCGCCTACCACCACGGCGGCTTCTACCAGGCCCAACTCGCCCTCGCCCTGGACCACTTCAGACTGGCCGTGACCCAGGTGGCGCGACTGTCGACGTCCCGGCTCTCCTCGCTCAACGAGCCCGCGTACACCCGGCTCAGGCCCTTCCTCGCCGATCACGAGCCCGCCTCGTCGGGTGTGATGATCCTGGAGTACGCCGCCGGGGCCGCCCTGGGTGACCTGCGGGCCTTCTCCGCGCCCGCGTCGCTCGGCCACGCTGTACTCTCCCGGGGCGTCGAGGAACAGGCCAGCTTCGCCTCGCTCGCCGCCCGGCAGACACTGCGGGCGTGCGGCGCGTACCGGCTCGTCGTCGGCTGCGAACTCGTCGCCGCGGTACGGGCGCTGCGGCAGCGGGACCTGCGGCCGGATCCGGAGCTGCCCGTGGGGCGGGCGCTGGAGCTGGCGGAGTCCGTGCTCGACGCGGACCCGGCCGACCGGCCGCTGACGGCCGACGTGAGCGCGGCGGCCGTACTGCTCGATCGGTTCACCGAGATCTGGACGGACGTCCAGGCGGACCCGCTGAGGGGGAGCGCGTCATGAGCGCGGACAAGGGCACGGGCGTGACGGACAGTCCCGCCGCGCGGCTGCAGGCGCTCTTCGAGGGGCACCGGCTGACGCCCACCCAGCGGCGTATCGCCCACAGCATGGTGCGGCGGGCCGCCGATGTGCCGTTCCTGTCGAGCGTGGAGCTGGCGGAGCTGGCCGGGGTCAGCCAGCCGTCCGTGACCCGCTTCGCGGTGGCGCTGGGCTTCGACGGCTACCCGGCGCTGCGCCGGCATCTGCGGGACGTCGCGCCCGCCGAACCGGCCCCGGACACCACCGCCTACAACGAGTACCAGCAGGCCGTCGAGGCCGAGATCGAGAACCTGCGGCATCTCGCCGAGGTGCTCGCCGACCCCGCCCCGGTGGCGCGGGCCGGGCGGCTGCTGGCCGCGTCCCGGCCGCTGCCGGTGCTCGGCCTGCGGGCCGCGGCCTCCCAGGCGTACGGCTTCGCGTACTTCGCCGCCAAGGTCCACCCCGACGTACGGCCGCTGCACGAGGGCGGCAGCATGCTCCAGGACCGCATCGACGCGGCGGTACGGGCCGGTGCGACCGCCCTGCTCTGCTTCGCGCTGCCCCGGCATCCGCGCGAGGTCGTCGAGACCCTGGCGTACGCCAAGGAGGCGGGGCTCTTCGTCGTCACCGTCGCCGACTCCGCGTTCGCGCCCGTAGCCAAGGTCTCCGACCTGCTCCTGCCCGCCGCCGTCGGCACCGGGCTCGCCTTCGACACCGCCTGCGCCCCGATGCTCCTCGGCCGGGTGCTCCTGGAGGCCATGTGCGACGACCTGCCTCAGGCCCAGGCCCGGCTGGAGGAGTTCGACGCGAAGGCGGCGACCAGGGGTCTGTTCGTCGAGTAGCCCTCCGGGTCGGAAAAGATCCGCGATTCTCAGGCGCGTTTCACGTTCTCTGGTTACCGTGCCCGCGACTGCCGTACGACCTTGGGATGTCGTACGGCCTCGGGGTGCCGTACGGGATGGCGTACGGCCGTGGGATCGCGGGAGGCGGGGAGCGTGGCGCGCGGAGGGCAGGGGCTTGCTCGGGTGGCCGTCGTGGTGCGGGCCGGGGCGGCGCCGTTGTGGTGGCTGGGAGTGGTCGCGGCGGGGGCCGGCGTGGTGCCGTCGGGGCTGACCGGGCGGCGGATCGGGGTGCTGGCCGGGGCCGTGCTGTTCCTCGTCGCCGCCGGCGCGGTGGCGTGGGCCCGGCGCGGGCGGTATCTCGCGCCGGCGCGCGCGGCCGTGCGCGCCGGCAAGCACGATGTCCTCCAGGACCGTGCCGTGACCCTGCGCGGCTGGCGCCGGGGCCACCGCTGGTGGCTGCTGCTCGGCTTCGCGGCCGCCCTGGGCTCGTCCTTCGCCGTCCCCGCGGCGGGCGGCATGCTCCTCGCCGGCCTCGGCACCGGGCTGTGGCTCAAGGCGGCCTGGATCGGCCGCCGAGAGCTCGCCGAGGGCCGGCTCTTCTGGGTCCGCGTGGACTGGCTGTCCGGGCGGGGCGGCCGACCGACGGGCAAGCGGGTCGCCGCGTACCGGGTCACGGGGATCGGCGCGGGGGACGCGGCGCCCGGGGGCGGGCGCCGACGGGCGTAGAAGGGCTGGGGCTCGGCTCCGGGCTCGGGGCCGAGCACTCGTTCGAGGCCGCTCTCCTCGGCGGATGCGGGCGCACTGGTGGTGCGCGCCGAGCTCAGCTGGTGCGCAGGGTCTTCCTGGCCAGCTCGTACGCCGGGAGCATCTCCTCGTGTTCCTGGGTGTCGAGGCCGCCGAGGTGGACGACGACGGGCCCGTCCGGGGTGACCGTGACGAAGGCCCGCTCCTTCTTGGTCTCGTCCAGGGCCTCGCTGGTGTAGAGGTACGCGACCTCGGTGCCGGAGACGTCGGAGTCCGAGGTGAACGCGCTGTACTTCGCCTCGCTGGTGCTGCCCTCGGCCGCCACGAACTCCTTCAGCAGCGCCTCCGCGTCCCCCGCCTTCGCGCCCGCCTCGCCGGTCCACACGCGGAGGAAGCCGATGTTCCCGGCCGGCTTGGCGTCGATCTCGCACGCGGCGGTGAACGGGCCCTGGCGCAGCAGCCCCTCGGCCAGCTCGGCCGCGAGCTCGTCCTCCTCGGAACCGGTTCCGCCGGCGGGCGTCCCGGTCTCGACGGCCTCCGGCCGCCACTTCTCGGCCGTGTCGAAGGTGACCGGCAGTTCGCAGGCGGAACCGGCCGCGCCGACACTGCCGCCGCTCTTCACGGCGTCCTTCGCGTCAGCCGTCGCCGACCCGGCGGTGCTGCTCGCCGACGGCTTCGCGTCGCCGCCCTCCGCCGGCTCCGAGCACCCCGTCAGCACCCCGGCCAGCAGAGCCATCTGCGCCAGCACCGTCCCCCGTACCGCTCTTCCCACAGTCACCCTCATCTCTTGGTTCAGGTCGGACACGGTAGCGGAGCGCTCCGGCGGCGCTCCCCGCGTGGGGTGCGCCGCCGGAGCTTCGGTGCCGGGTGGGTCAGACCTCCAACTCCGCCTCGATCCGCTTCAACTGGTGCCTGGCCATGGCCAGGTTCGCCCGCTTGGCGTCGAGCACCAGATAGAGGAAGAGGCCGTTGCCGCCGCGGCCGGTCAGCAGGCGGATCAGGTGGTACGCGTCGGACAGGGTGATCAGGATGTCCTCGATCTCGCCCTTGAGGCCGAGGTGTTCCATGGTGCGCAGCTTGGCTCGGACGACGTCGGTGTTCCCGGCGGCGGCGACATTGAGGTCGAAGCCCTTGCTGCCGCCGATCGTGCCCAGTGCCATGCCGCTGGTGTAGTCGACCAGGGCGGCGCCGGTCGCGCCCTCGATGGACGCGAGGGCCTCTTTCAACGCGGTCTCGGTGTTGGCCATGGTGTGCGGTGTCCTTTCAACTCTCAGTGGTGGTAGGTGCGTTGGGAGTGGTTCGGGGGGTGGGGCGGGGGGCGGCGGTACGCGGGGTCCGCCGGGGCATGGTCGACCTGACCGTGGCCTTGGCCGGTGTCGGGGACGAGGCGGTGGCCGCGCCCGGGGCCGTGTTCGCGGTGGCGTTCGTGGTCTTCGCCAGCGACCGGGCCGCGTTCCTGGCGGCGGTCTTGGCGCCTGCCGCGGCCGTGTCGTCGGGCCGGGGCAGGGCGTCCATCAGCTCGCCGATCCGGCCGCCGGCGCGGCGGCCCTCCAGATGCAGCCGGCCCACGTTGACCCGGTCCTGGGCCAGCAGCGTCAGTACGGCCGAGTCACCCGCCGCGTACGTCGCCACATAGCCGTGGTCGCCGCGCAGCAGCAGCTCACGCAGCTCGCCCCGGCCGGCGGCGTCCGTCATCCGGACGGCGACACCGAGCGCGGCGGCGGTGAGCGCCGCCAGGCCCTCCGGTTCCACACCGGGGGTGTCGTGGGCGAGGACCAACCCGTCCACACTGGCCGCGAGCACGCCGGTCAACTGGGGTACACGGGCCCTCAACCGGTGCAGTTCGTCGAGGACTTCGGCCTCCGCGGCCATGAGCAGTCTCCTCTCGGCGGGACGCTCCCGCTGCCGCTCAAAGGGCCTCCAGCGCATCCCTGAGCCTTTGCAGTAGAGCCACGTCGGGGTCTGTGGTGGTGAGCGGCCAAGGTGGGGCGGGGAGTGAGGCCGCGCCGACGGCCAGGGGTGCGCCCGACACGTCATGACCAGGGACGAACGGCCCTGACGCGTCAGGGCCCGGGTCGGCGGGCGGGGTGTGGTCGGGGTGGACGGCAGGGGTGTGACCCTCGTGGGTGGCAGGGGCATGGCCCTGGTGGGTGACGGGGGCGAGGTCCGGGCCGGTCGGGGCCGAGGACCGGAACGGTGGCGGGACCGGCGGCAGGACCGGTGGTGTTCTCGCCGGGCTGTCCCGGGCCGGGGAGACGAGCCCCGCGGCCGCCAGTCGCCGTACGTCAACCAGGGTGTGGAAGGCGGGGCGCCCGAGGGTCACGGAGATCTCGGCGGCCGTGCGGAAGCCGTTCACCTGGCCGAGCACGGCTCCCTGGCGGGCTGGGACCGGTGGCCCGTCGAGGCCGACGGCCCTGACCAACGGGGCGTCGTCCGTCGCCGGGTCGGGCCAGATGCGGTGCAGCAGGTCGCGGCGGCGCCGGGCCTCCCGCTCCACGGCGGCCACCGGCACCGGGCGGATCGGTCCCAGCCAGTGCGCGGCCCCGTAACGGAAGCTGGCCGGCGCGCCGCCCGGGCCGAGGACGAAGTACGCCGCGTCGAAGAGCGCCCCCGCGTGGCACAGCTCCAGCGCGCCCCGGGCGACCCGGCCGCTGTCCACGAGGAACCGCCCGACCCGCAGCCCGGCCCCGGCCGTGTCGACCGCCTCCCGCCAGCCGTCGGTGTCCAGGATGCCGCCGGTGGTGAGCAGCACGTCGAGACCCGGCGACCGGGGGCTCTCGGCGTGCACGACCGCCCCCTCGGACAGATACAGCGAACCGCTCTCGCGCAGCAGTACGCCGGTGGCCCGCTCGGCGGCGAGCCGGCTCAGCATCGGGGAGACGGCCTGCCGGAAGTGCTCGCCGCGCACGGGCAGCGGGGGCGCCGGAGTGGTGATCACGCTCATGCCAGCACCAGCCGTCCCGCCATCTCGCCGAGCCGGATCCGGGCCAGCGCGAGGTTGCCGTCCGTACGGGCCAGCCACAGATGCAGGAACACACTGCTGTCGAACGTCGTCCGCACGAACCGCAGCACGTGGTACGTGTCCCGGTTGCTGACGATCAGGTCCTCGACCGGCAGATCCGCCCCGGACCAGTCCGAGCCCTCCTCCGGCGCGAACGCCCGGTGCTCCGCCGCGAGCCGCGCCAGCTCGGCCGCCTCCGCCGCGGTCGTCTCGTGGTCACCGCCGGGTGCCTCCCCGACCGTGCCCAGCGCCAGTCCGCTGGTCCAGTCGACCACCGCGGCGCCCAAGGCACCGGGCAGCCTCATGGCCTCCACCAGACACTCGTCGATTCCGGGCACCGTGGCTCCCCTCCTGCCTGCGGTTCGGCTGAGTGACGCAGACGCTACGCAACGTGTGCGCGAGGGGTGAGAGATCTGGCATTTTCCAGCGGAACATGCCGACAGGCGACTAAGGTAGGTCGACTTGCCTGCTTTTCACCGCTGTTGGGGCCCAGAGGCGCGCCACCGCGCTGAGGTGGGCATATGCGCCCGACCCGCACGCCGGGCGCGGACGAGGCGCCGGGCGTCCATCATTCTGGGGGGCGTGAGGGGCGCAGGAAGGGGAGCGGTCGCCCCTGCCGGGCGCCGCCAGGTCTTTCAGTGGCGCGGGGAACTGCGCGACCAGCCACGACCGACCGGCCGCCGCCACCCCACAGTCCCCACCCGAATGCGAAGGCGAACGTCAGAGCCCCAGAAGCCCCGACCTCTCGACTCCCCCTGCCTCCGCCACGATCTCCTCCACACTCTGCGCCTTGCGGACCACCGCGAACCGCATCTCCCTCTCCCCGTGCTCCCCGGGCGCGTACCCGTAGATCCCGGGCCGGGGCAGAGAGTTGTACGCGTAGTGGTGCGCGAAGTAATACGCGCCGGTGTCCAACGCGGCCGCGTAGTCCCCCGGTTCGAACAACGGCAGCGAACGCCCCTCCGCCAGCAGATCCCCCGCGAAACAGGCGGGCCCCGCCACGTCCTGCACCACCGCCGGCCCCGCCTTCGGCCGCCCCTTCGCGTCGTACGCGGAGATCCGCAGCGGCCAGGACCCGGGCGCGTACACCGTCCGGGTCGCCACCTGCACCCCGGCATGCGTGACCGCGATGGCCCGCCCGCCCGCGCTCTTGGTGTACTCCACCCGGGCGACGACCGTCCCGTGCTTCGCCAGCAGCGACCTCCCGAACTCGGTCACCAGCCCGTACCGCCCGTCGAACAGCCCCGGCACCGCCTCCGCCAGCAGCCGCGCGTACTGCTCGTACGTCGGTGTCGCCGCCTCCGACGCGAAGTTCACCGGCAGCCCGCCGCCGATGTCGATCGTGTCGATCTGCCGGCGCCCGATCCGCCGGTTGATCTCCTCCGCCAGCTCGTACGTCTCGGTGATCCCCCGGGTCATCAGCGACAGCGGAATCCCCTGCGAGCCGGTGTGCGCGTGCAGCCGGCTCAGCCAGGGGCGGTCCAGATACGCCTGGACGACCCACTCCCGGGCACTCTCGTCCCGCAGCGCCACCCCGAACTTCGACGTGGCCGTCGCCGTGGACAGCGCGTCGATCGCACCGCCGCCGACCTGCGGGTTCACCCGGATGCCGATCGGGGAGCGGGTGGTGGCCGACCGGACGAGCGCGTCGATACGGGCCAGCTCCTGCGGATTGTCCGCGTTGACCGCGATACCCAGCGCCAGCGCCTCCCGCAGCTCCGCCGGGGTCTTGGCGGGCGAGTCGAGCACGGTCCGGCCCGGCGACATCCCGGCCGCCCGCGCCAGGGCCAGCTCCCCGGCGCTCGCCACCTCCGCGCCGATCCCCGCCCCACGCAGCAGCCGCAGCACGGGCACCAGCGGTGTCGCCTTCACCGCGAACGCGTGCAGTACGGGCGTCCCGGGCGCCGTCACCGCGTCGAACGCCCTGCGCAGTGCCCCCGCCGAGGCCCGGATCCCGGTGACGTCGAGGAGCGCCACCACCGGGGTGCCGGTGCCGAGCAGCCCCTGCTCCACCGCCGCCCGCACGGCCTCGTCCCGCCGTGCGGCCCGCTCGCCGTCGGTGTCGAACAGCCGCAGCGTGCGCTCGGTGTCCTCCTCGTCCTGCGGGTGGGCCCGGCCCCCGGCCGGCCCCTCCCCAACGCTCCCGTTCGTCACGTCTCCCATCTCTTCCCCCGCTGTCGTGTCGTCCGTCGTGTCGTCGTCCGAGCCCAGAGGGCCGATGGGTCCAGCCAAACATCCACGGCCCGCCGTCGCTGGCCCTACGGCTGTATTGACTAGTTCTATTCATCAGGTCAGGATGTGAATAGTTGCTGTAAAGCGAGGAGGCAGACCGTGTCAGGACCCCGCCCCGTCCGAGCGCCACGCGGTACGGAACTCAGCACCCTGGGCTGGCAGCAGGAAGCCGCCCTGCGCATGCTGCAGAACAACCTCGACCCCGAGGTCGCCGAACACCCCGACAAGCTCGTCGTCTACGGCGGCACGGGCAAGGCCGCCCGTGACTGGCGCTCCTTCGACGCCATGGTCCGCACCCTGCGAACCCTGAAGCAGGACGAGACGATGCTCGTCCAGTCCGGCCGCCCCGTCGGCGTCATGCAGACCCACGAGTGGGCACCCCGTGTCCTCATCGCCAACTCCAACCTCGTCGGCGACTGGGCCAACTGGGAGGAGTTCCGCCGCCTGGAGGCCCTCGGCCTGACCATGTACGGCCAGATGACCGCCGGCTCCTGGATCTACATCGGCACCCAGGGCATCCTCCAGGGCACCTACGAGACCTTCTCCGCCGTCGCCGCCAAGAAGTTCGACGGCACCCTCGCCGGGACGATCACCCTCACCGCCGGCCTCGGCGGCATGGGCGGCGCCCAGCCCCTCGCCGTGACCATGAACGACGGCGTCGCGATCTGTATCGACTGCGACCCGCGCGCGATCGAGCGCCGCATCGAGCACCGGTACCTGGACGTCAAGGCCGACAGCCTGGAACACGCCCTCCAGCTCGCGGTCGAGGCCCGGGACGCCCGCCGCCCGCTCTCCATCGGCCTGCTGGGCAACGCCGCCGAGCTGCTGCCCCGCATGCTCGCCGAGGGCGCCCCCATCGACATCGTCACCGACCAGACCTCCGCGCACGATCCGCTGGCGTACCTCCCGGTGGGCGTGGACTTCGACGACATGGCGTCGTACGCGGCGAAGGACCCGGCCGGGTTCACCACCCGCGCGCGTGAGTCGATGGCCCGGCACGTCGAGGCCATGGTCGGCTTCATGGACGCCGGCGCCGAGGTCTTCGACTACGGCAACTCGATCCGCGGCGAGGCCCAACTCGCCGGATACGAGCGGGCGTTCGCCTTCCCCGGCTTCGTCCCCGCCTACATCCGGCCGCTGTTCTGCGAGGGCAAGGGCCCCTTCCGTTGGGCGGCACTCTCCGGCGACCCCGCCGACATCGCCAAGACGGACAAGGCGATCCTCGACCTCTTCCCCGAGAACGAGTCCCTCCACCGCTGGATCAAGATGGCCGGGGAGCGGGTCCACTTCCAGGGCCTTCCCGCGCGTATCTGCTGGCTCGGCTACGGCGAGCGGGACAAGGCCGGCGAGCGGTTCAACGACATGGTCGCCTCCGGTGAACTGGCCGCGCCGCTCGCCATCGGCCGCGACCACCTCGACTGCGGCTCCGTCGCCTCCCCCTACCGCGAGACCGAGGCCATGCTCGACGGCTCCGACGCGATCGCCGACTGGCCGCTGCTGAACGCGATGGTCAACGTGGCGTCCGGGGCGTCCTGGGTCTCCCTCCACCACGGGGGCGGCGTGGGCATGGGCCGCTCCATCCACGCCGGTCAGGTGACGGTGGCCGACGGCACGAAGCTGGGCGGGGAGAAGATCCGCCGGGTGCTGACCAATGACCCGGGGATGGGTGTGATCCGGCACGTGGACGCGGGCTACGACATCGCGGAGTCGGTGGCCGATGAGCGGGGTGTGCGGGTGCCGATGCGTGAGGGTGGCGACGCGTGACCCAGTGTGAAAGCGGGCCCGGCGGCAGCGCCTCGGCGGGGGCGGATGCCTCGTCGCCGGCTGCGGGTCCGGCTGTGCCCACCCGTTCCGCCCTGCGGAACGACTGCCCACAGCCTGTAGCAGCGACTGACCGGGCCGACGGCCCGCAGCCCGCCCCCGGTGGCGCCTCCTTCCACGAGATGTGGCGGGAGCTCAGGCCCATCGGGCGGCACCCCGAGTCCGGTGGGTATCGGCGGTTCGCCTGGACCGGGGCCGATGCCGAGTGCCGGGCCTGGTTCGAGGAGCAGGCGCGGAATCGGGGGCTGGGATACGAGGTCGACCGGAACGGGAATCAGTGGGCCTGGCTCGGGGATCCGGCCGCTGGGGACGCCGTCGTCACCGGGTCGCATCTCGACTCCGTGCCCGATGGCGGGGCCTTCGACGGGCCCCTCGGTGTCGTGTCCTCCTTCGCCGCGCTCGACGAACTGCGGGCCCGGGGTGCGCGGTTCGACAAGCCGCTCGCCATCGTCAACTTCGGTGATGAGGAAGGCGCGCGGTTCGGGCTGGCCTGTGTCGGGTCCCGGCTGGCCTCCGGGCAGCTGACCGTCGAGCAGGCGGGGCGGCTGACCGACGGGGACGGGGTCACCCTGCCGCAGGCGATGGAGGCCGCCGGGTACGACCCGGAGGGCATCGGGCCGGACCCCGAGCGGCTCGCGCGGATCGGGGCGTTCGTCGAGCTGCACGTCGAGCAGGGGCGGGCCCTGGACCTGTCCGGGGACGCCGTCGGCATCGCCAGCGCGATCTGGCCGCACGGCCGGTGGCGGTTCGACTTCCGGGGCGAGGCCAACCACGCCGGGACGACCCGGCTCGTCGACCGCCGGGACCCCATGCTGTCGTACGCGGAGACCGTCCTCGCCGCCCGACGTGAGGCACGGCTCGCCGGGGCCGTGGCCACCTTCGGCAAGATCTCCGTCGAACCGAACGGCGTCAACGCCATCCCCTCCCTCGTCCGCGGCTGGCTCGACTCCCGCGCCGAGGACCAGGCGACTCTGGACACGGTCGTCGGCGCGATCGAGGAGGCGGCCCGCGACTACGCCCGCGAGCACGGGATCGAGCTGGACGTCGTCCGGGAGTCCTTCACCCCCGTCGTCGAGTTCGAGCACGCGCTGCGGGACGAGATCGCCCGCATCCTGGGCCGGGACACGGCCGACCTGAAGGTCCCCGTGCTCGGGACCGGCGCCGGACACGACGCCGGGATCCTCTCCGGGACCGTCCCGACCGCCATGCTGTTCGTGCGCAACCCGACAGGCGTCTCGCACTCCCCGGCCGAGCACGCCGCCGAGGACGACTGCCTGGCCGGGGTGACCGCGCTCGCCGACGTACTGGAAGGGCTGGCCCGCAGGTGACGGAGACGACCTACTGGCTCGAACACGCCTGGCTCGGCACGAACGTCGAGCCCGGTGTGACCCTCACGGTGACCACAGGCGGTTCCGGCGGCCCCGACGGCCGCATCACCGCCGTACGCACCGAGACACCCACCCCGCCCCCGGGCGCGGTCGCCCTGCGCGGCCTCACCCTGCCCGGCCTCGCCAACGCCCACAGCCACGCCTTCCACCGGGCCCTGCGCGGTACCGTCCAGGTCGGCTCGGGCACCTTCTGGACCTGGCGCGAGGTCATGTACCGGGTGGCGGACCGGCTGACCCCGGACACGTACCACGCCCTCGCGCGGGCCGTGTACGCGGAGATGGTGCTGGCCGGGATCACGGCGGTGGGCGAGTTCCACTATGTGCACCACGCCCCCGGCGGCACCCCCTACGCCGACCCGAACGCCATGGGGGAGGCGCTCATCGAGGCCGCCGCCGAGGCGGGCATCCGGATCACCCTCCTCGACACGGCCTACCTCTCCGCCGGCTTCGGCAAGGGCCCCGACCGCCACCAGCTCCGCTTCTCCGACGGCACGGCTGAGGCCTGGGCCGAACGCTGTTCAGTTCTCAAGGACCGGGATCACGTACGGATCGGGGCGGCCGTGCACTCCGTACGGGCCGTGCCGGCCGGGCAGTTGGCGACCGTGGCGCGGTGGGCCGAGGAGCGGCGGGCCCCGCTGCATGTGCACCTGTCGGAGCAGACGGCGGAGAACGACGCCTGCCACGAGGCGCACGGACGCACCCCCACCCAACTCCTCGCCGACCACGGTGTGCTGGGCCCCCGCACGACCGGCGTCCACAACACCCACCTCACCGACGAGGACATCGCCCTCATCGGCGACAGCGGCACCGGTACCTGCATGTGCCCCACGACCGAACGGGACCTCGCCGACGGCATCGGACCCGCCGCCGCCCTGCAACGGGCCGGTTCCCCGCTCTCCCTCGGCTCGGACAGCCACGCCGTCATCGACCTGCTCGAAGAGGCGCGCGCGATGGAACTGAACGAGCGGCTGCGCACCCGTACGCGCGGTCACTGGACGGCGGCGGCCCTCCTGCGGGCGGCCTCGGCCGACGGCCACGCGGCGATCGGCTGGGACGACGCCGGCGCCCTGGAGACGGGCGCGCTCGCCGACTTCACGACGATCGCCCTCGACTCGGTCAGGACAGCGGGGCCGCTTCCACGGCTCGGCGCGGAGACGGCGGTATTCGCCGCGTCGGCAGCGGACGTGTCGCACACGGTGGTGGGAGGTCGGCACGTCGTACGGGACGGGGCGCACACGCTCGTACCGGATGTGCCGGGAGCCCTCGCGGACGCCGTCGCAGCGCTGCGCGGATGATTCCGGCCGGGCCGCCCGCGCGCCCGGCCCTCTCCTCGGACTCCCCGGCCCCCGCATTCGACCCGACCGCCGACCAAGCAACCAAGGAAGCCATGAGCAGCCCGACGAAGGTCAGCCCCGCCGACTCGGCGAGCACCGCAAGCACGCTCATCACCAACATCGCTGCCCTGGTCACCAACGACCCCTCCCTCGGCGACAGATCCCCCCTCGGACTGATCCAGGACGCGGCCGTCGTCATCGACGGTGAACGCATCGCGTGGACCGGTGATCAAAGCAAAGCACCCGCCACTGACAATCGGGTCGACGCCGGTGGGCGGGCGGTGATCCCGGGGTTCGTGGACTCCCACTCCCACCTCGTCTTCGCGGGCGACCGCACCGCCGAGTTCAACGCCCGCATGTCCGGCCGGGCCTACAGCGCGGGCGGCATCCGTACGACCGTCGCCGCCACCCGCGCCGCCACCGACGAGGAGCTGGAGGCCAACCTCACCCGTTACCTCCGCGAGGCCCTCCGCCAGGGCACGACCACCTTCGAGACGAAGTCGGGCTACGGCCTGACCGTCGAGGACGAGGCCCGGGCGCTGCGCATCGCCGCGCGGCACACGGACGAGGTGACGTACCTCGGCGCCCACATCGTGTCCCCGGACCACGCCGAGGACCCCGCCGCGTACGTGGCACTGGTCACCGGCGAGATGCTCGACGCCTGCGCCCCGTACGCCCGTTGGATCGACGTCTTCTGCGAGAAGGGCGCCTTCGACGGCGACCAGGCCCGCGCGATCCTCACGGCGGGCAAGGCCAGGGGCCTGCACCCGCGCATCCACGCCAACCAGCTGTCGTACGGCCCCGGCGTCCAGCTCGCCGTGGAACTGGACGCGGCCAGCGCGGACCACTGCACCCACCTCACCGACGCCGACGTGGACGCCCTGGCGAGCGGCCGTACGGTCGCCACGCTGCTGCCCGGTGCCGAGTTCTCCACCCGCGCCGAGTGGCCGGACGCCCGCCGCCTCCTCGACGCGGGCGTCACCGTGGCCCTCTCGACGGACTGCAACCCGGGGTCGTCCTTCACCTCGTCCGTCCCGTTTTGCGTCGCGCTCGCCGTACGGGACATGGGGATGACGCCGGACGAGGCGGTCTGGTCGGCCACGGCCGGGGGCGCGCGGGCGCTCCGCCGCGACGACGTGGGCAGGCTCACGCCGGGCGCGTACGCGGACCTCGCGCTGCTGGACGCGCCCAGCCATGTCCACCTCGCCTACCGGCCGGGAGTTCCCCTGGTCACGGGTGTGTGGCGCAGGGGCGTACGCGTGGTCTGACCGGGGCTGGGGTCGGCCCCCAGGACCGACCCCAAGGGCCCGCAGGACTGACCCGCAGGGCCCGCAGGACCGAGCCTCAGGACCCGCAGGACCGACCCTCAGGCGTGGACCGGACCGGCCCCCGCCCGCCACCGCTGTCCGTCGCGCCCCGACACCTTGGTGAAGTCGACGGAGCCGAGCGCGTCCGGGGTCACGGCGTGCCCCGGCGCGATCGCCGGGCGGATCACGCCCCGGGAGTCGACCTCGAACCTGAGGTTCTCGGCGTTGTCCCCGTCCAGCGCGTCGCACTCCCAGATGCCCACGCCGTCGTCGGTCGCCCCACGGCTGTCGAGGCACAGGTCGGGGTCGGCGAACGACTGGAGGGCGTTCCGGTGGGAGTCGACGCGCCAGCGCTGGGTGGCCCGTCCGGAGCAGGTGGCCGTGACGACGTCGGTGCCCTTCTTCAACTCGCCCCGGATGTCCAGGCACAGCCCCGAGCCGACGTTCACCACCTGGCTGTAGGCACCGTTCAGTGGCGGCCCGTACGGCAGCGAGGGCGTCGGGAGGCCGGACTTCGACGGACTCGGACTCGGACTCGGCCTCTTCGTCGGCTTCTCCTTCTCCGGGGGCTTCGAGGGGCTCGCGGTCTCCGACGGGGTCGGCGACGGCGTCGGGCTCGGCGGGACCGTCGGGGTCACGGGGTCCGACGGCGGCGTCGCGGGCGTACCGACGGAGTCCGCCGCGCCGTCGGACGACGAGCCGACGGAGCCCGAGAACACCAGGAACGCCAGCAGCGGCGCCAACGCCACCCCGAGGGCCACCGAGGTCAGCGCGATCCGCCGGGACGACGACCACCCGCCCCCCGACGCCCCCGCATCGGCCCCATTCCCGGCCGTGGCCCGGTTCACCGCCGCCGTGGCCCCGTTGTCGGCCCCCGCCGCCCAGGCATCGGCCCCGTCGCCGCCCCTGACCGCCGCTCCGGCCCCAGCCGCTGTACCGGCCCCGTCCCAGCTTCCAACCGCGCTCGCCGGGCCGGTCCCGTCCCAACTCCCGGTCGCGGCAGCCGGGTCGGCCCCCGCACCGGGTGCCGCGCCGGCGCGAGCATCGGAACCGGGACCTTCCCACGCCTCCGCCCCGGCTCGGGCACCGGCGTCGGGACCTGTCCAGGCCTCCGCCCCGCCCAGGGCATCACCCCTGCTCTCGGCCCCTGCCCCGTCCGCTGCACGCCCCCTGCCACCGGAGTCCGAGCCGGAGCCCGAACCGCTGCCGGAGCCCATGCCAGGCCCCATGCCTGGGCCGGAGCCCGCGCCTGGGCCGGACTCCGCCCATGCCTCTGCCGCGGCGGCAGTCGCAGCCGCCGCCCCCGCCCAACCACCCGCTCTGGAACCCGCCCCGGCCCCCGTCCGTGGCCCGGTCCCTGTCTTCGCCCGCGCTCCCGTCCCGGCCCCGCCCACCTCCGGTTCCGCGAAGCCCTCCGGGCCCTCCACTCCGGCGCCCGCCCGGCCGCCGCCCCACGTGTCGGCCCCGTCCCACGCATCGGCTCCGCCATGCCCCCCGACCCCGACCCCGTCGGCCCCGCCCCGCGCATCCGCGCCGTCACGCGCCCTCGCCCCACTGCGCGTGTACGCCGTACCGCCCCACGGCAGCAAGCCCTCCGCGAGCGTCGCGCGCGGGCTGTCGCGCAGGGCGCAGAGCTCCTCGTACGCGCCGGCGCAGTGGGTGCAGTGCTCCATGTGCGTGCGCAGGTCGGGGCTGTGGCGAGGGGTGTCCGGTCGTACGGACTCCTCGATCAGCCGGCGGAAGTCCTGGCAGCGAGGGTCGTCGGAGGCGGCGAGGCGCACTCTGAGACAGGCCTGACGCAGGGCGTGGAGCGCGGAGTCCCGCTTGTACGTCACGTCGTCGGGGGTGAGGCCGAGCAGCACGGCCGTACGGTTGTCCGGTTCCTGCTCCACGGCGCCGTACCAGATGAGGCCCTGGGGGCGGGGCGGCAGGGACCGGAACGCCGCCAGCAGGGGCGGGACGGGACCGTCGGGCCCCGCCGCGTCCAGCACGGGGCGCAGGGCGGGGGTGAGACCGGTCGCGCCGCCGTCCGCGGCCCAGGCGGCAGCCACCCGGACGGTCAGCAGGAGCAGTTGATGGCGCCAGGGGACGGTCGGTTCGATGCCGCGTGCCGTCTCCCGGGTGGCGAGCGTGAACGCCTGCGTCGACAGCTCCCGTGCCGAGGACTCGCTCGCGGCGCACAGCCGGGCGTAGGCGAGGACCGACGGGTGGTGGCGTTCGCGCAACTCGCGCAGAGCCGTGTACGCGGTCGGCGAGTCCGCGCGTAACAGCGCGGTCAGCCGCGCGTCGGACGCGTGCGCGTACCGGTGCTCGGCCCCGTCGTCGGGGCGTGCGCCCGGCGCGCCGGTGTCCTGTTGGTTCTCATGGCCGACGTCGCCGCCGGGGCGCTCGTCCCGAGCCCGAGTCATCCTCGTGCCTCCTCGCACCCCCGTGTCCGCCCGTCGGCTTCTGGCATACCGAACAGTCTGGCGCGTGACCATAGTGACGGAAGGCGAACCAGAGGGAAGGGGTTTCTTGCGGTAAGGGGGCGAGATGGATGGCAGGCCGACAACAGTTCGGCCGGGTACGCCAGGAGTGTCGTAACTCCTGGCGTACCCGGCCGACTTCTGTCACCGTCCCTGGCGCTGTCGACAGCGCCAGTCCATGGCGGTGGACGGCGCTGTGCACGGCGCCGCGCACGGCACCGTTCGGCGCGCGCCCGCGCTCACTCCTCCAGCGTCAGGCCCTTGCGCAGCCGTACCAGCGTGCGGGACAGCAGCCGGGAGACGTGCATCTGGGAGATGCCCAGCTCGTCCCCGATCTCGGACTGCGTCATGTTGGCCACGAACCGCAGGGAAAGGATCTGCCGGTCGCGCGGGGGCAGTCCGGCGATCAGCGGCTTCAGGGACTCGACGTACTCGATGCCTTCGAGCCCGTGGTCCTCGTAACCGATCCGGTCCGCCAGCGCGCCCTCGGAGTCGTCCTCCTCGGGCTGGGCGTCCAGCGACGAGGCGGTGTACGCGTTCGACGCCGCCATGCCCTCGACGACCTCGTCGTTCGTCAGCCCGAGGCGCTCCGCCAGCTCTCCCACCGTAGGAGCGCGATCGAGTTTCTGAGCGAGTTCGTCACCGGCCTTGGCCAGGTCGAGCCGGAGTTCCTGAAGTCTGCGCGGCACGCGCACGGACCAACTCGTGTCGCGGAAGAAACGCTTGATCTCGCCGACGATGGTTGGCATCGCGAACGTGGGGAACTCGACGCCACGGCTCAGTTCGAAGCGGTCGATCGCCTTGATCAGGCCGATCGTGCCGACCTGGATGATGTCCTCCATGGGCTCGCTGCGGGAGCGGAACCGGGAGGCGGCGAACTTGACCAGGGCCAGGTTGAGTTCGACCAGGGTGTTGCGGACGTACGAGTACTCGTACGTGCCTTCCTCGAGGGACTCCAGCCGCTCGAAGAGGGTCTTGGACAACGCCCGCGCGTCCACCGGTCCCACCTCGTCGTACGGGGGGATCTCCGGCAGGTCGGCGAGCGCGTCGCCCGAATCGTGGGCGAGGCCGTCCTGTGTCTCTTCCGGGGCGGATGCCGACGTCGCCCTCTGGGTATGCGATTCGTC
This sequence comes from Streptomyces sp. NPDC001868, assembly GCF_040297125.1. Lineage (NCBI taxonomy): Bacteria > Bacillati > Actinomycetota > Actinomycetes > Kitasatosporales > Streptomycetaceae > Streptomyces > Streptomyces sp. NPDC001868. The sequence goes on along the minus strand of NZ_JBEOYO010000012.1, from coordinate 54,681 downwards.
GAGCCGGGGTGACATGATGTCCTCCATCGTTCTCGGCATATGGCCGCCGATGCCAATACGTGCACTGCGGTGTGCGGCGCCTCCAAAGCCGGCCGTGTCGATTGGTGTCACTACTAGCCCTACCCGGTTTCACGACGTCGTCGCAAGTGCGTACTGTGCCGAAATGTCCCTTTTCGAGGGATTGTTCGGGTGTCGGAGAGTGTGGAGAAGGCGTAGTGTTCGAGGGCGAGTCAGCAGTCACGACGGTCGGGAGAGAGACGGCATGGACCGTGGGACGGTCGGCAGCGCACAGTCGGGCCGGCTACGGGTCGAGGTGCGGGAAGAGGGCCTCAGCGCCGTCGTGACCCCGGCGGGTGAGCTCGATCACCACACCGCCGATCTGTTGCGTGAGCCACTCGAAAGCTGCCTGGAAAAAGGATTCACGCGTCTGGTGGTGGACTGTTCGCGCCTGGAGTTCTGCGACTCCACCGGGCTGAACGTCCTGCTGGGCGTCCGGCTGGGGGCGGAGTCGGCGGGCGGCGGCGTCCATCTGGCGGGAATGCTCCCGGCGGTGGCGCGGGTCTTCGAGATCACCGGGGCGGACGCGGTCTTCACCGTCCACGACACCCTTGAAACGGCCCTGGGCGACTAGGGCCGTGCCCGGCCCGGCCGTGGCCCCCGCCGAGGGGTGCCGTCCGACCGGCCGGCCGGACCGGTCGGAGCCGTCGGAGCGGTGGTCCCGTGCGCGAGGACGACCCCCGGGTGCCCCCTCCCGGCCGGCGCGTTATTCGCGTCACAGCTTCTGTGCCGAAAACGTGGGTGTTCTGACGGTTCGCTCGGGCAGGAGACATCCTGAACGGGTCGGCGAACAGGTCGACGGTGGCCCGGAAGGGGCCCGGCGACAGCTCGGCGGAGGCGAAGCGGGGTGGTGGCCCGGTGGCGGCTCGCGGAGGCGGGGCCGTGACCCGGCAGCGGCTCGGCAGCGGCCTGGCAGTGGCCCGGTGGCGGTCGGGCGGTACGACGGATTGCGACGGAAGTACGGATGGCGCAACGGATGACAGCAGAAAACGGCATGCACCGCGGGCCTTCGTCCCGCACCCCTGACAAGTCCTGAATCGTGAACTGGTGAATCGGTGAGGTGAAGCGCTGATGAGCACCACCCGGCCTTTCTCGCCGGGCGACCGCGGCCCGGAACCGGGTGCCGGCGGCGCTTCCGGGGTGCCAGGCGGAGACCCGCCCGGGGCCCCCGCCACGAGTCGTCAGTCCCGTCGGCTCGGCTTCGACGGCGAGAGCGGGGTGGTGCCGCTCGCCCGTGACTTCACCCGCCAGGCGCTGTACGCGTGGGGGTGGCTGCCCGCCGCGACCGCGGACCATCGGGCGGCGGCGGAGGATGTGCTGCTGGTGGTGTCCGAGCTGGTCACCAACGCCTGTCTCCACGCGGGAGGCCCGGCCGAGCTGCGGATCGCGTGCGACAACAAGGTGCTGCGGATCGAGGTGTCCGACCGGGGCACGGGGAATCCGGCGCCACGGACGCCGCATCGGGCCGGGCGGCCCGGCGGGCACGGGATGTTCATCGTGCAGCGGCTGTGTCTGGACTGGGGGGTCGTACGGGCTCCCGGCGCCGCCGGGAAGACGGTGTGGGCGGAGCTGGGGGCGCCTGCCTGAGCGTTGTGGGCGGAGCCGGGGGGCATCTGCCGAGCGTTGTGGGTGGAGCCGAGGGGTGTCTGCCTGAGCGTTGTGGGGGCGTTGCGCGTTCGCGGCCGCGGGTTCTCGTGGCCGAACGCGGCGGAGCGGTGGAGCGGTTGAGCGGTTGAGCGGCGGATGTCGCCATGGTCCCGCGTCCCTCGGGTTTCCCCGGCGTACCCACCGCCGCGAGGCGAGCCCGGTCCATCGACACACATCCGACACCTGCGTGTGTCTTCCTTCTCCACGGGCCCCGGCGTACCTTGAGCCGCCGATCTGATGTTCCGTCAGAATGTGGGGTGCCGAGGTGTCGTACCGGACGTACCAGAAACGAACCGCCGCGCTCGCGTCCCTCGCGGCCCTGGCCGGCTCGGCGGTGCTGCTGGCCGCCCCGGTGGCCCATGCCGAGGTCGTGGACGTCGAGTACAACTGCAAGACGCCGATCGGGGACAAGTCCGCGGTGTCGCCGATCGACATCAAGGGCGTCGAGACCGGCGACGTCTACAGGATCACGATGTCGTGGCAGAAGGGCGTCTCGTCGAGCCCGGTCGAACTGGGCAAGGGCGCGATGACGCCGAGCGCCACGATCGAACTGGGCGGGGTCGACAGCGGCACGCTCAAGGTCACGGGGCCGGCGAACGACGAGGCGATTCCGGCCAACACACCGATCAAGATCAATGACCTGAGCGGTATCTACGCCCCGAAGAAGACCGGCAAGGTCGACTTCACCGCGGGCGTCCTCACCATCGAGGCCCTCGGCACGGTGACGACCTGCACACCGGGCAACGATCCCGGCCCGTCACTGACGCTCGACGTCACCGCGGCGGGCGGGGGCGGTACGGGGGGTGGGTCCGACGGCGGGGGCTCGGGCGGGTCGAGTGGGTCCGGCGGTTCGGGCGGTTCCGGTGGTTCCGGTGGTGAGCTTCCGCAGACCGGGCCCCTGGACTCGGCGGTCGCGCTCGGCACGCTCGGCGGGACGGTGCTGCTCGCGGGGACGGCGGGCGTGCTGTGGGTGACGCGCAGGAACCAGGCGGTACGTCGCTGACGGGAGCCGGAACGTGATCAGTGGGCGACGGACCCCGGCGTCGTACGCGACCTCGACCTCGACCTTGGCCTCGACCTCGACCGTGGCTTCGATCTCGGCGAGGGCGCTCATGGTGGTGGCGCTCGCCCTCGCCATGGTGCTCGGAGCGCCGCTCACGGCCGGGCTCGCGCAGTCGCAGCCGCAGGCATGGATGCAGGCTCAGACGGCGACGCCGACGGCGGCCGCCGACAAGCCGACCGTGCGGCTGTCCAAGTCGCAGGCGGGCACCGGTGGTTCGGTCACCGTGACCGGTGCCGGCTGGCGGCCGAAGGCGATCCTGATGGTGCTCATCTGCGGTCGGTCGACGCCGTCGCGGGGTGTGCCCGGCGGCACCGACTCCTGTGCCAACGCCGAAGGGCGGGCCGTCACCGCCGACGACAAGGGCGCATTCCGCCGGGAGTTGCCGGTGGCCGAGCCTCCGGTGTCGTGCCCGTGTGTCGTGCACGTCTCCACCATCACGGGGCCGAAGGCGGAGGCCGACGCGGCTTTCCAGGTCGCCGGGCACTCGGTCGAGCCGTTGCCGAGGGAGGCGGCCGGCGGACACCTCTCGCTCCTGACGGACAGCCGACTGGAGGGCTCAAGTGGGCTGTTGACATGGTTCGGGGCACCACCCGCCCGCGAACTGGTGCTCACCGTCGGCAACGTCGGCACCTCCCCGGTCAGGAACCCCGTCTTCCAGGTCGGCACCTCCCACGGAGTGTTCGCGCCGCGCTGGGAGGAACAGCAGTGGCGCGGCACCATCCAGCCGGGCCGCGAGGCCCGCATCACCCTGCCCGTGACCCTCGCGGCCGGGGCCCACGGCGACTACACCGTCTCCCTCGAACACGGCGGCAAGGTCCTCACCGAACAGCCCTGGAACGTCGGCCGCCCCTGGGGCGTCACCCTCTTCTGGCTGATGCTCTGCCTCGTCGTACCGGCCGCGCTGTTCCGGATCGGGATGGCGGGGGTGGAGCGGGTGCGGCCGGGGCGCGAGGCTCCCGAACGGAGGCGGCGGAGGCCGAGGATGCCCGGACTTCCCGGATGGGTGTCCGGGCCGGCCGCCTCGACCGCCGCGCACGCGCAGCCCCGCACGCCGTCCCCGTCGCGTACGAGGTCGGCGCTGCCCTGGTTCACACCGGACACCGATCCGGGGGCGACGCGGCCGACGGGGCTCTCCTCGGCTCAGGAGGACCCGTCCACGTAGGAGCCGAGAGGACGGGACAGGGCCGCCGCACCCGGAGGTACGGCGGCCCTGTCCCGTTCGGTCTTGCCGAGGTCAGTTGACGTCGCCGGTGAGGGCCCTGACCTTCTTGCGGTACATGTAGATCGCGAAGCCGGCGAGGACGGCGAGGGTGGCCTCGACGGCGACCATGCCGGAGCCGCTGAGGTCGAAGCCGCCGACGGCGGGGTTGGACAGCAGGCCGGTGACGGAGTCACCCGCGGTGACCGCGAGGAACCACACGCCCATCATCTGGCTGGCGTACTTGGCCGGGGCCATCTTCGTCGTCACCGACAGGCCGACCGGGGAGAGGCACAGCTCACCGACGGTCTGGATGAAGTAGATGCCCACCAGCCACATCGGGCTGGCCAGGGTGCCGTCCGCCGCCATCCCCAGCGGGATCAGGAAGAAGAAGAACGAGACGCCGATGAGCACCAGGGCCATGGCGAACTTCACGGCCGTGCTGGGCTCCCTGCCCTGGCGGTTCAGCCACAGCCAGAGCCAGGCGAACACCGGGGCCAGCGCCATGATGAACAGCGGGTTCAGCGACTGGTACCAGGAGGTCGGGAACTCGAAGCCGAGCAGTGAGCCGGCCACCTTCTCGTCGTTCGAGCCGAAGGCCTGGACCGTGGACGCGCCCTGGTCGTAGATCATCCAGAAGACGGCGGCGGCAACGAAGAACCAGATGTAGCCGGTCATCTTCGACTGCTCGGCGGTGGTCAGTTCCTTGTCCCGCTTGATGCGCAGCAGCACACCGGCGGGGACGACCAGACCGATGACGGTGAGCGGGATCATCGCCCAGTTCAGGGTGAAGTGGCCGCTGAGACCCACGGCGCCGTAGAAGACGGCCGCGACGGCCAGCCAGAGCAGACCCTTGCGCAGCCAGGAGGCACGCTCCTCGGCGGCCAGCGGCTTGGGGACGACATCGCTCGTCGGGCTCAGGGTCCGGCTGCCGGCGAGGAAGACGGCGAGACCGATGGCCATGCCGACCGCGGCGAGACCGAAGCCGAGGTGCCAGTTGACCTCCTGGCCGACGGTGCCGATGGCCAGCGGCGCGAAGAAGGCACCCGCGTTGATGCCCATGTAGAAGATCGTGAAGCCGCCGTCGCGTCGCGGGTCCCCGGGGCCGTCGTAGAGGTGGCCCACCATCGTGGAGATGTTGGCCTTCAGCAGCCCGGAGCCGGCCGCGACCAGTGCCAGGCCCGCGAAGAACGGTGCCTGACCGCCCGGCAGGGCGAGCACCAGGTGCCCGGACATGATCGTGACCGCGGCGATCGTCACCGTCCTGCGGGGGCCCCAGACACGGTCGCCGAGCCAGCCGCCGGGCATCGCGAGCAGGTACACCATCGCCGAGTAGACGGCGACGATCGTGGTGGTGGTGGCCAGGTCCATGGCCAGGCCGCCGCCCATGCTCCCCTTGCCGGCGTCGGGGCCGCCGGAGAGCAGATAGACGGTGAGGAGAGCCTTCATGCCGTAGTAGGAGAATCGTTCCCACATCTCGGTCATGAAGAGAGTGGCCAGTCCGCGGGGGTGGCCGAAGAAGGTGGTCTCGGGGCCGGGGGTTCCCCGGCCGGGCGAGTCCTTCGTCAGGCTGGACGCCATGGTCGTTCCTTGCAGGTCGGGACGGCGTCGTGGGGGCGCGCGCCCGGTGGAGGGGCGGCCGGCACCGGCCGGCCGGGACGTCCACCCCACGCCCACGGGGATTCCGCCCCGGGTCACGGGGCGGCGGACGGCGGCCACCGGGATCCACGCCCCTCTACGCGCGTCAACGCATCGATGCGTCCCGCGGGTTCGGGGCCCGGCCACAGGTCATTACGCACATAAAAGAGACCTTCAGCGTCGATATGCCGCCAAAGGTCCCCACGTGTTGCTACAGGCGTTCCGTCACCATACGTCAGAAGACTGAGGGAAACGGAAGGGCTTGAGAGGCGGATCACAGGTAAGAAGGCAACCGTGCGCGCCTATTCGAAGGTCAATCATGGGTTCGTGATGAGGAGACGCAGGGTGTCGTGCCGGGGTGCGCGGCCCGGTCGCGTCGTCTTCACGGGATCGGCGCGTGATTCGCACCGGACCCGGGCGCCTTCTCCACGCGACGGCCCGGATCTTCACCCGGGCGGGACGAAACGCCCGTCGCAGTGGATCATGCCCCGGTGAAGTAAGAGAACCGTTGGACAAAGGTGTGAATCGTGCTTGCCGATCACCCTCCACCTGCGGTTCTCGGCGGACTACCATCACTCCATGACCCGTGTACTGCTCGCCGAGGACGACGCGTCCATCTCGGAGCCGTTGGCTCGCGCACTGCGCCGGGAAGGGTACGAGGTGGAGGTCCGTGAGGACGGACCCACCGCGCTGGACGCCGGAATGCAGGGTGGCATCGACCTGGTCGTCCTGGATCTGGGGCTGCCCGGCATGGACGGTCTGGAGGTGGCCCGTCGGCTGCGCGCCGAGGGCCACGCCATCCCGATCCTCATCCTGACCGCGCGCGCCGACGAGGTGGACACCGTCGTCGGCCTCGACGCGGGCGCCGACGACTACGTCACCAAGCCCTTCCGGCTGGCCGAGCTGCTCGCCCGCGTCCGGGCCCTGCTCCGGCGCGGCGCCACGGAGCCGGCGCAGCCGCCCGCCACCCACGGGGTACGGATCGACGTCGAGTCGCACCGGGCGTGGATGGGGGACGAGGAGTTGCAGCTCACCGCGAAGGAGTTCGACCTGCTGCGGGTGCTGGTGCGTGACGCGGGGCGGGTCGTCACCCGTGACCAGCTGATGCGTGAGGTGTGGGACACGACGTGGTGGTCGTCGACCAAGACGCTGGACATGCACATCTCCTGGCTGCGGAAGAAGCTGGGGGACGACGCGGCGAATCCTCGGTACATCGCGACGGTGCGGGGGGTCGGGTTCCGGTTCGAGAAGAACTGATCCCTGCCGGGTGTGGGGTGAGCCGGGCGCCCCAGGGGTCGGGGGTGTGGGTTGTGTGGCGGCTGCGGGTGGGTGGTGGCTGGTCGCGCGGTTCCCCGCGCCCCTGGAGGGGCCTTCGGCCCTCAAGAGGCGCATCGCCGCCCTGTCGGCGCAGGTAAGCGACACCGGCCCCCGCTCGGCGGCAGGCGCCGGGTGCCGCACAATCGAAGGTCCCAGAACACCCGCCCCGCCCGGAGGGCAACCGTGCGTCGCCGTCTCATTCAGTCCACCCTCGCCGTCGTCCTCGTCGTCATCGCGGTCTTCGGTGTCTCCCTCGTCATCGTCGAGACCCGCACGATCAGCAACAGCGCCGAGGAACGCGTGGAGTCCGAGGCGGTCCAGCTGACGAGCATCGTGGACAGCCGGATCATCGGCGACGAACGGATCACGGCCGAGGTCCTCCGGGACCAGGTCGGCGACGAGCGCTACGCCCGGATCGAGATCCCCGGCCAGAACACCATCGAGATCGGCGAGAAGCCCGTCGGTGACGTCATCCGCCATGAGGCCAAGGGCGAGAAGGACGAGGTCGTCACGGTCGAGGAGTCCCGCTCGGCCGTCAGCCGCGAGGTCGGCCGTACGCTGCTGATCATCGCGGCGGTCGCCCTGCTCGCCGTCATCGCCGCCGTCCTCCTCGCGGTACGCCAGGCCAACCGCCTCGCCTCCCCCCTCACCGACCTCGCCGAGACCGCCGAACGGCTCGGCTCAGGCGACCCGCGCCCCCGCCACAAGCGGTACGGCGTCCCCGAGCTGGACCGGGTCGCGGACGTGCTGGACTCCTCCGCCGAGCGCATCGGCCGCATGCTGACCGCCGAGCGGCGCCTCGCGGCGGACGCGTCGCACCAGCTGCGTACGCCGCTGACCGCGCTGTCGATGCGGCTGGAGGAGATCACCCTCACCGACGACCTCGCCACGGTGAAGGAGGAGGCGCACATCGCGCTCACCCAGGTCGAGCGGCTCACGGACGTCGTGGAGCGGCTTCTCACCAACTCCCGCGACCCCCGCAACGGCTCCGCCGTCTCCTTCGAGCTCGACGAGGTCATCAAGCAGCAGCTGGAGGAGTGGCGGCCGGCCTACCGCAGCGCCGGGCGGGCCGTCGTCAGCTCCGGCAAGCGGCACCTTCAGGCCGTGGGCACGCCGGGCGCGGTCGCGCAGGTGCTGGCCGCGCTGATCGAGAACTCGCTGATGCACGGCGGTGGCACGGTGGCGCTGCGGACGCGGGTCACCGGGAACCAGGCGGTGATCGAGGTCACCGACGAGGGGCCCGGCGTTCCCGCCGACCTCGGGGCGCGGATCTTCGAGCGGGCGATCAGTGGGCGCAACTCGACGGGGATCGGGCTGGCGGTGGCGCGGGACCTCGCGGAGGCGGACGGGGGGCGGCTGGAGATGCTTCAGGCGCAGCCGCCGGTGTTCGGGTTGTTCCTGTCGCGGACGCCGGTACGGACGCCGTCCGGCGAGGACCGGCCGGTCAGGTAGGCCGGCGGTCGCTCGGCTCTCGGCGGTCGGCGGTCGGTGTGAGGGGGTTCGCGGATGCGTCGCGGCCTCCGGGCGTTCGTCGGCGACCGCGGGCCGGTGGGGCTTCTCGCGCAGTTCCCCGTGCCCCTGAAAAGCCGGGGGGTGCGCCGTTTGGAAAGCCGGGGCTGCGCCCGCCCGAAAAGCCGGGGCTGCGCCCCGCTGAGAAGCCGAGGGCGCGCCCAGCCTGAAAGCCGCGGGTGCGCCCAGTCTGGAAAGCCGGGGTGCGCCCCGCGTGGGAAGCCAGGGCTGTGGGCCCCGTGCCCCGTGCCCTTCTACGGCCTGTTGTTCGTTCGCTTCGCCGCACCCCCAGTGAGGGCGGGTGGGTGGGCAGCCCCCGTTTCGAGGAACGATTCCGCGTTTGCCACCGCCTCGCGAGCCGGGAGGGCCCGGAACACCCAGGTTCGGTACGACCAGAAGCGGAAGAGGGTGGCGACGCCGATGCCGAGGAACTTGAAGATGTTGGACTGCAGGGGGCTGTCCCAGCCGAAGCCGTACGTGGCGGTGTAGAGCACCCCGTTCTCGATCACCAGCCCGACCGCGCTGAACAGCAGGAACAGCGACATCTCCTTCGTACGGCCGCTCTTGTCACGGTCCCGGTACGTGAAGTAGCGGAACCCGACGTAGTTGAACGCGATGGCGACGACCGTGGCTATGACACTGGCCCGGACCACCTGGAGGTCGGTGGTGTGCCGCACGAGGTTGAAGACGGCGAGGTTCACCAGGAGCCCCGCACCGCCCACCGCGCCGAACTTGGCGACCTCCCGTACGAGCAGGTCGATCCGGCGGCGCAGGGCGCCGCGGGGCTTCGTATCAGGCCCCGAGGTGGTATTTCCCATCGTGTGCGGCCCCCGTCGTTCGGTCCGGTCGGTGTCGTGCCGGTGGTCAGCCGGTCGCTGCCCCGTCCGAAATGATCTGGTATGAGTTGATCTTCGGTCGAAATCCACTGGTTCAGCCATGCTAACCAGCGCCCCTGGGCAACGCCTGTGCGGGAGCTCACAGCCGGGATACGAGGGAGGTCCTGGGGCGGTCCAGTGGGGAAATGGGCGGGGAAATCGGGCACCCGGGAGTGGCCGATTCCGTGGCCGATACCCTGGGGGCGTGACGTTCCCGGTAGTCGGCATGGTCGGCGGGGGGCAGCTCGCTCGTATGACACACGAGGCGGGCATCCCGCTCGGCATCAGGTTCAAGCTCCTCAGTGACACCCCTCAGGATTCCGCGGCGCAGGTCGTCGGCGATGTCGTCATCGGCGACTACCGCGACCTCGACACGCTGCGTGCGTTCGCGCAGGGCTGCGACGTGATCACGTTCGATCACGAACATGTACCCACCGAGCATCTACGGGCGCTGGAGGCGGACGGCATCCCCGTACGCCCGGGCCCGGACGCGCTCCAGCACGCCCAGGACAAGGGGGTGATGCGCGCGAGGCTCGACGCGATCGGCGTGCCCTGTCCACGGCACCGCATCGTCGCGGACCCCGACGACGTGGCCGCTTTCGCCGCCGAGGGACTCCCCGAGGGCGCCGAGGGCGATGGGTTTCCGGTCATCCTCAAGACGGTCCGCGGCGGCTACGACGGCAAGGGCGTGTGGGTCGTCCGGTCCGTCGAGGACGCCGCCGAGCCCTTCCGGGCCGGTGTCCCGGTCCTCGCGGAGGAGAAGGTCGACTTCGTACGGGAGCTGGCCGCCAACGTCGTACGGTCGCCGCACGGCCAGGCCGTCGCGTACCCGGTCGTGGAGTCGCGGCAGGTGAACGGCGTCTGTGACACCGTGATCGCCCCGGCGCCCGACCTGGACGAAACGCTCGCGCTGCGCGCCGAGGAGATGGCCCTGCGCATCGCCAAGGAACTGGACGTCGTCGGCCATCTCGCCGTCGAGCTGTTCCAGACCCGCGACGGCCGCATCCTCGTCAACGAGCTGGCCATGCGCCCCCACAACTCCGGCCACTGGAGCCAGGACGGCGCGATCACCTCGCAGTTCGCCAACCACGTACGGGCCGTCCTCGACCTCCCGCTCGGCGACCCGCGCCCCCGCGCGAAGTGGACCGTCATGGTCAACGTCCTCGGCGGCGACTACCCCGACATGTACTCCGCGTACCTGCACTGCATGGCCCGCGACCCGCAGCTCAAGATCCACATGTACGGCAAGGACGTGAAGCCCGGCCGTAAGGTCGGTCATGTCAACACCTACGGCGACGACCTCGACGACGTGCTGGAGCGCGCCCGTCACGCCGCCGGCTATCTGAGAGGCACGATCACCGAATGAGCCCGGTCGTAGGAATCGTCATGGGGTCGGACTCCGACTGGCCCGTCATGGAGGCCGCCGCGGCGGCCCTCGACGAGTTCGAGATCGCGTACGAGGTCGATGTCGTCTCCGCCCACCGGATGCCGCGCGAGATGATCGCGTACGGCGAGGGGGCGGCCGACCGGGGCCTCAAGGTGATCATCGCGGGTGCGGGCGGCGCCGCCCATCTGCCCGGCATGCTCGCCTCCGTGACCCCGCTGCCGGTCATCGGTGTGCCCGTGCCGCTGAAGTACCTCGACGGCATGGACTCCCTGCTGTCGATCGTGCAGATGCCGGCCGGTGTGCCCGTCGCGACGGTCTCCGTCGCCGGGGCCCGCAACGCCGGTCTGCTGGCCGCGCGCATCCTCGCCACGCAGGACGAGGAACTTCTCGGCCGGATGCGGGAGTTCCAGCAGGAGCTGAACGACCAGGCCACCGAGAAGGGCAAGCGCCTGCGCACCAAGGTCGAGGGCGCGGGCAACGGCTTCGGCTTCGGGAAGTAGACGTAACGGAATGTCGGGGATCACGGGGGACACGGGGGGCATGAGTATGGGCATGGACATGGCATCGCTGGAGGCGGCTCGGGAGCTGCTGCGGGAGTTCCCGGTCGCGGACGGGCACAACGACCTGCCCTGGGCGCTGCGCGAGCAGGTCCGCTACGACCTGGGCGCGCGGGACATCGCCGTCGACCAGAGCGCCTTCCTCCACACCGACCTGGCGCGGCTGCGCGCGGGCGGGGTCGGCGCGCAGTTCTGGTCGGTGTACGTCCCCTCGCACGCCGACGCCCTGCCGAGCGCGGTCCCGGCCACCCTCGAACAGATCGACTGCGTACGGCAGTTGATCGACCGTTACCCCGCCGAGCTGCGGGCCGCGCTGACCGCCGCCGACATGGAGGCGGCCCGCGCCGAGGGCCGTGTCGCCTCCCTGATGGGCGCCGAGGGCGGCCACTCCATCGACAGCAGCCTCGCCACCCTGCGGGCGCTGTACGCGCTCGGCGTCCGCTATATGACGCTCACCCACAACGACAACATCCCCTGGGCGGACTCCGCGACGGACGAGCCGGCGGTCGGCGGTCTGTCCGCCTTCGGCCGGGCGGTCGTCCGGGAGATGAACCGCGAGGGCATGCTCGTCGACCTCTCGCACGTCGCCGCGACGACGATGCGCGACGCGCTGGACACCTCCGTCGCCCCGGTGATCTTCTCCCACTCCTCGTCGCGGGCCGTCTGCGACCACCCCCGCAACATCCCGGACGACGTCCTGGAGCGGCTCCCGGCCAACGGGGGAGTGGCGATGGTGACGTTCGTGCCGAAGTTCGTGCTCCAGGCCGCCGTCGACTGGACGGCCGCCGCCGACGAGAACATGCGGGCCCACGGCTTCCACCACCTCGACACCACCCCCGAGGGGATGGCGGTCCACCGTGCCTTCGAGGAGCGCACTCCGCGCCCGGTCGCCACGGTGTCCACGGTCGCCGACCATCTCGACCACATGCGCGAGGTCGCCGGCATCGACCACCTCGGCATCGGCGGCGACTACGACGGCACGGCCTTCACCCCGGACGGCCTGGGCGACGTCTCCTGCTACCCGAACCTGATCGCCGAGCTCCTCGACCGCGGCTGGTCCCGGCCCGACCTCGCCAAGCTGACCTGGCGGAACGCGGTCCGGGTGCTGGGCGCGGCGGAGGACGTGGCCCGGGACCTCCAGGCCCGCACGGGCCCGTCGAACGCGACGCCGGCGCAGCTGGACGGGTGACGCCGGGCGCCACCCGGACCACCACCGGACCGCCGCTCGTACGTCCCCCGGGCCTCACCCGGGTGGCGTACGGCGGCCCCGCCACGGCCGTACAACCCGAACGCCCCACCCACCAGGAAGGCGCGCGGCCCCCGTGCCACGGTGACGAGTACTGCGATCACCCAACGGCTACGGAGGTCCGCCATGGCAGATCTGCAGGACGAACTGCAAGCGGCGGGGGAGGCGGGGGAACTCGACACCCCGCCCACCACCGACACGAAGCGAAAGCCGAAACCGGGCCACCGGCCGCCGGACGAGGAGCCGATAGCCCCCGGCGGTGATCGGGCCGACGGCGGCAGCCGAGCCGACGGCAGTCGGACAAACGGCAGCCGCGCTTACGCCGGGCACACCGAGGCGACCGCCGACGCCCCCGTTGCCTCCCGCCCCGGCCGCGAGCGACCCGAGGCCGGGCAGGACCGGGGCCGCACCGCCGAGGACAGGACCGCCAAGCGCTCCGCGGCGACCGCTACAGCGGCGACTGCGACAGCGGCGACCACGACGGCCGAACCCGGCCTCACCGAACCCGGCCTCACCGAACCCGGCCTCACCGAGCCCGGCCTCGCCGAACCCGGCCTCACCGACCCCGATGCCGTAGAGCCCCCCTCCGAGCTGGACGAGGCCCACGCGTTCCTCGTCGCGCACCCCGTGGCCGACGGGTACAGCGGGCTGCCGTGGGTGTTGCGTCAGTTGCCCCGGTACGACCTGGAGCTGGGCGAGGGCGGGGTGGACACCGATGTGCCGCGGATGCGCAAGGGCCACATCGGGGCGCTGTTCTGGTCGCTGCACCTGCCGGAGGGTCTGACGGGTGAGCGGGCCGTCGGCGCCACGCTGGAGCAGCTGGACCTGGTCCGGACGGTCGTCCACGCCCACCCCGAGGGCCTGCGGCTCGTGCACAGCGCGGGGGAGACCACCGACGCCCGCAACTGCGGCCGTGTCGCCGTGCTGCTCGGCCCCGCCGGAGCCCCGGCGATCGGCGACTCCCTCGGTATCCTGCGCGCCCTGCACGGGCTCGGCCTCAAGGCCCTCACCTTGGCCGGCGCGTCCTGGGCGGGCGAGTCCGGGCTGAGCCGGTTCGGCGAGGAGGTGGTCCGCGAGATGAACCGCATCGGTGTCCTCGCCGACCTCTCCGGCGCCTCCGAGCCGACCGTCCGCCGGGCGCTCGCGGTCTCCCGCGCCCCGGTCGTGTGCACCCGCTCGGCGGCCGGCGCCCTGCGGTCCCACCCCGCCAACCTTTCCGACGACCTCCTCGCCGCGCTGGGCGAGGCCCGGGGCCTGTGCATGGTGCCGCTCACCGCCGAGCAGACCGGCCCGTCCGTCCGCGACGTCGCCGACCACCTCGACCACGTCCGCGCGATCGCCGGCCCCGAGTGCGTCGGCCTGTCCGGCACCTACGACTCCGGCGCCGCCCACCCCCGGGACCTCACCGACGCCTCCTGCTACCCCCACCTCGTCGCCGAACTGATGCACCGAGGCTGGTCCGAACCCGACCTCGCCCTCCTCACCTGGGGCAACGTCCAACGAGTCCTCCGCACGGCCGACTTCACGGCCAGAGCGGCGAAGGACCGCCGAGAGGCCTCGACGGCGAGAATCGCGGAGCTGGACGGATAGCCGTCACCCCGCGCCCCCTTTCAACCTGGGGGCGCGGGGACGCTTTTCAGCGGCGCGGGGAACTGCGCGACCAGCCACGACGAACCCGCAGCCGCCGAACCCACCCCGCGCCCCTCCCCCTACCGCGACCCACCCCTCACTCAGTCGCGGCAAAGACAGAACGGATGCCCCGCAGGATCCGCGTACACCCGGAACCCCCGCTCACGATCCGCCGCGTCCAGCACCGTCGCCCCCAACGCCAGCACCTGCTTCTCCGCCGCGTCCATGTCCTCCACACCGAGATCGAGATGGAACTGCTGCGACCGCTCAGGCGAGGGCCACTCGGGCGCCACGAACCCCGGCGCCCGCTGGAACGCCAGCCGCGCGCCCCCGCCCGGCACCTCCAGGTCCACCCACTCCCCCTCCCCGCTGACCTTCCCGCCGACCACCTCGGCGTAGAACCCGGCGAGGGCGGCCGGGTCGGGACAGTCCAGAACGACGACATCCAGCTTGGCGATGGCCATGGCCTTCTCCTTGCTCGTTCCTGCTCGCGTGTGCGGTTACCTCTAGAGCAGAGTAACCAGTAACGGTTACCTCATGCATCCCCATAAGAGGTAACGTCGCCGATGTGAGTGAGAGAGCATCCGCCCCCGGCGACCTGGCCCTCGTCGAGCGGCTGGTGAACACGCTGGACCTGGAGTCGGGCGCCGACGCCCTGGACACGCCGGAGGGCCGCGCCCGCCTGGACCTGGCGGCCGACGAGGACCTCACGGCCGTACGCGCGCTGCGGGAGTCCCTCCGGGCGGCCCTCCTCGCGCACGCCGGTCACGCACCGCACGGCCCGGTGACCCCGCTCGGCGATCTCCTGGCCGCCGCGCCCCTGATCGTCGCGGTCTCCGCCGAGGACGGCTCCGCGGCCCTGCGCCCCGCCGCCGACCCGGCCGCGCTCGTCTCCCGGGTGGCCGCGGCCGTCGCCGAGGCCCTCGCGGCGGGCACCTGGCAGCGTCTCAAGGCCTGTGAGGCCCCCGACTGCCACTGGGCGTACTACGACCGCAGCCCCGCCGGACGGGGCCGCTGGTGCTCGATGCAGGTGTGCGGCGCCCGCGCGAAGATGCGCCGCTACCGAGCGAAGTAAGCGCTTCGCCCCCGTCGGCCGCCGGAACGGTGGACAATATGAGAAGACGCCGTTCCGGCCGACTGAGCCTCGGCCGGAACGGCGTCACCTTCTGCTGCCATGAGGCACCCTCAGCAGGCTCCCCACCAGGCGCCCCTTGCGAGGCGTCCTACGCGGTCGGCCGCCCCATCGCCCGGTACGTCCACCCGGCCCGTCGCCACAGCTCCGGGTCCAGCGCGTTGCGCCCGTCCAGCACGAGCCGCGTCGACGCGACCTCGCCCAGCGCCGCCGGGTCCAGCTCACGGAACTCGCGCCACTCGGTCAGGTGCAGCACTATGTCGGCGCCCCGTACGGCCGCGAGCGCGGAGTCGGCGTATCCGAGCGTCGGGAAGAGGCGGCGGGCGTTGTCCATGCCCTTGGGGTCGTAGACGGTGACCTGGCCGCCCTGGAGGTGGATCTGCCCGGCCACGTTGAGGGCGGGGGAGTCGCGTACGTCGTCGGAGTCGGGCTTGAAGGTGGCGCCGAGCACGCCGACCCGCTTGCCCAGGAAGGACCCGCCGCCCAGCGCCTGCCGCGCCAGCTCCACCATCTGACCGCGCTGGCGCATGTTGATGGAGTCGATCTCGCGCAGGAACGTCAGCGCCTGGTCGGCGCCCAGCTCACCGGCGCGGGCCATGAACGCCCGGATGTCCTTCGGCAGACAGCCGCCGCCGAAGCCGATACCGGCCCGCAGGAACTTCTTGCCGATCCGGTCGTCGTGCCCGATGGCCTCCGCCAGCTTGGCGACATCGCCCCCGGCGGCCTCGCACACCTCGGCCATGGCGTTGATGAAGGAGATCTTCGTGGCGAGGAAGGAGTTCGCGGAGGTCTTCACCAGCTCGGCGGTCGGGAAGTCGGTGAGCACGAAGGGCGAGCCCTCGCCGACCGGCGTCGCGTACACCTCGCGCAGCAGCTTCTCGGCCTTCTCGCTGCGCACACCCACCACGATCCGGTCCGGGTGGAGCGTGTCGTTCACGGCGAAGCCCTCGCGCAGGAACTCCGGGTTCCAGGCCAGCTCGGCGTCCGCCCCGGCCGGCGCGTGCTCGGCGAGATAGGCGGCCAGCCGGTCGGCGGACCCCACCGGCACCGTCGACTTGCCGACCACCAGGGCCGGGCCCGTCAGATGCGGGGCGAGCGAGGCGAAGGCCGCGTCGACGTAACTCATGTCGCAGGCGTACTCGCCGTGCCGCTGCGGGGTGTTCACACAGACGAAGTGGACATCGCCGAAGGCCGCGACCTCGGCGTAGTCGGTCGTGAAGCGCAGCCGCCCGCTCGACCCCTCGATCCCGGCGACATGCTTGCGCAGCAGCTGCTCAAGACCCGGCTCGTACATCGGGACCTCGCCCCGCCGGAGCATGTCGATCTTCTCTTCGACGACATCGAGCCCGAGCACCTCGAACCCCAGCTCGGCCATGGCCGCGGCGTGGGTGGCGCCGAGATAGCCGGTGCCGATCACGGTGATCTTGAGGGCCATGGGGTGCTCCTGGGATGTCCGGCCGGCGATTGTGCACGCGTGCACAACCGATGTGCACGCGTGCACGTGAGCATAGTCGGGGCGTGTTCGAGCCCTTCACCGGGCAGATTCCCCGAGGGTTCGCGGCCCTGTCGTCAAACTCACGTCCCCGTCGCACGGGCAGGCCACTAAAATTGGGTTACTTAACGGTAGTTAGCGTCAGGAGCGTGAGAGACCTTGGCCGGATCGGCTGATTTCGACCTGTACCGCCCGTCCGAGGAGCACGACATGCTCCGTGACGCGATCCGTTCCCTCGCCGAGGCGAAGATCGCGCCCTACGCCGCCGCCGTGGACGAGGAGGCCCGCTTCCCGCAGGAGGCGCTGGACGCGCTGGTCGCCAACGACCTGCACGCCGTCCATGTCCCCGAGGAGTACGGCGGCGCCGGCGCCGACGCGCTCGCCACGGTCATCGTGATCGAGGAGGTGGCCCGCGCCTGTGTGTCCTCCTCCCTGATCCCGGCCGTCAACAAGCTCGGCTCGCTGCCCGTGATCCTCTCCGGCTCCGAGGAGCTGAAGAAGAAGTACCTGGGCCCGCTCGCCAAGGGCGACGCGATGTTCTCGTACTGTCTCTCCGAGCCGGACGCGGGCTCCGACGCGGCCGGGATGAAGACCCGCGCGGTCCGCGACGGCGACCACTGGATCCTCAACGGCGTGAAGCGCTGGATCACCAACGCGGGCGTCTCCGACTACTACACGGTCATGGCCGTCACGGACCCGGAGAAGCGTTCCAAGGGAATCTCCGCCTTCGTCGTCGAGAAGTCCGACGAGGGTGTCTCCTTCGGCGCCCCGGAGAAGAAGCTCGGCATCAAGGGCTCCCCGACCCGCGAGGTCTACCTCGACAACGTCCGCATCCCCGCCGACCGCATCATCGGCGAGGAGGGCACCGGCTTCGCCACGGCGATGAAGACCCTGGACCACACCCGCATCACCATCGCCGCCCAGGCCCTCGGTGTCGCCCAGGGCGCCCTCGACTACGCCAAGGGCTATGTCCAGGAGCGCAAGCAGTTCGGCAAGCCGATCGCCGACTTCCAGGGCATCCAGTTCATGCTGGCCGACATGGCCATGAAGGTCGAGGCCGCCCGCGCCCTGACGTACCAGGCGGCGGCGAAGTCCGAGCGCGGCGACAAGGACCTCACCTTCCAGGGCGCCGCCGCCAAGTGCTTCGCCTCCGACGTCGCCATGGAGGTCACCACGGACGCCGTCCAGCTCCTCGGCGGGTACGGCTACACCCGTGACTACCCGGTCGAGCGCATGATGCGCGACGCCAAGATCACGCAGATCTACGAGGGCACCAACCAGGTCCAGCGCATCGTCATGGCCCGCAACCTGCCGTAACCCCTTCGGCGCAATCCGTGCACAGCCCCCGGCATCCCGCCGGGGGCTGTTGTCGTACGGGACGGATGGGGCGGATTGTTTCCGTCCGCCCGATGGCGGGCGGGGGCCGGGAGGCGTAGGACGGAAGTGCGCGGGGCCCGCCCCCGGACCCCGCTCCCACCCCGCCCCCAGGAGGAGCCATGCAGCAGAACGCCGGAGCCATGACCGCGATGAGCAAGGAGATGCAGGACTGCGTCAACGCCTGCATGACGTGCCACGGCGTGTGCGAGGAGACCATGAGCTCCTGCATGCAGGCCGGCGGCCAGGCCCAGATGCAGATCATGCGCGCCCTGATGGACTGCGCCGAGATGACCCGTATGTGCGCGGACATGATGATGCGCCGCTCGCCGCTGTCCGCCGAGATGTGCGCGATGTGCGCCCGCGCCTGTGACATGTGCGCCGAGGCGTGTATGTCCATGCCGGACGATCAGCAGATGATGCGATGTGCCGAGGCGTGTCGCCGCTGCTCCGAGACGTGCCGGACGATGGCGGGCGCGACCGCCTGACCCGCACGGAACGAGCGAGGGGCACCCCGTCACCAGGGTGCCCCTCAGCCGTGCCGTGCCGTGTCGTGCGGTGCGGTGCGGGTCAGTTGCCCGTCACCGTCACCGTCTCGTCGTTCTTCAACTGCTCCACCAGCTGCTTCACCTTCGCGGTGTCCCACTGGAGGTTGCCGTTGCCGGCGTTGCCCGAGATCGGCATGTTCATGGACTTGCCGTCGCCGCCGGTCACGCCCTTCATCGCCCAGAACATGTCGGCCAGGTCGAACAGGCTCATGTCCTTGTCGACGATCAGGGTGTCCAGGCCGGCGCTCATCGTCGGGTACAGCTTGAACGGGTTCAGCACCGTGCTCGGCGTCGCCGTCTGGCTGGCGAGGGCCGCGAGGAACTTCTGCTGGTTCTTCGTACGGTCCAGGTCGCTGCGCGCGAGGGCGTAGCGGGTGCGGACGAAGGCGAGGGACTGCTCGCCGTTCAGCGTCTGCTTGCCCGCCTCGAAGTCGGCACCGGACTTGGTGTCCTTCAGACCGCCCTTGGGGATGTCGATCTCCACGCCGCCGACCGCGTCGACGATGTTCGCGAAGCCCGCGAAGCCGATCTCCACATAGTGGTCGATGTGCAGCCCCGTGTTGGCCTCGACGGTACGGACCAGCAGCTCGGGCCCGTCCTCCGCGTACGCCGCGTTCAGCTTCACCTGGCGGCCGGTGCCCTTGAAGGTCTTGCCGGACTCGGAGCCGACGAACGTCGGGATCTCGACGTTGGAGTCACGGGGCAGGGATATGAGCGTCGGGCCGTTGGAGCCGGTGTGCAGGATCATCATCGAGTCCGTGCGCTTGCCGTCGGCGGACCCGGTGTGGAGCTCCTTCTTCTGCTCGTCGGACAGGCCCTCACGGCTGTCGGAGCCGACGATCAGGTAGTTGGTGCCCTCGCCCGCCTCCGGCCGCTCGATGACCTTCGACAGGTCGACCTCGCGGTTCAGCTTGGAGTCGGCCCAGAAGTACGTGCCGATCGTCGTCGCGAGCACCACCACGGTGACCGTGATCGCCGTCACCTTGATGCGGCGCCGCCAGTTCGGCGCGGGGCGCTCACCCCGGCCACCGCCGTAGCCGTCACCGCCGGCGCCGCCGGAGCCGTACACCTGGCCGGTGTTGTAGTCGCTGTTGTAGCCGCCGCCGTACTGGTCGGGGCCGTTGTTGCCGTAGCCGTCACCGTACGGGTCGCCGTACGACGGCTGCTGGGGCACGCCACCCTGAGGGGGTGCCGACGGGCCGCGACGGACCTGGCGCATCACACGCGGTCCATCGGGCTGGGCGTAGTCGCCGCCGCGGTTGTTGCCGGACCATCCCTCGGGCCAATCGTTCATGCGCCCCAGTGTGCCGGGTCGGGCTGTGCCCTTTACAAGGGTCGATGAAAAACAAAGGCAGGGCTGTTGCGAAGCCGACACAAATTGCACGGTTTTGTAGGGGGCCGGGCGCCTATTGATCTGGGGGGAGCGGTTTGAGGGCGCGTGCGGGTTGTGTTTGGTTGCTCGCGCAGTTCCCCGCGCCCCTTAAGGGGCGCAGCTCCTACGGGGCGCAGGACACCTGGTCGCCCCGGACTACCCCCGACTCACCCTCTTCCGGGTCCTCGGCCCGGACCCGGCGGACCTCCTTGAAGTCCGTGCCGGCGATCACCTTCAGGGTGGGGCCCTGGGCGCGGACCGGGCGGAGTTCCGAGCCCGGGAGGGCGGTGGCCAGGGACTGGGCGGAGCGGTCCCAGCGGGGGTCGTAGACGACGACGGTGCGGCGGATGTTCGGCCGCTCGGCGTTCACCGGGGTCTTCGTGGTGCGGAAGCCGGTGGCGGCCAGCTCGCGGTCCATCTTCTTGCCGAGGCCGGGTACGGCGGTGCCGTTCTCGACCTGGACGCGGATCTGCTGGGGGGCCACGTCGACGAGGGCGTAGGTGCCGCGTGTCTTGTAGGGGGCGAGGGGCCGGTCGTCGCGCAGGGCCTCGAAGAGGCGGGCGGACTTGGCGTCGTCCCACTTCAGGGTCGAGCCGATGCCCTTCACCGCGTACCCCATGCGCCCGATGGGCACGGTGGTGAACTCGGACGAGGCGGGCGTGAGGTTCCGCATGGCCCGGCCGAGGTCGATCAGCTCGCCGGTGCCGAACTCCTTGTCGGCGCGGACGGAGCCGAGGACGGCCTGCGTGATGTCACGGAACTTCATCGGGTTGAGCAGCACACCGGAGGAGGTGGCCTGGGACATCAGGGCCGCCATGAAGCGCTGCTGGCGCTTCATCCGGCCGAGGTCGGAGGAGCCGTCGGCGTGCCGGGAGCGCACGAACTGCAGGGCCTCGCCGCCGTCCAGCTCATGGGTGCCGGCGGCGAGGTCGAGGCCCGTGTACGGGTCCTTGAGGGGGCGGCTGGTGCAGATCTCGACGCCGCCGAGGACGTCGACGGTCCGCATGAAGCTGGTGAAGTCGACCTCGACGTAGTGGTCGATCTTCACCTTGGTCATGTGCTCGACCGTGCGCACGGTGAGCTGCGGGCCGCCCTCCGCGTATGCCGCGTTCAGCTTGACCGGGTGGGCCGGACGGTCCTTCCCGGTGGCGCGGTCGGTGTGGGCCGGGACCTCGGCGTACGAGTCGCGCGGCAGGCTCACGATGCTCGCGCGCTCCCGGTCCTCGGAGATGTGCACGATCATCATCGTGTCCGTGCAGTGGCAGGGGGCGCCGCCCAGCCGGTACTTCCGCCGCTCCTCCTCGCTGATCCGGTCGCGGCCGTCGGTGCCGACCAGCAGGACGTTCATGCCGTGGCCCGCCTCGGGACGGTTCTTCATGTCCTTGAAGGCGTCGACCCGGGTGATCTCGCCGTCCAGCCGGGTCACCACCGCGTGCCCGATGCCCGCGGCGGCCAGTACCACCACCGAGAGCGTGGTCACCGCCCGCATGGCCCAGCTCCGCCGCCGGGGACGGACAGGAGGCCGGGGCTGCTGCGGGCGGGCTGGGCGGCGGGGCGGTGTGGACACGGGGGACACCTCCGCGGGACCGGTCAGGGAAGTCAGGGGAAGTCAGGGATCCGTGAGCACCGTAGGGCCCCGTGATCCGTGCCCTGTCCACGCGCCCGGGCGGCGCGCGTCCGTGTCCCCCGTTCGCGGTAACGTGAGCCCTCTATGAACGCCAAGCCCGACGTGCAGCTCCCCGCCGTGTCCGTGATCATGCCTGTCCTCGACGAGGAGCGGCATCTGCGCGGAGCCGTCCAAGCGATCCTCGCGCAGGAGTACGCCGGCGAGATGGAGGTC
This sequence comes from Streptomyces sp. NPDC001868, assembly GCF_040297125.1. Classification (NCBI taxonomy): domain Bacteria; kingdom Bacillati; phylum Actinomycetota; class Actinomycetes; order Kitasatosporales; family Streptomycetaceae; genus Streptomyces; species Streptomyces sp. NPDC001868. The sequence goes on along the minus strand of NZ_JBEOYO010000012.1, from coordinate 32,800 downwards.
GTGATCGCCCTCGGTCCGTCCACGGACCGCACGGACGAGATCGCCGCCGAGCTCGTGGCCGAAGACCCGCGCGTGCACACCGTCCCGAACCCCACCGGCCGTACGCCCGCCGCGCTCAACGCCGCGATCAAGGCCTCCCGCCACCCGATCGTGGTCCGCGTCGACGGCCACGGCATCCTCTCGCCGAACTACATCGCCACCGCCGTACGGCTCCTGGAGGAGACCGGCGCGCAGAACGTCGGCGGCATCATGCACGCCGAGGGCGAGAACGACTGGGAGCACGCGGTCGCCGCCGCCATGACCTCGAAGATCGGCGTCGGCAACGCCGCCTTCCACACGGGCGGCCAGGCCGGCCCGGCCGAGACCGTCTACCTGGGTGTCTTCCGGCGCGAGGCGCTGGAGCGGCAGGACGGCTACAACGTGGAGTTCATCCGCGCCCAGGACTGGGAGCTGAACTTCCGGATCCGCGAGGCGGGCGGCCTCATCTGGTTCTCGCCCGAGCTGCGGGTGTCGTACCGGCCGAGGCCCAGCGTGAAGGCGCTCGCCAAGCAGTACAAGGACTACGGGCGCTGGCGGCACGTCGTCGCCCGCTACCACGAGGGCTCCATCAACCTGCGCTATCTCGCCCCGCCGACCGCCGTGTGCGCGATCGTGGCCGGCGTCCTGGTGGGCGCCCTGCTGACCCCGCTGGGCTTCGTCGTCCCCGGCGGCTATCTCGCGGCGATCGTCGCGGGCTCGGTCCCGGCGGGCAAGGGGCTGCCGCTCAAGGCCCGCCTCCAGATCCCCGTGGCCCTCGCCACCATGCACATGTCCTGGGGCTTCGGCTTCCTCACCAGCCCGAAGTCCCTGGCGAAGAAGGTCATCGCCTCCCGCCGCCCGGCGGTCCTCACCGAGAGCTGAGCACGGACGACGTACGACGCGGGCCCCTCTCCTGATCGAGAGGGGCCCGCGTCGTGTCCGGGGGTGGCGGCTACCAGGTGAAGGCCGGGTTGACCTCCATGCAGGCCTTCTTGTTCGCGCCGTTGAGGGCGTCCGCCGACTCGGGGGTCCTGTCGTCCCCCTTCTCGGCGTCCTCGGCCTTGTACGCCTTGCCCTCGCGCCAGTCGGCGCCGACGACGAGCGTGACCCCGCTGACATCGGTGGACTTCTCCACCTGGCCCAGCGGGATGCCGAGGGCCTTGGCGACCGCCTGGGCGTCGCCCTCCAGCTCGGCGCTCGGGTAGCGCACGACCGTCTTGTCCTCGGTGATCGCGGTGGTCGCGTCGGACGACGACTTGGCGAAGCCCTCCTCGACCAGCAGCTGCGACACCGTGTGCGCACGGCCACTGACCGGGGCGAGGGTGGAGGTCATGGTGCCGTTCTGCACCAGCACCCCGATCTTGTCCTTGGCCGCCGCCGGGTCGTCGGAGGAGGCGTCCTCGGTGGTGGCCTTCTTCTTGTCCTTGCCGTCCAGCGCGATGTCCTCGCGCACCAGCCGGAACAGCTTCTCCGCGTCGCCCTCCTTCGGCACGACACGCGCGCCGACGTAGGTGAACGGCATCGTCGTCATCGTGATCCGGGCCGGCTCGACCTTGCGCAGTTCCGTGCTGAGGTCGTAGAGCTTGGCCACGTCGCCGAGGCCCTCGTCGACGGTCAGCGCGTCCGTGGCCTCCTCGGCGAGCCTGCGCAGCTTGTTCGGGTTGGTGATCGTGGCGTTCTCGCGCAGCTCACGGACCATCGAGTTCATGTACTGGTGCTGCGCCTTGGCCCGGGCGATGTCGCTGCCGTCCTCGAAGCCGTACCGGGTACGCAGCCACTGCAGGGCCTGCTTGCCCTTGATGTACGTGGTGCCCTTCTTCAGCTTCAGCCCCGAGCCCTTGCCCTCGCTGGTGTGCGAGTAGATGTTGGCGTTCACGCACACCGGCACACCGCCGATCGCGTCGGCCATCGACACCACACCGGAGAAGTCGACCATCATGAAGTGGTCGATACGGATCCCGGTCAGCTTCTCCCAGGTGGCGACCGTGCAGCCGGGGCCGCCGCGCTCCAGCGACTGGTTGGTCATCGCGTGCGTGAGCGCCCCGTACACCTCACCGCTGTCGGGGTCGGTGCACTTGGGGATGTCGAGCAGGGTGTCGCGGGGCATGCTGACGACCGACATGTTGGTGCGGTCGGCGGACAGGTGCAGCAGCATCTGGACGTCGGCCAGCGGCGGGCCGCCGAAGTTCTCCTTGGCGCCGCCGAGTTTCTGGTTCTCCTCGGTGTCCCGCGCGTCCGAGCCGATGATCAGGATGTTCAGCGGGATCTGGCCGAAGGCATTGGGCGTCGGCTCGGCGATCTTCGTGTCGCCGAGGTTCAGCTTCTCCTTCTTGATGTTGGCGTTGAGGTGCTGGTAGTAGAGGTAGCCGGCACCCGCGGTGCCGAGTATCACGACCGCCAGAACCGTCGCCGACCAGCGCAGCACCCGTCTGCGCCGGGGTTTCGCGGCGGTCTTCGCACGCCCCCGCCCACCACCGCCGCTCCGCCGGTTCGCCCCGCGCTGCTCGGGGACCCTGACATCCGTGTCGCCGTCCGAGCCGGACGACTCGCCCCCCGCCTCCAGGTCCCCGTCCCGGTCGCCGGGTTCCTCGACGCGCGGTCGCCCCCCGTCCCCGCGCACGTCACTCCGTACCATCTCCCTGCCCCTCCCCACCCTGCCGTGGCGGGGCCGTCCCCGCCTCCTGTTGGACTGTCGAGACCCCAACTCGGATGTACTCATGTTCTGTTGAACGCGTCATGTGTTCCGGCCGGATGACATGCGGACACAGGTCGGTACGGCGGCGGCACCGGCCGCCCCATGGCGTTCCGACAGCTTTCCGACGGCATCCGGAACCGACGGGCGGGCGCGTCCTCGCGCCCGCCCGGCCATCACCGGCGTTCAACTCCACTCGCGTCCGGTAAGACGCGCCATGACCCCCTCAGGTCATCAACTGGCGCACTTTTCCTTGTCCGCGGTGTTCTTCTCGACGTCCAGGTCCGCCGCCGACGCCCCACTCAGCGACACTCCGGCGCCCTTGAAGTCCTCGCCCAGGGTCAGCACCATCGACGGCAGGCCCTGGGAGTTGGTCTCGCTGTTGCCCTTGCCGGGCTTCAGCGCGGAGGCGGACAGACCCATCAGGTCGGCCAGCTTGCGCGCCTGGTCGGCCTGGCCGGGGTCGTACGCGAGGGTCGTCTTCTTCAACGTCTTGTCGGCGTTGCCGAGCTGACTCGACTTGGTCACGCCGACATCGTTCTGCAGCCAGTTGAGAGTGGCCTGTGCGCTGCCGGCCTCGGCCCCGCCGTTGTAGACGCTGACCCGGACCTCGGAGGCGTCGGCGCGCTCGCCCTTGAGCTTCGCGGCCTCCTTCTCCTTGGCCTGCTTCTTCACCTCGGTGAGGGAGATGTCGTTGCGGATCGTGGAGAACAGCTGCTCGGCCTTCTGCGGCTTGGGCAGCACGGTCGCGCCGTCGGTGTTGTCGATGACCGGCACGGTGGTGAAGGTGATGTTCTTCGTCTTGACCTTGCCGACCTCCTTGCCGAGCGAGGCCAGCTTCTTGATGTCGGAGATCTTGGAGTCGACGGACAGCGCGCTGGTCGCGGCCTCCGCGAGGTCCAGCACCTTCGTCGGGTCGGTCAGCGTGTCCTTGGACTTCATCTGCCGGATCATCGAGCTGAGGAACTGCTGTTGCAGCTCGATCCGGCTCAGGTCGCTGCCGAGGCCCACGCTGTAGCGGGTGCGCAGGAACGCCAGCGCCTCCTCGCCCTCGATGGTGTGCTTGCCGGCGCTGAGGTTCAGCTTGGACTTGGAGTCCTTGATGTCCTTCGCCAGACAGACCTCGACACCGCCGATGGCCGTGGAGAGCGTCTTCACCGCGTTGAAGTCGGCCACCATGAAGTGGTCGGGCACGATCCCGGTCAGCTCGGTGACCGTACGCATCGTGCAGCTCGGGGTGCGACCCTCCTGGCCGAGGCTCGTGTTGAACCGGACGTCGGGCGTGCCCGCGATGTTCTTCTCGGACCCGTCCTCCTGCTTGGTCGGGCAGTCCGGGATGTCCACGATCATGTCGCGCGGGATGCTCATCGCGGTCGCGTTCGTACGGTCCTTGGAGACGTGCAGCAGGATCGTGGTGTCCGCGTGACCGACGCTCTCCGAGTCGCCGTACTTGGTGTTGCCCGCGCCGGTCCGCTTGTCCGTGCCGATCACCAGCAGGTTGATCGCCCGGTCCTGGCTGAAGCCGCCGGTGCTCGCGCCGTCTTCCGAGATCTTCTGGATGTTGCCGTTGAGGTGCTGGTAGTAGAGGTAGCCCGCGGCGCTCACCCCGACCACCACGAAGGCCAGCGTGCCGGCCGTCCACACCAGTATCCGTTTGCCCGTCGACTTCTTGGGCTTGGCCTTGCCCCGGCCGCCCCGGCGACCCGGCAGCGGGTCCTCCTCGGGCGCGCCCCGCCGGCGCCGGGGACCCGGCAGCGTGTCCGGGATCGGCCGGGTGTCCGTGCCCACCGACGCGGAACGCGTGGTGGTGGTCGCCCCGGCCCCCGTCGCGGCGGGCGCGGCCCGACGCGGCCTCGGCACCGCCGATTGCGGTGCGGAAGGACTCAGTCGCAGTTCGTATTCACCGGTGCTCGGGTTGAGTACCCACTGGTCTGCGGGGTCGATGTCGTCCGCCCGCCCACGGCCTTGCGCGTCCACGGTTGTCTGATTCCTCCGTCGGGGCCACGCGGCGCCTTCCCCCTCAAAAGACGCTCGGGTCTCGATGCAAGTGGTGCGCGACCGAGAAGGCCTGCGCACCGGATCGCTCACACTAGCCGCACGATCAGGCGTCAAGCGACGGCGGTGACAAATTGCACGTCCCTACAACTGGGCAATCTGCCCATTTCCTAGAGCATTTGTTCCTTGTGTTGACGTGGGCTTTACCTGAGGACCACCGCCGAGGTCACCCGCAGTCCTCCTCCGCGGCCGTACTGCCGCGGAAAGTCGGCATCGGATCCGGTGTCCCGGAGAGGCTTCCCGAAAGCTCTTCCGTATCCCCTTCCCGCATCCCGTCGGGCAGTTCCCGCGCGACCGCCAGAGGCGCGTCGGCGCGCAGCCGTGCGAAAAGGCTGCGTGCCGCCGGTTCGACGAGCTCATCACGATTGGCGTCGTACGCATACGACTTCCGGGGAACGGTCAGGAATTGCACCTTTTCCATGGGGATCGTTCGCAGACCGCGCACAAGGTCGTAGAGCCCGCGCAGACTCGCCAGTCCGGGGTCCGTGGTGAGCGACGACGTGGCCGCGTCCAGCACCGGATACAGCTTCACCGGATTCAGCAGGACGTCATTGCCGCGCACCTTCGTGGCCAGGGCCGCGAGGAATCGCTGCTGCCGGTCCATCCGTTCGGTGTCGCTGCCGTCCCCCAGCGACTTACGGGCCCGTACATACCCGAGCGCCTGTTCTCCGTCGAGCTTCACCTTGCCCGCGGGCAGCCGCAGTTTGGCCTGCTTGTCGTGAATGGGCTCGGAGAGGCACACCTCGACCCCGTCGACGGCGTCGACCATCTCCTTGAAGCCGTTGAAGTCCACGACCACGTGATGGTCGATCCGGATATCGGTCATCCGCTCGACCGTGCGAATGGTGCAGGCCGAACCACCGTTCTGGAACGCGTAGTTGAACATCGTGAACACCGGTTCGGTGCGGCTTCCGTCGGCCCGCCGGCAACTCGGCACATCCACCATCAGGTCCCGTGGCAGCGACACCGCCGTCGCGCTCCGCCGGTCCGCCGCGAGATGCAGCAGGATCGTGGTGTCCGACCGCTCGGTCCCGGAGTCCCGCCCGTACTCGCCGTTCCCGTTCCCCGACCGCGAGTCCGACCCGATCACGAGGATGTTCTGCGCGCCCCGCACCAGCGCGGTGGGCCGCTCCTTCTCGTACCGCGCCAGCTCGTCCGCCGCCGTCCGGTCCGAGGTGATGTTCCCGTCCAGCTTCCGGTACGCCGCCCACCCCACCCCCAGCGCCCCGAGCACCACCAGCGCCGCCCCACCCCCCACCCACCGCACCCACCGTCGGCGCCGACGCCCGAGCCCGGCCCCGGTGGGCGTCCCACCCACACCGGGCCCCAGCCCACGCGCCTTGCCTCCGACGTCGTCCACTTCCGGCCACCCCTCACGGCGTACGAGCGAGTCGTTGCTCTTACGACGATGGCGCGGGAGGGAGGTGGAGGCGGCCGGGGCTAGGCCGAACGGGGGACAGGGCGCCCTATGGACGGGGCTGAGGGCGGCCGCGCCCTTCAGGGGCGCGGGGAACTGCGCGAGCAACCACGGCGCACCCGCGGCCGCCCTACGACCTCACTCCCCACGGCGTCACCGCGCGACAGCCGAAACCCGCTCACTCTCGATCCGCTTGGCCAACGCGTCCTCACCCAACAGCCCCAGGTTCCGACACAGCACCACGGACCCCCCGCTGGCGAGCGGCCCGTACAACCCCGCGGCCAACCCCTCCCACGTGTCGTAGGGCAACCCCGACAACAACCGGGACCCGGGCCCCGTCAGCCCGAGGCCACCCGCTTCCGCCCGGGCCCGCTCCACGACCTCCGCCCCGCTGAACTCCCGCCCGGCCACGACCAACGCCGCCTCCTCGGGAGAGACGGGCGCGTACGCCACGAACCGGTCCCCCTGCGACGGCACCTCGACGGCATAGTCGGCGAACCCCGACGGCACCTGCGGGAACCGCCCCCCGAGCGGCCGCAACGCGAGAGCGACCCGCTCCCCGGAGCACGCCCGGGCCGCGTCCAGCGTGTCCGGCCCGCTCACCACGATGTCGGCGGCCCCCGGATCCCCGGCGACCTCGGCGACCACCCCCACCGACGAACACGCCAGCAGCCACACCGCCGTCTGCCAGTGCGCCGGCAGCAGCAGCGCGACCCGGTCGCCCGGCTCCGCGGTCAGCTCGCCCTGGAGGAGGTTCGCGGTCTTGGCCACCCAATTGGCGAAGGTGGCCACGGACAATTCGACCCGTTCGCCCGTGGCGTCGTCGTAGAAGGTCACCAGGGGGCGCGCGGGATCCGCGGCCAGCGCGGATCGCAGCAGGTCGGCAGGGGTGCGGTCGGTGGCGTTCACGCGCGTAAGCGTACGCGGGGACCACCCGCCCGCGGTCCTTGGGCGGGACCGGAAACGCCACCGGTTCGGCGGAGCGGAGCCGACACCCCGTCAATTCCGCGATGGACAGATATGTATGACTATGTCCAGGATCGGACACATGCGTAGATCACGATTCCTCGCGTCCTCGATCGGCGTCACCTGCGCGGCGGCCCTCGCCCTCCCGGCGGCACTCCCGGCGACGGCATCCGCGGCGACCCCGACGGACTCGTCCTCGACAGCACCCCTGGCCCCGGCGCGGATCTCGGCCCCGACCAGCCCGCTCGCGCCCGCGCCCGCGTCCGGCGGCACCCAGTCGCTCCCCCTCGTCCCCCTCGGCGCGGACCGCAACCTCGGCCCGGCCGCCCCCGAACAGGGCCTCGGCAAGCGGGACGTCCGGTCCTTCTCGCTGGTCGGTGTCGTCTGGGACGACCCGGACACCGAACTCCAGGGCCGCGTACAGGTCCGTACCCGTGCGAAGGGCACCGCCCGCTGGTCCGGCTGGCAGGACGTCGAGACGCACAACCACGAACACGCGGCCGACCCGGACACCGCCGAGCGTTCCTCGGGCCGCGTGCGCGGCTCCACCGCCCCGTTGTGGGTCGGCGACTCGGACGGCGTCGAGGTGCGCGTCCGCGCCGAGACCCAGGGCCGTACGACCGCTCCGGGCGTCCAGATGCTCCCGGACGGCCTACGTCTGGAGCTGGTCGACCCGGGCTCCGGCTTCCCGGAGGGCGCGGCGGGACCGGGAGCCGTGCACGCGGCCGAACCCCCGCCCGTCGGCACCCCCGTGGACACCCCGCGCCTGGGCGCCCTGACCGCCGAGTCGGCCGCCGCCTCCGCCGTCAACGCCGACCTCGCGCCCCTCGGCGCCACCACGATCCCCTCGCTGTCGCGCAAGGAGACGGTGGAGCGGCTGGCGAACGTGGCGCCCGGGGTGAAGCCGTACATCGGACCGCGTCCGCGCATCGTCACGCGGGCCGGCTGGGGTGCCGACGAGAAGCTGCGCGAGCGCGACTTCCGCTACACCAAGCGGGTCAGCGCGGCCTTCGTGCACCACACGGCCTCGGGCAACAACTACAAGTGTGCGCAGGCTCCTTCCGTCATCCGCAGTATCTACCGCTACCACGTAGTGAGCAGCGGCTGGCGGGACATCGGCTACAACTTCCTCGTCGACAAGTGCGGAAACATCTACGAGGGGCGCGCGGGTGGTGTCGCGAAGGCCGTCATGGGTGCCCACACCCTCGGTTTCAACACGAACAGCATGGGCATCGCGGTCCTCGGCAGCTACACGACCACCAAGCCGCCCGCGGTGGCGGTCAAGGGGATCGCGCAACTAACAGCCTGGAAACTCGGTCTTTACGGGGCGAACCCGAATGGCAAGACATACCTCACTTCGGGTGGTGGCAATCTCTACCCAAAAGGTAAGAAGGTACGACTGCACGTGATCTCCGGCCACCGGGACGGGTTCGCGACCGAGTGCCCGGGGGGGCGCCTTTACGGAAAACTCGGCGCGACGCGCAAGGAGGCCGCCCGCTATCAAGGCCGATAGCGCGGCGACAGGGTGATGGGGGGAACCGGGGTGCCAGCACCCCGACCGGAAACCAGTGACCGGCCGGAGAACACAGCGGACACGACCAGCAGCACAGGCCGAGGGCACGCACGCCGTGCCCTCGGCCTGCGAAGGCGCCATGGAACGGTCTGCATACACTGGCCGGTCGAATGACAGTTCGGCCGGTCCCGGCAGGAAGCAGAGACGACAGGTGACAGAAGCGATCCTCCTGGTCGGCGGCAGAGGCACCCGGCTGCGCCCGCTCACGGTGCACACTCCGAAGCCCATGGTCCCGGCGGCCGGAGTCCCCTTCCTCACACACCAGTTGGCGAGAGCCAAGGCGGCGGGAGTCGACCACATAGTTCTCGCCACCTCCTATCTCGCCGAGGTCTTCGAACCCCACTTCGGCGACGGCTCGGCCCTCGGCCTCCACCTCGAATACGTCACGGAGGACGAACCCCTGGGCACGGGCGGCGCGATCCGCAACGCCGCCTCGCATCTGCACTCCGGCCCCGAGGACCCGGTCCTCGTCTTCAACGGCGACATCCTCACCGGCCTGGACATCCGCCGTCTGGTCGCCACCCACGGCACGACCGGCGCGGACGTCTCCCTCCACCTCACCCAGGTGACCGACCCCCGCGCCTACGGCCTCGTCCCCACCGACGAGACGGGCAAGGTCCTCGCCTTCCTCGAAAAGCCCCAGACGCCCGAGGAGATCGTCACCGACCAGATCAACGCGGGGGCGTACGTCTTCCGCCGCTCGGTCATCGACACGATCCCGGCGGGCCGCCCGGTCTCGGTGGAACGCGAGACGTTCCCGGACCTGTTGGCGGCCGGAGCCCACCTCCAGGGCATGGTGGACTCCACCTACTGGCTGGACCTGGGCACCCCCGCGGCCTTCGTCCGCGGCTCGGCCGACCTGGTCCTCGGCCGTGCCCCGTCCCCCGCCGTCCCCGGCCGCTGCGGCGACCGCCTCGTCCTGCCCACCGCCCGGGTCGCGGGCGACGCCAAGCTGACCGGCGGCACGGTGGTGGGGGAGGGCGCGTTCGTCGGCGAGGGCGCCCGCGTCTTCGGCAGCACGGTCCTGGCCGGCGCGGTGGTCGAACCCGGCGCGGTCATCACCGACTCCCTCATCGGCGCCCGCGCCCGCATCGGCGAACGCTCCATCCTCACCGGCGCGGTCGTCGGCGACGGCGCGATCATCGGCGCCGACAACGAACTCCGCACCGGCGTCCGAGTCTGGTGCGACGCCCAGATCCCCACGGGCGCACTCCGCTTCTCGTCGGACCAGTAACTGAGGGGTGCGTCGTCGGGTGCGGGTGAGTGGGGGCTGGTCGCGCAGCTCCCCGCGCCCCTAAAGGCAACGGCCCCTGCGGGCCCCTGAGAAAAGCACGGGGCGCAGCCCCTGCTTTTCTCAGGGGCGCGGGGAACTGCGCGAGAAGCCCCACCGAACCCGCACACACCCACCCACGCCAAACACCCCACCCCTCATCCCACACCCCCTCGGGGTCGAAGGGGCAGCGCCCCTGGGGGATGGGACGGGTAGGGGCGGCGGGGGCGACCTACAACCGCCCGATATCCCCACGACGCATCCGAGGCGCCCGCCGAGCCGGCACCCGCCCCGACAACAGAATCAACCGAGCCGCCCGATGCCGCTGCCCCGCATACGGCTCCAACAACGCCAACATCACCGAGTCGTCCGCATCCCGATCCCCCGCCAACGCGAACCCCACGATCCCCGGCAGATGCAGATCCCCCACGGTCACCGCATCCGCCGCCCCATGACTCCGCTGCACGGTCTCCGCCGAAGTCCACGGCCCGATCCCCGGCACCAACTCCAACCGAGCCCGCGCCTCCCCGGCCGCCATCCCCACGGCCTCCTCCAGCCGCCCCGCCACCCGAACCGCCCGCAGAATCGTCGCCGCCCGCTTGTCGTCGACCCCGGCCCGATGCCACTCCCAGGACGGGATCAACGCCCACTCCCGAGCCGTGGGCATCACGAACATCCCCGGCGGAACGGGCCCCGGCGCCGGCTCCCCGTACTTCCGTACGAGCAGCCGCCACGCCCGGTACGCCTCGTCCGTCGTGACCTTCTGCTCCAGCACCGACGGAATCAACGACTCCAGCACCAGCCCGGTACGCGTCAGCCGCAACCCCGGCCGTCGCCGCCAGGCCATCGCCACGACCCGATGCCGGGGCACGAAGGCATCCGGCTCGTCCAGCGCCCCGAGCAGCGAAGGCACTCGATCGAGCAGCCACTCGGCCCCCGGCCCCCAGGCCTCCGCCTCGACGACCCCACCCCGCAGGGCGACCCGCAAGGTCCCGGCCCCGGCCGGTGTACGACTGGCCCGCCACACGGACCCGTCCGGCACCGCCCGGAAGGTCGGATCCCCGGGCCCACGCCGAAGCGGCCCCAGCACCAGCCCCAGATCGAGCACCCCCTCGGGCACCCAAGTCCGCCGCCGCCCCGCCACCGCCTTCTGCCGAGGCACCCCACCGGGCACGACAACATCCCCACCCCGCACAGTCGTACGAGTGGGCCGCTGAGGAAAACGTCCGGCCACGAGGAGGTCCTAGCTGGTGACGTGATGCTGAGCTGGTGATGCGGTGCCGACGCGAGCGGTGCCCTATGAGCCTAGGGGCACACGACGCTTTTCAGGGGCGCGGGGAACCGCGCGAGAAGCCCCACGCACCCGCACTCGCCCCCCGAACCGAAACCCCCGCGAACCCTAGGCGCCCCGGCCCCCACCTCACCGCACCTCGACAAAAGCCTCCACATCCCGCTCACCCCGAGCCGGGGGCGCCCCGGCCGCATGCCCCACAGCCACCGCCCCCATCGGATCCCACCCCTCCGGAAGCCCCAGCACATCCCGCACGACATCCCGGCAGAACATCGTCGAGGACACCCACGCGGACCCCAACCGCTCCCCGGCCAGCGCGACAAGGAAGTTCTGCACCCCCGCCCCGGCGGCGACCACGAACATCTCCCGCTCGGCACCGTCCCGCCGCGCGTCCCCGTAGTGGTGCGCCCCGTCCATCACCAGACACGGCACCACCAGATACGGCGCGTGGCGCAGCACATCCCCGCGCCGCACCCGCTTCGCGATCGACTCCTCGCTCTTGCCGTCCCGCCGCAGATCCGCGATCCACGCGTCCCGCATGGCGTCGAGCAGCCGCACCCGCGACTCCTCGGACTCCAGCAGCACGAACCGCCACGGCGTCGTGTGATGCGGCGCGGGAGCGGTCACGGCGGCGGCCACGGCCCGCCGCACGGCGCCCGGGTCGACCGGCTCGTCCGTGAACGCCCGGACCGTACGCCGCTGGGTCACCGCCAGCCGTACGGCCTCGGAGGTGCCGAGCCGGAACATGTCGTCCCGCGCCCCCCGGACCAGCGCCCGTGTCCCCTCGCCGTCGTCCTCGGCGACGACATGCCCGAGCCCCCGGACGACGGCGACGGGCAGCCCGGCGGCCTTGCCCTTCACCAGGTCGCCGGCGCCGGCCAGCTCGTCGGCGGTGGCGACGACGGTCGCGCTGAGCGGATTGCCGTGCGCGTCGGTGCCGCCCCGCAGGTCGTCGAGGACGCGCACCCCGGCCGCCCCGATGGCGACGTCCGTCAGCCCGCTGCGCCAGGGTCGCCCGAACGTGTCGGTGACGACGACCCCGACCTCGACCCCGAGCGTGTCCCGGATGCCCTCCCGGATCGCCCGCGCGGACGCGTCGGGGTCCTCGGGCAGCAACAGCACGGTCCCGGACGGTGTGTTGGAGGCGTCGACCCCGGCGGCGGCCATCACCAGCCCCTGCCGGTTCTCCACGATCCGCAGCGCCCCGCGCCGCGCGACCACCCGTACGGTCTCGGCGTCGATGGCGGCCTCCCGGTCGACCGCCTCGACGGTCCGGCCCTCCGCCTTGGAGACGATCTTCGAGGTGACGAGGAGCACGTCCCCGTCGATCAGCCCCGGTTCGGCGGAGGCGATCAGCTTCGCGAGGTCGTCCCCCTCCCGCACCTCGGGAATCCCCGCCAGTGCCCAGACCCGGTACCCGCCACCGGGCGTGACTCTGCTCATGATCTCCTCGCTCACGCGCCCCGCACCTCCTCCGCCAGCGCCAGCGCCTCGCGGGCCATCTCCGTCGTCGCGTCCAGGTCGGTCATCATCAGCGGCACGGCCCGGCACCGGATCCCGGCGCTCTCGACCCGCTCGACGAAGCCCGCGTCGACGGTGTCGACGAGCCAGCCGTCGAGCAGCCCGGAGCCGTAGTGCTCGGCCACGGCGGCGGCCGTGGACTCGACGCCGACGGCGGCGAGGACCTTGTCGGCCATCCCGCGCACGGGCGCGTCGCCGACGATGGGGGAGAGGCCCACGACCGGCACCCCGGCCTCGGCGATGGCCTCCCGGATACCGGGCACGGCGAGGATGGTGCCGACGGAGACGACGGGGTTGGACGGCGGGAAGAGGATCACGTCCGCCTCGGCGACGGCCTCCAGGACCCCGGGCGCCGGCTTCGCCTGCTCGGCGCCGACCGGCACGATCGCCTCGGCCGGCACGGAGGCCCGCAGCCGCACCCAGTACTCCTGGAAGTGGATCGCCTTGCGCTCACCGTCGATCTCGACGGCGACATGGGTCTCGACGCGGTCGTCGGTCATCGGGACGAGCCGCACCCCCGGCTTCCACCGGTCGCACAGCGCCTCGGTGACCGCGCTCAGCGGAAACCCGGCACTGATCATCTGTGTCCGGACGATGTGCGTGGCGAAGTCCCGGTCGCCGAGGCCGAACCACTCGGGCCCGACGCCGTACGCCGCGAGCTCCTCCTTGAGATGGAAGGTCTCGTCGGCCCGGCCCCAGCCCTGCTCCTCGTTGATGCCGTCACCGAGGGTGTACATCACCGTGTCGAGGTCCGGGCAGACCTTCAGGCCGAAGAGGTGGATGTCGTCCCCGGTGTTGCCGATGACCGTGATGTCCGCGTCCGGCGCGGCCCGCTTCAGACCGCGCAGGAACCGGGCACCACCGATGCCGCCTGCCAGAACCACAATGCGCATGGGAGAAGTCTCGCAGGCGGGTACGACAACGGGTCGCCCACCCGCGACCACGGCCGGATTCCCACGGTCCCGGTCAGACCGTGACGGTCGCCGCCTCGGCCGCGCACGCCTTCGGGTGCATCGGCATGTCCGTCAGGCCCGGGTAGTAGACGTGCAGACTGATGGCCGGTTCCAGCGTGTCGTTGACGACCTCGTGCGCGTAACCCGGCGCGAACACCCGCTGCGCGCCCGCGCCGAGCACGCGCGTGCCCCGGTCGGTGCGCTCCGTCAGCGTGCCGTCGAGCACGGTGAGTACGCCGGAGGAGCCCCCGTGGTCGTGCAGCCCGGTGGCCTGCCCCGGCAGCCACGACAGCAGCCACACCTCGTAGCCGGGCCCGGTCAGCAGCCGGTGGTACCAGCGTGTGGTCGCGTCGTACTCGACGAGGTGCTCCCAGCGGGAGCGGTCCTCGGCGAGGGAACGGGCCAGTCCGGCGAACTCGGCCACGGTGACGGGGTGTTGGCGCGGCGCCCGGAGGAGGTGCGGTACTTCGAGAAGGTCGCCGGCGATCTGGAGGTCGCTGTCGCTGTTCATGAAGTGAGGTGGTCCTCGACGATGAGTGCGTGGGGGAGGGCTGGGTGTGACGTGAAGACGGAACAGCAGCCGAGCCGGGACGGGCTCAGTGGCGGCCGGAGCGGGTGGGGCTCAACAGCCGGGACAGCAGCTACAGCGACAGCGGGCAGCACCGAGGGACCCGGCGGTGCGGGTCGAGGTGAGTGCCAAGTGCGCGAGCATGCCCACAAGCACAGCGGTTCACACCTCCGCTGTCAACTTCACGTCCGGTATGTGGATGCCCGTTCACCTCTTCCGGTGCATCCGCGCGGTGAAAGGTTTGTGCTGGGGGTGTCGAGGACACATGGCGCACAACCCGGAACGAGTGAGCGGGATCGCGCCGGAACGAGATCGAACTCCTGGGCGTCCTTTCCCGTAAGGAAGGGAGATCCGGTGGGAACTCCCCTCTGCCGCCGCGCTGCTGTCAGGGTTTATGCCGATTTGAACACTTTCCGCATAGCCTTGGTTCCGCAGAGTGAATAAGGGGCTCAATAGCAGATCTCGGCTTGACTCGCCCGTAGCAGCACACTTGTAATTTCACTCGTGTCGTTCAGCCGAAATCGGTAACGGCCGCACGACGGGGACGCGAAAGACGGACGAGGGGCGCACATGACCGAGCTCGTGCAGCAACTGCTGGTCGACGACGCGGACGAGGAACTCGGCTGGCAGGAGCGCGCGCTCTGCGCCCAGACCGATCCCGAGTCCTTCTTCCCCGAGAAGGGCGGCTCGACCCGCGAGGCCAAGAAGGTCTGCCTCGCCTGCGAGGTCCGCTCCGAGTGCCTCGAGTACGCCCTCGCCAACGACGAGCGGTTCGGTATCTGGGGCGGCCTGTCGGAGCGCGAGCGCCGCCGCCTCAAGAAGGCGGTCGTCTGACCCGCCCGGAACAGCAGCCCGGAAAGCCGCTCGGCACAGTCGAACAGGAACAACCGAACATGTACGGCCCGTCGCTGGTGGGTTATCCACAGGCGGCGGGCCGCCTGGCTGCTCAGCCGTTAGTGTGGGCCCTCGTCCGAGACGTCCCGCTGTCCCCGCCGGACACACAGACGTCCACCGCAGTCCACCGAACCGGGGCCCGTACCTCGATGTCCGTGCACAGCCACACCGCAGCTCACCAAGACGCTGCCACTCCTGAGTTCCCACGTCATGTGGTGACCGCGGTCCTCGTCGCGCACGACGGCGCCCGCTGGCTGCCCGACGCGCTCGCCGGACTGCTCGGCCAGGAGCGCCCCGTGCAGAGCGCCATGGCGGCCGACACCGGCAGCGCGGACGACTCCGCCCGGCTCCTGTCCGACGCCCTCGGCGCGGACCGCGTCCTGCACCTCGCGCGACGGACCGGTTTCGGCCAGGCCGTCGAGGAGGCCAACCGCACCGCGGGCGTCCTCACCCAGGACGACCTGGCCTACCTCAGGCGCCCCAGCGGCTGGGACCCGGTCACCCGCAGCTGGCGCGACGACGCGTACGACATGCCGGAGCTCCCCCACGGAGAACCGGTCCAGTGGCTGTGGCTGCTGCACGACGACTGCGCCCCCGAACCCGACGCCCTCGCCCAGCTGCTGCGGGTCGTGGAGAACGAACGCGAGCTGGGCCGGGACGACGTCGCCGTCGTCGGCCCCAAGCTGCGCGGCTGGTACGACCGCCGTCAGCTCCTGGAGGTCGGCGTCACCATCGCCAACTCCGGCCGCCGCTGGACCGGCCTGGACCGCCGCGAGCAGGACCAGGGCCAGCACGACCACGTCAAGCCCAGCCTCGCCGTGTCCACCGCCGGCATGCTGATCCGCCGCGACGTCTTCGACGAACTGGGCGGCTTCGACCGCCGCCTGCCCCTCATGCGGGACGACGTCGACCTGTGCTGGCGCGCCACCACCGCCGGACACCGCGTCCTCGTCGCCCCCGAGGCCGTCGTACGGCACGCCGAGGCGTCCTCGCGCGAGCGCCGCACCGTCGACTGCGTGGGCCGCAGCGCCGCCTCCCCGCACATGGTCGACAAGGCGGGCGCGGTCTACACCCTCCTCGTCAACTCCCGTACGGCACAGCTCCCCTGGGTGCTGCTGCGCGTCGTCCTCGGCACCCTGCTCAGGACCGTCGCGTATCTCGTCGGCAAGGTGCCCGGACAGGCCGTCGACGAGATCCGAGGTCTGCTGAGCGTGCTGCTGCGGCCCGAGCGGATCATCGCCGGGCGGCGCAGACGAGGCCGTTCACAGCTGGACAAGGGCGAGCTGCGCCCGCTGTTCCCACCGCCCGGCGCGACCGTCCGGGCCACCGTCGAACAGGCCGCGGGCGATCTCTTCGGCCGCTCCGACGCCGAGTCCTCCCAGGCCGGACGGCACGGCGGCGCGGTCGAGTCGGGCCCCGGGGACGACGACGCCGACTTCCTGCAGGTCGAGCAGTTCGCCCGGCTCAAGCGCGTCGCGCGCGCACCCGGGCCGGTGCTCTTCGCACTCCTGCTGCTCGCCTCGCTCGTCGCCTGCCGCGAACTGCTCGGCGGCGGCGCCCTCGCGGGCGGCACCCTGCTGCCCGCCCCCGCCGACTCGGCCGAGCTGTGGTCGCGCTACCTGGACGGCTGGCACCCGGTCGGCGCGGGCGGCGCCGAGGCCGCGCCGCCGTACCTGGCGATCGTGGCCATGCTCGCCTCCCTGCTCTTCGGCTCCGCCGGGCTCGCGGTCACCGTGCTCCTCGTGGCGTCCGTGCCCCTGGCCGGCTTCACCGCGTACTTCGCCTCGCGCCCCCTGGTCGAGTCCCGGCTGCTGCGCGCCTGGGCGGCCGTCGTGTACGCCTTCCTGCCCGCCGTCACCGGCGCGCTCGCCACCGGCCGCATCGGCACCGCCGTCCTCGCGGTCCTGCTGCCCCTCGTCGCCCGCGCGGGTGCGGCGGCCGGCGGCCTCACCAACAGCACGGGGGCGCGCGGCAGCTGGCGTGCCACCTGGGCGTACGCGCTGCTGCTGACGATCACCACCGCGTTCACCCCGATCGTGTGGCCCATCGCGCTGCTCCTCGGCCTCGGCCTGCTCGCCGTGCGCCGCCGCGAACTCACCGCCTACGGCCCGCGCTTCCTCGCCCAGCTGGGCACCCCGCTGCTGATCCTCGCCCCCTGGTCGCTGACGCTCCTGCCGTTCGGCTTCTTCGAGGAGGCCGGTCTGGAGTACGGCAGCGGCACCGCCTCGGCGACCGACCTGCTCGGCATCAGCCCCGGCGGCCCCGGCACGGTCGGCGGGCTGACGCTCATCGGTGTCGTCCTGGCCGCGCTGGCCGCCCTGCTCCGCTCGGAACGGCAGCCGGCGATCCGGACCGCCTGGACCGCCGCCCTGGTGGCCCTGGTCTTCGCGGTCCTCTCCAACGCCTCCACCTGGGCCGGCCCCGCCACCCTCGTCCACGGCATCGCCCTCCTCGCCGCCGCCACCCTGGGTGCCGACGGGGCACGCCACCGCGTGGCCAAGCAGAGCTTCGGCTGGCGGCAGCCGGTGGCCGTGCTCATCGCGCTCGCCGCCGCCGTCGGCCCGCTGCTGGCCGCCGCAGGATGGGTGCTCGGCGGCGCCGACGGCCCCCTGGAGCGCCGCGACCCCGTCCAGGTGCCCGCGTTCGTCGCCGAGGAGAGCGGCACCCGCGACCAGGCCCGCACCCTGGTCCTCGACAGCGACTCCACCGCCGAGGTCGGCTACACCCTGGTCCGAGGCTCCGGCGTCCGCCTCGGCGACGCCGAACTCACCGCCGCCGCCGGGGACAGCGAGCAACTGGACAAGGTCGTCGCCAACCTCGTCGCGGGCTCCGGCGCCGACCAGACCGACGAGCTCGGCGGCTTCGCCGTGCGGTACGTCCTGGTCCGCCCGGGCGCGCCCCGCGAGGTCGCCCGCGTCCTGGACGCCACGCCCGGCCTGAGCCGCCTCAGCCAGCAGGACGGCAGCGCCCTGTGGCGGGTGGACCGCCAGGTCTCCCGCGTCACCATCGAGGCCTCCTCCGGCGAGCCGAAGGCCGTCGCCGCCGGCCCCGTCGACGTGCACACCACCATCCCGGCCGGCGGCTCGGGCCGCGTCCTGCGCCTCGCCGACACCGCCGACGAGTCCTGGACCGCCACCCTCGACGGCAAGCCGCTCACCGCGACCACGGTCGACGGCTGGGCCCAGGGCTTCCAGCTGCCCGTGGACGGCGGCCGGCTGGACGTCACCTTCGACGCCCCCGTCAGCCACACCGGCTGGCTGTGGGCCCAGGGCTCGCTCGCCGTCGTCCTCGTGGTCCTCGCCCTCCCCGGCCGCCGCAGGGACGTCGACGACGACCTCCCCGACGAGCCCGTCGCCGTCCCCGCCCAGGACGTCACGGGCGACGGCCGCCGCGCCCGCCGCCTGCGCGCCCAGGCGGAGGCCGAGGCCGAACAGTCCGCCGACCCCGACCCGACCGCCCCTCCCGAGGAGTTCCCGGTCGCCGCCCCCGTCCCGCAGCAGCAGACGTACGGCGAGTGGGACGCGAACCAGACGGGCGCGGGCGCCGAGTACGGCCAGTACGACCAGCAGTACCAGGGCGCCCAGCAGTACCCGGCGGGCGCGTACGACCAGCAGCAGTACTACCAGGCCGACCCCGACCAGGGCGGCCAGTACGACCCGTACGCCTCCTACGGGGGCAACACCGCCTCGTACGACCAGACGTACACCCAGGGCTACGACGCGACGTACGACCCGTCGCACGGCACCGGCCCCGACAGTGAGCGCCCCGACGGGAGCCAGCAGTGAACCGCCAGACCCTGTCCCTGATCGCCGGCGCGACCGCCCTCGCCGCCGTCACCGGCTTCGCGGTGCTCACCACGCCCGACGCCTCCGGCGGCGACACCACCACGAAGGCGGCCGCCCAACTGCCCGTCCAGCGCACGAGCCTGCTCTGCCCCCAGCCGAGCACCTCGGACCTCGCGGAGACCGCGTACACCTCCTTCACCCCCGTCACCGAGGGCACCGCGGGCAAGGGCGGCGCCGAACTCGTCGCGGCGGGCGCGGAGTCGACGGACCCCGGCAAGGGCGACAAGAGCGAGGACGGCAAGGACGGCAAGGGCGACAAGGCGGCCAAGCCGGTCGTCGAGGTCAAGGAGCCCGGCAAGCCCGTCACCGGCGGCACCGACGGCGGCGACTCACCCGCGCTGATCGGCACGGCCGAGGGGAGGTTCGCGCCCGGCTGGACGGTCCAGGAGACCACCGAGGTCGCCGCCGGCACCGGCCGCGGCCTGCTCGGCGTCAACTGCACCGCCCCGGACACGGAGTTCTGGTTCCCGGGCGCCAGTACCGCCGCCGGCCGCACCGACTACGCCCACCTCGTCAACCCCGACGACTCGGCGGCCGTCGTCGACATCGAGCTGTACGGCAAGGACGGCGCCCTGAAGTCGACGGTCGGGGACGGCATCACGGTCCAGCCCCGCGCCGCCGAGCCGGTCCTGCTGTCGACGCTCGCCACGGCGAAGGAGGCCGACCTCACAGTCCACGTCAGCGTCCGCAGCGGCCGGGTCGCCGCGGCGGTCCAGGCCCTCGACGACAAGCAGGGCGGCGACTGGCTCGCCGCCGCGGCCGACCCGGCCGGCAGCCTGGTCCTCCCCGGCATCCCGAAGGACGCCACCTCCGTGACCCTCGTCGCCTTCACCCCCGGCGAGACCGACGCCGACCTGAAGCTCCGCCTCGCCTCGCCCAACGGCACGATCACCCCGGCCGGCAACGAGACGCTGCACGTCAAGGGGGGGATGACCGCCACCGCCGATCTGGGTGACATCACGCGCGGCGAGGCCGGATCCCTCATCCTCACCCCCACCGGCCAGTCGGTCCCGGTGGTGGCCGCGCTCCGCGTCGTGCGGGGCAAGGGCGCCAACCAGGAGACGGCCTTCATCCCGGCGACCCGCGCGGTCGGCGCGCGCGCCACGGTCGCCGACAACCGTGCCAAGGGCACGACCCTCGCCCTCACCGCCCCGAACGGCGCGGCCGAGGTCAAGGTCACCGCGTCCGCCGGCAGCGGCGGGGGCGAGCCCACGACGAAGACGTTCACGATCAAGGCCGGCACCACCCAGAACGTCGACATGCCCGCCCCGGCCGGCCTCAAGGGCACCTACGCCCTCACCGTCGAACCCACCTCCGGCGGCCCCGTCTACGCCTCCCGCACCCTCGAATCCAAGCTCGACACCGTCCCCGCCTTCACCATCCAAACCCTCCCGGACGACCGAGGCACGGTAGCCGTCCCGGAGGCCCGCCAAGACCTGTCGATCCTGCAGAGGTAGCGCTTCGCGGGAGGGGGTGGGGGGTTCGGTGCGTCGGCGAGTGCGGGTGGGTGGGGGCTGGTCGCGCAGTTCCCCGCGCCCCTAAAAGCTTCAGGCCCCTGCGGGCCTGGAAGTCGACGGGGCTGCGGGCCTGAAATGCACGGGGCGCAGCCCCGGCATCTCAGGAGCGCGGGGAACTGCGCGAGAACCCCCACCGAACCCGCGCCGACCCACCCACCCCGGGCGAACCCACGGTTCAGTCCTCCCCGTACCGAGGATCCACACTCTCCGGATTCAGCCCCAGCAACTCCGCCACCTGCTCCACCACGACCTCATGCACCAGCGCGGCCCGCTCCTCCCGCCCCTTCGTGCGAATCTCCACCGGCCGCCGATACACCACGACCCGAGCCGGCCGCCCCTCCCGCGCCGCCACGGTCCCCCCGAGCGGCACGGCCTCGTCGTTCCAGGCCCCGTCCACCGGCCCGTCGAGCCGAGGCACCTCCAGCACGAGGAAGTCGATGTCCGCCAGCTGCGGCAACCGCCGCTCCAGCCGCTCCACGGAGTCCTGCACCAGATTCGCGAACACATCCGCCCGACTCGCCGAGAGCGGCACCTGCGGCGGCGCGATGGGCCCACGCATCCCCCTGCCGTGCCGATCTCGGCGGCGGGGCCCGGGTGCGGAGGCGGCGCGGGGCGGTACGAGGTTGTCCATCACCTGTGAAGCGTAGTCCCCGCGAGGTCCGCCCGCCCGGCTCCACGCCCCCGGCGGCACGCACCACCAGACACCGCTGACCCGACACCGCTGACCTGGCATGTCCAACCGGCTCGCCGCACGACGGGGTCGCGGCGGCCCGTACGGCATGTCGCGGGATGACCATTCCAGCCAAGGTTGGGCTCGATTCCGTATCTCTCCGAGACCGCCGAACTCACGCCAATTGGCATGGTTTGTACCTAAAGTTGACCGCATTCAGGGCCGTTCGGCATCCCGGACGAGGGGTTACTCGCAGGTCAACGCGGTGGGTCCGGAGGGGCGTGTGGGGCGTTTCACAGCACGACACGGTGGAGTGACCTGGTGGAGAGTCGTCGCGGCCCGCTCAAGAGTGCGGTACCGTCCAACGTCGTGAGCCCTGTACGTCGCTGTTCGCGCACCGCTTGCGGCCGCCCCGCCGTCGCGACGCTGACGTACGTCTACGCCGACTCGACCGCGGTCCTCGGCCCCCTCGCCACCTACGCCGAACCCCACTGCTACGACCTGTGCGCCGAGCACTCCGAGCGCCTCACCGCGCCGCGCGGCTGGGAGGTCGTACGGCTGCTGGACGCCTCGGCCCCCGCGCGCCCCAGCGGTGACGACCTGGAGGCGCTCGCCAACGCCGTGCGCGAGGCGGCCCGCCCGCAGCGGCGCGCCGCGGAAGCCGGTGGCGGCCCACGCACGGCGGACCCGATGGAGGTCGCCCGCCGAGGCCACCTCCGCGTGCTGCGCTCACCCGACAACTGACGCCCCGGCCGGGCCCGTTGCTCTGGCCCGTGGGCGTACTCCCACCGGACCACGGAAGTTCTCAGAGGTCACACAGCCGACTGGCGCCTCGGGCGGGTAGTTTGGGGTGACCGGTGAGGACTTCAGGAGGGTTTGACCGTGGCTGCTGATCTGTCGACGATCGTGAAGGCGTACGACGTACGCGGGGTGGTCCCGGACCAGTGGGACGAGACCCTGGCCGAGCTGTTCGGGGCGGCCTTCGTACGGGTGACCGGTGCGAAAGCCCTGGTGACCGGCCACGACATGCGGCCCTCCTCGCCCGGCCTGTCGCGTGCCTTCGCGCGCGGGGCGGCGGCGCTCGGGGTGAACGTGACCGAGATCGGCCTCTGTTCGACGGACCAGCTGTACTACGCGTCGGGCGCGCTGAACCTGCCCGGCGCGATGTTCACGGCCTCCCACAACCCCGCCCAGTACAACGGCATCAAGATGTGCCGCGCGGGCGCCGCCCCCGTCGGCCAGGACACCGGCCTCGCCGAGATCCGTGAACTGGTCGAGGGCTGGAGCGACTCGGGCGCCCCGGCGCCGGCCGCGACACCGGGAACGATCACCCAGCGAGACACGTTGGAGGATTACGCGGCGCACCTCCGCGGCCTCGTCGACCTGACCTCGATCCGCCCCCTGAAGGTCGTCGTCGACGCGGGCAACGGCATGGGCGGCCACACCGTCCCGACGGTCTTCGCCGGCCTGCCGCTCGACCTGGTCCCCATGTACTTCGAGCTGGACGGCACCTTCCCGAACCACGAGGCCAACCCCCTCGACCCGGCGAACATCGTCGACCTCCAGAAGCGGGTCCGCGAGGAGGGCGCCGACCTCGGCATCGCCTTCGACGGCGACGCCGACCGCTGCTTCGTCGTCGACGAGCAGGGCAACCCCGTCTCGCCCTCCGCGATCACCGCCCTGGTCGCCTCCCGCGAGCTCGCCAGGCACGGCGGCAAGGGCACGGTCATCCACAACCTGATCACGTCCTGGTCCGTCCCGGAGGTGGTGAAGGAGAACGGCGGCACGCCGGTGCGCACCCGCGTCGGCCACTCCTTCATCAAGGCCGAGATGGCCAGGACCGGCGCGATCTTCGGCGGCGAGCACTCCGCCCACTACTACTTCGCCGACTTCTGGAACGCCGACACGGGCATGCTGGCCGCCCTCCACGTCCTCGCCGCCCTCGGCGGCCAGGACGGCCCCCTCTCCGGCCTCGTCGCCCAGTACGACCGCTATGCCGGCTCCGGCGAGATCAACTCCACGGTCGCCGACCAGACGGGCCGCCTCGCGG
This sequence comes from Streptomyces sp. NPDC001868, assembly GCF_040297125.1. NCBI lineage: Bacteria > Bacillati > Actinomycetota > Actinomycetes > Kitasatosporales > Streptomycetaceae > Streptomyces > Streptomyces sp. NPDC001868. Next base: position 9,500 of record NZ_JBEOYO010000012.1, on the reverse strand, counting down.
CGATCAAGGCGGCCTACGAGGGCCAGGAGGGCATCACCCTGGACGAGCTGGACGGCCTCACCGTCACCGCCGCCGACTGGTGGTTCAACGTCCGCCCCTCCAACACGGAACCCCTCCTCCGCCTGAACGCCGAGGCGAGGGACGAGACGACGATGGCGAAGGTGCGGGACGAGGTGCTGGGGATCATCAGGGCGTGAGCCCGCGCCCTGAAGGGGCGCGGGGAACTGCGCGAGAAGCCCCACCGGACGCGCGCTGTGGGGGTCGAAGGGGCGCAGCCCCTGGGGATGGGACGGGTAGGGGCGGCGGGGGCGATACACCCCCTCCCCCCAACCCCGGCACCAACCCCTCCACGGCGGTACTCTGACCAGGCCGCACCGCAAAAACCCCGCCCCCCGAAGGGACCCCGACATGCCGCTCGAAGCCGGCCTCCTGGAGATCCTCGCCTGCCCGGCGTGCCACGCCCCCCTCACGGAGGAGGACACCGAGCTGACGTGCACAAGCCAGGACTGCGGCCTCGCCTACCCGATCCGGGACGGCATCCCCGTACTCCTCGTCGACGAGGCCCGCCGCCCCGAGTGACCCGCGCGACCAAGCTCGCACGCAAGGCGTAACCCCGTACGAACCGGGAAACCCGGCGTACGGGCGACCAGGGCACCCGGCGATCGGAGACTTCCGCCCATGCTCGACGAATCGTTGCTGGACACCCCCGACGCCTTGTCGGAGGCGGACCGCCGCGACCTGCTCCGCGGCGCCGCCGAGGCCGGCGCCCGGGTCCGTACGGCCATCCGCCTCGGTATCGAGGCCGGCATCCCGGACCTGAAACCGGACGGCCGCCCCCGCGCCCTCCTGATCGCGGGCCCCGGCATGGCCTCCGCGGGCGTCGCCGACCTGCTCGGCGCCCTCGCCGGATCGAGCTGCCCCATCATCCGCCTCCACCCCTCCGGCGTGGCCCCCGCCGCGGGCGCCCTCCGCTGGGAGCTCCCCGGCTGGGCGGGCCCGGTCGACCTCCTCCTGGTCGCCACCGCGGACGGCAGCGAACCCGGCCTGGCGCTCCTCGTCGACCAGGCGTACCGCCGGGGCAGCACGGTCGTCGCCGTCGCCCCGGCCCACAGCCCCGTCGCCACGGCGGTCGAAGGCGCCCACGGCCTCTTCGTACCGATGGCGACCGCCCCGTACGAGCAGGAGGTGCCCCTCGGCGCCGCCGCCCCCGGCATCCTGTGGGCGCTGCTCACCCCGATGCTCGCGCTGCTGGACCGCACCGGCCTGGTCGCCGCCCCGCCGGACGCCCTGCAGAAGGTCGCCGACCGCCTCGACCACGTCGCCGAGCGCTGCGGCCCGGCCATCGCCACCTACAGCAACCCCGCCAAGACGCTCGCCGCCGAGCTGGCGGACGTGCTCCCGCTGATCTGGACCGAAGGACAGGCCGCGGGCCCGGTGGGCCGGCGTTTCGCCTCCGCCCTCTCCGAACTGGCGGGCCGCCCCGCGCTCGCCGCCCAGCTCCCTGAGGCCCTCGCCTCGCACACGGTGCTGCTGTCCGGCCCGCTCGCCGCGAACGCCGACCCCGACGACTTCTTCCGCGACCGCGTCGAGGACGCACCCGTGCTGCACGCGCGCGTGGTGCTCGTCCGCGACCGCCCGACCGGGGGCCTGAGCGCCGTACCGTCCGCCCGCGAGCTGGCCCTCGGCCACGACACCGCGATCAGCGAGCTGGAACCCGAGGAGGGCAGCGACCTGGAAACCCTCGCGGAGATGATCGCCATCACGGATTTCGCCGCCGTTTACCTGTCGCTCGCTTCCGGAGCCTGATCTTTACCGGAGCCCGACCCTGACCGGGGCCTCGGCCGGCTCCCCACCTACGGAGAAGCACACACCATGGACCGCCTCGACAACACCGTCCGCCCCTACGCCTGGGGCTCGACCACCGCCATCCCGCAGCTCCTCGGCGTGGCCCCCACCGGCGAGCCGCAGGCGGAGATGTGGATGGGAGCCCACCCCGGCGCCCCCTCGCGCACCGGACGCGGCCCCCTCACCGAGGTGATCGACGAGGCCCCGGAGCGAGAGCTGGGCGCGCGCACCGTCGCCAAGTTCGGCCCCCGCCTCCCGTTCCTCCTCAAGCTCCTCGCCGCCGGAGCCCCCCTCTCCCTCCAGGTCCACCCCGACCTCGAACAGGCCAGGGAGGGCTACGAGGACGAGGAGCGGCGCGGCATCCCGATCGACGCGGGCCACCGCAACTACAAGGACGCCAACCACAAGCCCGAACTGATCTGCGCCCTCACGGAGTTCGACGGCCTCTGCGGCTTCCGCGACCCGCTCCAGGCCGCCGACCTGCTCGCCGCCCTCGACGTCGACTCCCTCAAGCCGTACGCCGACCTCCTGCACGCCCACCCCGAAGAGGCCGCGCTGCGCGAGGTGTTGACCGCCGTCCTGGGCGCCGACCCCGAGGAGATGACCCACACGGTCACCGAGGCCGCGGCCGCCTGCGCCCGCCTCGGCGGCGCCTACGCCCCGTACGCCGACATCGCCCACCACTACCCGGGCGACCCCGGCGTCATCGCCGCGATGCTGCTCAACCACGTACGCCTGCAGCCCGGCGAGGCCCTGTTCCTCGGCGCAGGCATCCCGCACGCCTACCTCAACGGCCTCGGCGTCGAGATCATGGCCAACTCCGACAACGTCCTGCGCTGCGGCCTGACCCCCAAGCACGTCGACGTCCCCGAACTCCTGCGCATCGTCCGCTTCGAGGCGACCGACCCCGGCGTCCTGCGTCCCGAGGCGTCCCCCGACGGCGAGGAGGTCTACGAGACCCCCATCGACGAGTTCCGCCTCTCCCGCTTCGTCCTCCCCGAGGCCACCGCCCCGCACGATCTCACCCGCGCCACCCCGCAGATCCTCCTCTGCACGGCCGGTTCGGTCCGCGCGGGCGAACACACGCTCGCCCCCGGCGAGTCCGTCTTCGTCCCGGCGGACGAGAAGGCGGAGGTGTCCGGACCGGGCACCCTGTTCCGCGCCACCGTGGTCGCCTGAGCCGCGCGAGCCGTCGCGCGAGCGGCGGGAACGGCCCCTGATCCAGAGCCTGGCGCACCGACGCCGGACCGGGCTGCAACAATGCCCCCTGCAAAAGGCGGGCAAAGCCCGGCCGGTGACGGACGGAAGCGTGGGTACCCATGCCCATGCACAGACATACGCGTAGGCGAAGGGACACCTCGGACACATGAGCGCGTCAGGCGGCACCAAGGCGATCGTGGCGGCACTCGCCGCCAACCTCGCGATCGCGGTAGCGAAGTTCGTGGCGTTCGTCTTCAGCGGCTCGTCATCGATGCTCGCGGAGTCCGTGCACTCCCTCGCCGACTCCGGCAACCAGGGCCTGCTCCTCCTCGGCGGCAAGAAGGCCCAGCGCGAGGCGACCCCGCAACACCCCTTCGGCTACGGCCGCGAGCGGTACATCTACGCCTTCCTCGTCTCCATCGTCCTCTTCTCCGTCGGCGGCATGTTCGCCATCTACGAGGGCTACGAGAAGATCAAGGACCCGCACGAGATCGAGAACTGGATCTGGCCGGTCGGCGTCCTCGTCTTCGCGATCATCGCCGAGACCTTCTCCTTCCGGACCGCCATCAAGGAGTCCAACACGCTCCGCGGCACGCAGTCCTGGAAGGGGTTCGTACGCCACGCCAAGGCCCCCGAGCTCCCCGTCGTGCTCCTTGAGGACCTGGGAGCGCTCGTCGGTCTGATCCTCGCCCTCGGCGGCGTCGGCCTGGCCCTCGCCACCGGCGACGGCATCTGGGACGGCATCGGCACGCTCTGCATCGGTGTCCTGCTGATCCTCATCGCGATCGTCCTGGCCGCCGAGACCAAGTCGCTGCTCCTGGGCGAGGCCGCCGGCGTGGAGGACGTCAGGAAGATCGAGGCCGCGATCGTCGACGGCGACACCGTCCCCGCCATCATCCACATGCGCACGCTCCACCTCGGCCCCGAGGAACTGCTCGTCGCCGCCAAGATCGCCGTCCGGCACGACGAAACGGCCACCGAGGTCGCCCACGCGATCGACGCCGCCGAGGCCCGCATCCGTGAGGCCGTCCCGATCGCCCGCGTCATCTACCTCGAACCCGACATCTACAGCGAGACGGAAGCCGCCAAGGGCGCCGACCCCGAGGCCGCCCCCGGCGGCCCGGCCCCCACCGCCGGTCACTGACCCACCGGCACTCCGCAGGACAGCAGGGCCCGTCGCGCACCAACGCGACGGGCCCTGCTTCGTCCCCGGCCCGCCGATCCCCAGCCCCTTCGGCTTGATCTGTACGCAGGCGGACTGGGGCGGCCGGGCCGACCGGTGTAGCTTGGGACGGAGCCAGACGTCGCTGCTGATGGCGGTCGGGCGGTCCCACCGGGACCGGCCGAGGGAGAGAGGGCCTCCGACGGACTGCGCTGCGCGCACGCGGGCATGCCTGTGTCCTCTTCGGGGCACCCCTGTGTCCGCCGCCGCGCAGACCAGCCCTACCCACCCTCGACCCGACACCGAGGAGCAGTTCGCAATGACGACTGTCGACAACCGGCAGGACTTCAAGGTCGCCGACCTCTCCCTGGCCGAGTTCGGCCGCAAGGAGATCACTCTCGCCGAGCACGAGATGCCCGGCCTGATGGCGATCCGCAGGGAGTTCGCCGCCACTCAGCCGCTGGCCGGCGCCCGGATCATGGGCTCGCTGCACATGACCGTGCAGACCGCCGTCCTGATCGAGACCCTGGTCGCCCTGGGCGCCCAGGTCCGCTGGGTGTCCTGCAACATCTTCTCCACCCAGGACCACGCGGCCGCCGCGATCGCGGTCGGCCCGAACGGTACGCCCGAGAACCCGCAGGGCGTCCCGGTCTTCGCCTGGAAGGGCGAGACCCTGGAGGAGTACTGGTGGTGCACGGAGCAGGCGCTGACCTGGCCGAACACCCCCACCGGCGGCCCGAACATGATCCTGGACGACGGCGGCGACGCCACTATGCTCGTCCACAAGGGTGTCCAGTACGAGAAGGAGGGCAAGGTCCCCTCCCTCGACACCGCCGAGTCCGACGAGCACCGCGTCGTCCTCGAACTCCTCGGCCGGACCATCACCGAGGGCTCGCAGAAGTGGACCCAGCTCGCCTCTGAGATCCGCGGCGTGACCGAGGAGACCACCACCGGCGTCCACCGCCTGTACGAGATGCAGCGTGACGGCGACCTGCTGTTCCCGGCGATCAACGTGAACGACGCCGTCACCAAGTCGAAGTTCGACAACAAGTACGGCTGCCGCCACTCCCTGATCGACGGCATCAACCGCGCCACCGACGTCCTCATCGGCGGCAAGACCGCCGTCGTCTTCGGCTACGGCGACGTGGGCAAGGGCTGCGCGGAGTCCCTCCGCGGCCAGGGCGCCCGCGTGATCGTCACCGAGATCGACCCGATCTGCGCGCTCCAGGCAGCGATGGACGGCTACCAGGTCGCCACCCTCGACGACGTCGTCGACAAGGCCGACATCTTCATCACCACGACCGGCAACAAGGACATCATCATGGCCGCCGACATGGCCAAGATGAAGCACCAGGCCATCGTCGGCAACATCGGCCACTTCGACAACGAGATCGACATGGCCGGCCTCGCGAAGATCCCCGGCATCGTCAAGGACGAGGTCAAGCCCCAGGTCCACACCTGGAAGTTCCCCGACGGCAAGGTCCTCATCGTCCTGTCCGAGGGCCGACTGCTGAACCTGGGCAACGCCACCGGTCACCCGTCCTTCGTGATGTCCAACTCCTTCGCGGACCAGACCCTGGCCCAGATCGAGCTGTTCACCAAGCAGGCCGAGTACCCGACCGGCGTCTACACGCTGCCCAAGCACCTCGACGAGAAGGTCGCCCGCCTCCACCTCGACGCGCTCGGCGTGAAGCTCACGACGCTCCGCCCCGAGCAGGCCGCGTACATCGGCGTGCAGGTCGAGGGCCCGTACAAGCCGGATCACTACCGCTACTGATCCGCCACTGATCCGCCCGGCGGCGGGTGCGTCCACGCACGGACCCACCCGTCCCGGCAGCAGCTCCCAGGCAGGCCCCCGCACCCCCGTGCCGGGGGCCTGCCCGTTCGGCCTTCCGCCTCGCTCGCCGGCCGGACCAGCCCGTCAAGACCCAGGACGCCCATGCCCCGCGGCCGGTATTCGCTTCATGACCTGCACGACCACACCCTCCTCGCCGAAGAACACTTCCACTGCGCGCCCGGCCCGTCCGGCTGGCGCTATGTCTCCCAGCTGACCGCCCCGTCCGGCGACCACGTCGGCTCCGTCGACCTGGCCCTCGACGAACTCGGCCGCCCCATCCGCCTCGAACTCCACGCCGCGAGCTGGCAGGTCCGCGGCGCCGCTCTCGACGGCGTCACCTGGGTCCGCACCGACCCCACCGGCACGGAGGCCACCGAAGGCAACGTCCCCGCCCACGCCTTCACCGGCACCTCCCCGGCCTTCCTGGTCGCCACCGCCCGCCTCCTGCGCCTCACCCCCTCCGCGCCCGCCACCCGCGTACGCCTCGTCGCCTTCACCGACCCGGTCCTCGCCCCGCGCACCCTCGACCAGTCCTGGGCCTTGATCGAAAGAGAAGCACACGCCACTGACAACGGCCCTCTGACCGTGGACGAATACCAGGTCACAGCCCTGGACACGGGCGAGCGGCACACCGTTCACCTAGCGGGCGACGTGGTCCTGGCGGCACCCGGAATCGAGCTGGAGCACCTGGAAACACCGCCGTCGACGTTCGACTGACGCCGGTGTCCGGCAGCCAGCGGCTCGGACGACCGCCGATGAGGGCATACGTAGGCGCCGGTGAGGCCTACGCAGCCGCCAACCGCCGGTAAGGCCTACGCAGGCGGCGCGAACCCCGTGCCCGGCCGCTCGGCAGGCGGCTGCGGGGCTCCCGGCGCTTCGGGAACAGCTCCACCGGGAGCGACCCCCGTGGGCCCCGCCGGCGGCACATACCCCGAGGCACCCGTCTGCGGGGACGGGCTCACGTACTGCCCGGGCGGGGCGTACACCGGAGCCGAGGGAGGCTGGGCAGCTGGAGCCACGGGTGGCTGGGCCACCGGAGGTTGAGCCCCGCCCCGCGCGCCCCCGAACGCCTGGCGCGCCTCCCGCGCCTGCCGCTCGTGCACCACCGCCGCCAGATACGCGCCCGGCGGCACCCCGTACGGCGCCGGAGCCCCCGTACGCGCCGCGAGGTCAGCGGCGAGACGTTCCGCCATCGCCGCACCGACCTGCGGGTCCAGCTGCCGCATCCGTGTCAGGTACTGCCGGACGGCCAGCCACAGCCCGTCCGGAACCGCGGACAGGTCCAGCCCGGAGAACTGCCCCGCGAGCCAGGGCGGCGGCGGAGGCACGAACGCCGTCCGCCCGGCCGGCACCCGCTCCCGCACCACCAGCGTCCCCGCGAACACGTCACCCAGCCGCCGCCCCCGCGCCGACACCAGCGAGGCGATGCACGCGACGACCCCGAACGTCACCAGGATCTCGACCACCCCGACCGCACCGCGCACCAGCGCGTGCCGGAACCGGATCGGCCCACCGTCGTCCCGCACCACCCGCAGCCCGCACGCCAGCTTCCCCAGCGAACGCCCATGGCTCAGCGTCTCCACCGCGATCGGCCCACCCACCAGGACGAGCAGGAAGCTCGCGATGGATATCGCCATCTGCGCGGCCTCGTCGAGGCCGGCTGTCGACAGCACCAGGACCAGGACCACCGCGAGATACACGACCATGGCCACGATCAGGTCGAGCAGCACGGCCAGCGCCCGGCTCGGCAGCTTCGCGGGACGCAGCTCCAGCGCCACCGCCTCGCCCGTCACTAGCTCACTCACACCCGTAGTCCTTCCGGTTTCATCCCCTGACCTGCCCCGAGAGTGGCCAGTCTGCCAAGCTGAGGTCACATCGCGCCGCAGTACGACCAGTACGACAAGCCGACACGCAGTAGTGAGAGGGACGAGGAGCAGCACACCCGATGGACCTCGATGTCTTCGTGTCCGCCCATCGTGCCGAGTGGGACCGCCTCGACGCCCTGCTCCGACGCCAGCGCCGCCTCAACGGAGCCGAGGTCGACGAACTCGTCGCTCTCTACCAGCGCACGGCCACCCATCTCTCACTGATCCAGTCGAGCGCTCCGGACCCTCAGCTCACCGGCCGCCTCAGCCAATTGGTGGCACGCGCGCGTAGTGCCGTGACAGGGAACCGCCGTGCCTCCTGGCGCGACGTCACCCGCTTCCTGACCCATGGCTTCCCCGCCGCGGTCTACCGCTCCCGTCACTGGTGGGTCCCCACCGCACTGCTCTCCACCCTCGTCGCCGTGATCCTGGGGTGGTGGATCGGCACCCACCCGGAGGTCCAGGCCTCCATCGCGGCCCCCGACGCACTGCGCGAGATGACCCGCCCCGGCGGCCAGTACGAGACGTACTACTCCAGCCATCCCGCCGCGTCCTTCGCCGCCCAGGTCTGGACGAACAACGCCCAGGCCGCCGCGATGTGCCTGGTCCTGGGCATCTTCCTGGGCCTGCCGGTCCTCTGGATCCTGCTGCTGAACATGCTCAACCTGGGTGTCGGCATCGGCCTGATGACGTCGGCCGGCCGCCTGGACGTCTTCCTCGGCCTGATCCTCCCGCACGGCCTCCTCGAACTGACGGCTGTCTTCGTCGCCGCCGGCACGGGCCTGCGCCTCGGCTGGACCGTCATCGACCCAGGCCCGCGTACGCGCCGTTCGGCACTGGCCGAGGAGGGGCGAGCCGCCGTGGGCATGGCGATAGGCCTGGCGCTGGTCCTCTTCGTCTCCGGCGCCATCGAAGGCTTCGTCACCCCGTCCGGCCTGCCCACCTGGGCCCGCATCACCATCGGCGTCCTCGCCGAGCTCGCCTTCCTCGCGTACGTCTACGTCCTGGGCGGGCGCGCCGTCCGTGCCGGTGACACGGGCGACGTCGAGGAGCACGAACGCAGTGCCGCGGTGCCTACGGCCGCCTGATGTGCATCCACCCCTCCCGGGCTGTTAGTCTCCTCTTCGTTCCCGCAAGAGCCGTTGACACGGTGACTGTGGGGAGGTAGATTAGAACAGTTGCCTAGAGGTGGATATGCCCTAGGGTGACAGTGAAAATCTATCGGCTTCTCGCGAATATGATTTCCCGAGTGAGCCCACTCCGATGATTCAGGATCGAGCGGTCGGTCAGTCCGGCCAAAAACTTCTGATAAAGTCGGACTCGCCGAAAGAAAGCCGAAAGGCAATTAATTAGGCAAGGCCCTCCAACGGCCACCGGAAATGAAATCCGACCGGAAACGGAACGGAAAACGGATCTGGTAAGGTTGGAAACGCAAAACAGCAAGACCGAAGGGAAACTGCCCGGAGGAAAGCCCGAGACTAGCTTGGGTGAGTACAAAGGAAGCGTCCGTTCCTTGAGAACTCAACAGCGTGCCAAAAATCAACGCCAGATATGTTGATACCCCGTTCCCGGCCGGGTCATCCGGTTTGGG